>NZ_JAJCNB010000003.1:0-119224 GCF_020560825.1 Dorea sp. 210702-DFI.3.17
GCTTTGGGGACGGGTGAGCCTCTTGAGCGGGCTTGCGCCTCGCTTTGGGGACGGGTGAGCCTCTTGAGCGGGCTTGCGCCTCGCTTTGGGGACGGGGCATACTCGCCTTGGCTCCGTTGCTCCCGTCCCCTTCCCGTCTCCTGTGTTCTACTACTTTATCTTATTCTGACATGCGGTATCCGACGCCACGGACTGTTTCGATCTTCTCTCCGCTTTTGCCAAGTTTTTGTCTAAGTGTTCTTACATGTACATCGACAGTTCTCGTCTCACCGTCGAAATCGTATCCCCAGATGTCTTCCAGCAGACAGTCTCGTGTCATGACAATGTTCGGGTTCTTCATAAGGCGCTTCAAAAGTTCATACTCTTTGAGCGTCAATGTCACAACTTCTCCATCTGCAGTTACTTCATGTTTTTTCGTATTCATCTCAATGTCACCAAGAACAATGACGTCCTGTGGATCCTGTATATCTTTCTGTGTTCTTCGAAGGACTGCTTTGATCCTGGATACAAGCTCCATCATTCCAAATGGTTTGGTCACGTAATCGTCTGCCCCGGCATCCAGTGCTTTTACTTTATCATATTCTGCACCTTTTGCTGTCAACATAATGACCGGAATATCACGGTTCTTCGGTGACGCTTTTAATTTGCTTAAGAGCTCCAGCCCATCCATTCCCGGAAGCATAATATCTAATAAAATTAATTCCGGTGTCTCCAGTGCCAATGCTTCTAAAAATTCCTTTCCATCCTCAAAACCACGCGCTTTAAAGCCCGTGGTCTCAAGTGTATATATGACTAATTCTCGAATGTTACTATCATCTTCTACACAAAATATCATACTTTGCTCTCCTTGTGGATTCCTGTAATGGAAAATTCTACCCACTCTGCAATATTGGTCGCATGATCTGCAATTCTCTCCAGGTATTTTGCGACCATGATCAGATCAATGGCTTCCTTTCCACCTTCTCCGCCATTCTTGGAAATGTAATCGATCAGCTGTTTTTTATTTTCCTCGAACATCTCATCTACAACATCATCGTATTCGATAACAGCACGTGACAACTCCAGGTCTTTTTCCACATAAGCATTCACACTGTCCCGAACCATCTTTGCTGCTGCTTCAGACATCTTCACAATAACCGGAATATCTGCTGCCTCAGCCTTCTTTTCAGAAATAATAATCTCCGCAATATCAGATGCCTGATCTCCAATTCGTTCCATGTCTGTGATCATCTTAAGTGCCGCTGAAATCTGGCGAAGATCTCTTGCTACCGGCTGCTGCTGTAACAGAAGCTTCAGACAAAGACGTTCGATGTCTTTTTCTAACTGGTCAATCTCTTCATCTGCCTCCTGGACAGATTTCGCCTCGTCAATCTTACCATCTTCCAAAGCCTTCGTTGCTCTGGTAATTGCAATCTCACACATCTCTCCCATATGGGTCAGCTGGCTGTTGAGACGTTCCAGCTGCATATCAAACTTATTACGCATATCTTAACCGAACCTCCCTGTAATATAGTCTTCTGTACGCTTGTCAGAAGGAATAGAGAATAATTTTTCTGTATCGTTATACTCGATCACTTCGCCCAACAGGAAGAATGCAGTATTGTCAGATACACGGACAGCCTGCTGCATATTGTGAGTTACCATGACAATAGTATAGTCTTTTTTCAGTTCCATCGCAAGGTCTTCAATCTTCGATGTTGAAATCGGATCCAGTGCAGAAGTTGGTTCGTCCATGAGAAGAACTTCTGGCTGCACCGCAAGGGCTCTCGCAATACAAAGTCTCTGCTGTTGTCCACCTGACATCCCAAGAGCACTTGTCTTCAGCCGGTCCTTACACTCATCCCAGATTGCTGCATCCCGCAATGATTTTTCTACGATATCATCTAGTTTTGCCTTGGAATGAATTCCGTGAGTTCTCGGTCCGTATGCGATATTATCATAAATACTCATTGGAAATGGATTCGGTTTCTGGAATACCATTCCAACACGTTTTCTCAAAAGGTTTACGTCGATTTCTTTGAAAATGTCTTTGCCGTCTAGACGGATATCTCCCTGGATCTTGCATCCCTCCACCAGATCATTCATCCGGTTCAGAGATTTTAATAATGTTGATTTTCCACAACCGGAAGGTCCGATAAATGCAGTGATCTTATTCGGTTCAATCTCCAGATTGACATCCTTCAGTGCATGAAAATCGCCATAATATAAATTCATATTTTTTATACTGATTTTGCTCATATTTTTCTCTCCAATTATGACTTTGTAAGTTTTTTCGCTACGACTCCGGATAATGTATTGATCAGCACAACCAGTACAAGCAGAATAACTGCTGTCGCATAAGCCTGATCCATATACAGTCCCTCACTTGCCAGATTGTACATGTGGACTGCAAGAGTTCTACCTGAACCAAGAAGGCTGCCCGGAACTTTTGCAACCGTACCTGCTGTGTAGATCAGTGCTGCTGTCTCTCCTACAATTCGTCCGATTGCAAGAATGACACCGGCCAGAATTCCGGGAATTGCAGACGGAAGTACAATGCGAAATACGGTACGGAGCTTTCCGGCACCCAGTCCAAAGCTTCCTTCTCTGTAGGAATCCGGAACAGCCTTTAACGCTTCTTCAGTACTTCTCATGATCAGCGGAAGAATCATAATTGCCAGTGTAAATGCACCGGCTAAAATAGAAAATCCCCAGTGACAGGTTGTTACGAAAAATAACATTCCAAACAGACCATATACAATAGAAGGGATTCCCTGCAGTGTCTCTGTTGTCAGTCTGATGACATTTACAAATCTATTTCCACGCTTTGCATATTCTACAAGAAAAATCGCGGAAAAAATACCAAGTGGCACCGCAATGAGCAGTGAGAAAAATGTCATGATCACCGTATTAATAAGCGCCGGCATTAAAGAAGCATTTTCCGAATTATAATGTAATGAAAAAAGGGAAGGCTTCAGATACGGAACGCCATGTACAAGAATATACACGATCAAAAATATCAACACTGTAAATGTAATGATCGCCGAGAACATGACCAGAAGCATGACCAAAAGTGATCCCGGTGTCTTTAAATATGATTTTGCTTTTTGTTTTAATGTTATTTCATTACTACTCACGACTGTTCCCCCTGTTCAATAACGCTACGCAGAAGTTGATGATCAGAATGAATACAAAAAGTACTACACCTGTCGCAATCAGCGCTTCTCTGTGAAGTCCTGCTGCATATCCCATTTCAATTACAATATTTGCCGTCAGTGTACGAACACCTTTGAAGATACTTCCCGGCATTCTTGCCTGGTTTCCGGCTACCATGATAACTGCCATCGTCTCTCCAATCGCACGTCCCACTCCAAGCACCAGTGCTGCAATTACACCAGATTTTGCTGCCGGAATGACAACACGGAAAATTGCACGTTCATGTGTTGCCCCAAGTGCTACCGCACCTTCATAATACTGTGTCGGAACTGCATGAAGGGAAGACTCTGTCAGTCCGATGATTGTAGGCAGTATCATCATTCCAAGTAACAGTGAAGCGGTTAAAATACTGCTTCCGTTTCCGGCTGACCGAATCAGCCCTGCATGATGTAAACTTTTTCCAAATGTGCGGATCGCCGGTACAAGAACAACCAGTCCAAAGAAACCATATACAACAGAGGGAATACCTGCCAGTAATTCTGTTGCCGCTTTTAATGGTCTGTAAATCCGTTTCGGACAATAAAATGCCATAAATACTGCTGTGAGAATTCCAATCGGAACTCCGATGATGATTGCTCCTGCTGTAACATACAGACTTCCTACGATCATAGGAAGAATTCCATATATATCGTTGTTCGGTCTCCAGATCACTCCCGAGAGAAATCTGCCAAATCCAATTTCTTTCATTGCAGGGACACCATTTGCAAAAAGAAAAATACAAATGAGTGCAACCGCCAGCACCGAAGCGCAGGCGGCTATCAAGAACACTCCCTGCATGAATTTTTCCGTCCATGCTTTTGATTTCATATTAGTTCAATACCTCATCCCATGTAAGAGCTTCACCTGTATAGATTGCTTTTACCTGATCACTTGAAAGCTCATCTGCTGTATTGTTTTTGTTTACGATTACTGCGATACCATCTGTAGCAATTACCTGATTGTCAAGTTCTGCTGCCTCATCATCTTTCAACTCACGAGATGCCATACCGATATCGTAACTTCCGTCGATTGTTGACGTCATACCTGTTGTAGAATCTGTTGTCTGAAGCTCGATCTCTGCATTTTTATTCACTGCTTTGTAAGCCTCGATCAGTTTCTCCATAACCGGTGATACAGAAGAAGAACCACCAACTACAATTTTACCTGAAGGATTGCTTCCGGAAAATGCTGCTGCGCTGTCATCTCCGATGTAACCATTCTCAGATACAACCTGCTGTCCTTCTTTGCTCATGATAAAGCTGATAAAGTCTTTTGAAAGTTCATTATCAGAACCTTTTTTTGTAGCAATATTGAATGGTCTTGCTACTTTATAATCTCCAGATTTGATATTGTCTGCTGTAGCCTCTGCTCCGTCGATTTTAAGAGCTTTAACACTATCATCAAGAGATCCTAAAGATACATAACCGATTGCATAATCATCACCTGCTACTGTTGTCAGCATAACAGATGTGCTGTTTGTAATCTGTGTCTCTGCTGTTGTGTTATCTACTTTCTGTCCGCTTGCATCTTTCTCTTCTATACCGAACAGCTCGATAAATGCTCCTCTTGTTCCTGAACCGTCTTCTCTGGAAACGATTGTGATATCTGATGATGTGTCAAAATCTGCACTTGCTTCTGTCTTGGCATCACTTCCTGTAGAGTCAGCACTTGAATCAGAATTTGATCCACCACATCCAGTTGCCAGTCCGGCTACCATTCCAACTACTGCTGCCATTGCAATAAACTTTTTCAATTTCATTTTCGTAATCTCCTTTTGTCTTGTACAATAATTCTTTTTTTATTATTTACCTCGTCGACAGTTATTATCATAAAAGGAGAATGTAAAATCAAAAACGGCGGGATTGTAAAATGTTTGTAAAGTATAGTTTTCGTGTATTAATAAGAGAGCATGCCTCTTCCTTCCCTGTGCAAACCATTCCGATGAGCCATTGAATACGAAAAACGTGCCAGTATGAACTAGCACGTTTTTTATGTCTCATCTTCATTGCACAGTAGTCAGATCGATGCATGCTCTCTTATATTACACTACGACTTCTACTGCTTTTCAAAGCATTTTATGATATTTCCATTCTATCAAGACATTACTTATTGTTTTAGAAATATTATATTGATAAAATATATTTATTTTGTTAAAATATTTTTAGGTGTTACTACACGTTGACGTGTTGATGGCGGTTCGCTTTGCATGGCATGATTCCAAGACGCAAAAATAACCGCCCCTAACCTGACAAGTTAAGCGGTTATTTTTTTAATTAACAAATCAGGCGAACCGTCATCAGTAGCACCTTTTCTAATATTATATTAACAGTCTGCTTATTCTATGTCAAACATTTTATTAATATATTACTTTCGACTATACTATAGTAGACATATTTCTTTTCTCACTGGCATTTATTTTCCACTTTGAGTTATCAACTTTCAAACTATATCCACAATAGGAACAGCAGCCTTTCTCATCCGGAACATAATTGGCGCCACAGCTTGGGCATTCTTTTTCTATTACAATGTCCTGTCCTTTTGATTTTAATCGATTTGGATGTAGTGCTCTTGAAAGCGTCCAATTTTCTTTTTCGTTTTTCACGACAATATGCTGATCATTTTCCAAAATAGTCCTGCGCAATTTTGCACTCACTGAAATTGTCGTTGTATCTTCTGTATTTTCTACGCTTTTTATCTTTATATCGTCAACAATATATGTAAGTAGTTCCGGTGTGAGTACGGATTTATACAATGCTTCATTGATGTTACTTGCCAGCCAGCTTTCGTCATATCGGACAATCTGTTCTTTCAACTTTTCCTCTTTCTCTAATTTCGGAGTTATGAAAGAGAGCATTCCAAAAGCTACTAAAATGGTCAATACAAATGCAAGACCAAATGCAAGATACATATTTGAGATGAAGCGTATACATGGAACTGCCGGTAAAAATAGTGCCAGGATCAGTCCGCCTGTGTATAACAGATTCCTTGCATTCGGATCTGGAAGGTGATAGATTCGAAAATCTTCTGTCTGCCAATCGTAAAATTGACTCTGTATAAAGGCGCCACAATAAGGACAATTCGTTTCGTTTCCTTTTAAATTTAACTGCGCACCACAGCTTGGGCAAATCATCTGTGAATATTCACTGTAAAATGTCTGTTCCTTTTTTCTGTCCTTATCTGCCTTATCTGTATGTCGAATGTGACGTGACTGACGAAGTAATATCGCACCGTAAGGATAGATTGTTTCATGAAGTACTTTTTTCTTATCTTTGCTTAGATATTTGTCCGAAACAGACGCTTCTACGATAACTTCTCTCCATTCACGTCCAGCATCGCTCCAATGTCTGAAATCTTTCTTTTTTTCATTCTTCTCCGACAATTTTAAATTTGTAAAATGAAATTGTCTTGCCAGACCTCTTTTTTTCAGTTGCTTTGTCTCGTGCTCTATCTTATCCTGAAAAGTACGATCCATTCGAATTCTGCTATTTTGCAAACTGCCGCCTTGCATAAATGCCAGCAGGCCTTCCAGTTCATCGGATATTTTTTTTGGTATTCCCTTATCTTTTAAAGTTGCTGTCTCTGGTTTTGCTAATTTTCTTTTTACAACCGGATACCAGTAATTCGGCAATAGATGCTCGAATTTCCATTCAAATGCATTACTTGCAATTTTTACGCCCAGTATAACCGCCCATGCAAGTGCGATTTCAACTGCCCCAGCCCATATTATTGACATAGAATCACCTCTTTATTACAAACATCAGTACACCGCCAAGCATAAAGATCAACGAAATCGCAATACTAAAAATCTTCAATCCAATCCCTGCGGCACCACCTTCTTTTATTGCAGTTTCCATATCCATTTCACCTTTCATCAAATATTCCGTCATTCCAGGTGCTTTTTTTAACGTTTGTCCGTCTTGAATACCGATAGCCGTCACCTTATCGCCATCCTTGAAATCTGCATAACTATAAGAATAACGGATATCATTTTCCAGATAATATTGGTAAGATCTTTCTGTCTGATCCAGTGGTTCTATAAAATATCCCTGACTATATGATGGATCCGATACAAAGGCGTAACCAAGTTCTTTTAATACCTGTTCATCATAGTCTTTCCAGGTGCCGGTCATTCGGATCATATGGATAAAATCCTCGGAAAGCGTGTATCCACCAACCATTCCTTCTCCTATATATTCCTCCGAAGCCCCCTCTTGATTCCACACTAACTTTTCCTTCCAACCATCCTCATCATTTTGTTTTCTTTCATACTCCGTCCTCTCTTTCTTGCGTGAAATACGAATACTGTCTAAGGTAAGCCCCATTTCATCATCATACGCCGGTTCAACGAGCTTAAAAGGCGCCGATACGATAACGGCTTTTCCATCATTTGCCGGATCTACCGTATCTGTCGTGACATAGACGGCTTCACTTAAAAGCTTCTTTGCCTTTGGATCATCCACAAAAATCATTTTTATTGAAGCAATCATCAAAAAAAATCCAATACATATAAATAAAATTCCACCTAATATTCTTTTTACCATGACCCTTTTCTCCTCTCCTATATGATTTACCTGCCATGAATCTTTTTTCTTGTGATAAGCCAAGTATTGTTTTTTTCATTGTATCATGAAGAACTACTCCCACAAAAGCAAAATCCACCTTCAAAAATACACAGATTTTTGCCTCAAATTTCGTCAATCATTTTCCTGAAAATTAGATCTTTCTATCCTTGTAGATGCCTTACAAACCTGTTATACTGTTTCAACCAAAAAAGACAAATCATCCATTCAAGAATGCCGAGGCATTCTTGCTGCGAGGTGCGCGTCATGCAATTGCATGACATACTTCTACTGCGCATCTCTGCAATCCTGCAGGAGGCTATATCAGCTGGGGGATTGACTCCCAGCTGATATTTTAAAAGGAGGTTGCCTTATGAAAAGAAAATATTTATTACTCTTAACAGTATGTTGTTCCTGCCTGTTGGCTGCATTTATATGCTCCGGCTGCAATAACCGTGACTCGTCTCAAAAGCATACCGACGTCAAGAATCATATATCTGCAAAAGAAACGGTCAAACCTTATTCAGACTTCAAGTATACGGATCATTTCAACCGTTCCAACCTTTCCCTGACTGACCGTTCTATGGATTCTATCGATATCGATACCTTTAAATCTACCTTCAATGAATTTCATACCGCTCTTGACAGTGATGGTAATGAAGAACGGATTCTCGGTCTCTATGATCAGTTATGCAAACAGCTGAACATGCTTTTGACTGATGCGACTTTAGCGCAATATGCGTATTATCTGGATACCGAAAGCCAGGAAAAAGCGGAGCGTTATCATAGCAAAGAATCTGCCTATACTGATAGTTTTGAAAAAACCTCCAGTCTGTTTCAGCGTGCCTTATCTTCCCAATACAGCGATGTCTTTCGTTCTTACATTGGAGAAGATAAAGCCTCCCGGATAGAAAATTCACTGATCTATTCTGATGAAGCAATTGCACTGAAGCAACAAAAAAACGAATTAATCCAACGTTATGAGGCTCTGATCACACAGGGCGCCAAAGAACAAGAACTCAAACAGCTCTACATTGACCTTGTAAATACGAACAATGCTTTTGCTCAGTCTTTCGGTTATGCCAATTACCCTGATTTTGTCTATGCCGTTGAATATGGTCGTGATTACACAATGACCGATCTAAAGAAAATCGAAAATGAAGTGAAAGATCATTTCATACCTGTATTTCACGAATATGTATCTTCCGTCACTGAGGATGATTCTATTTATGTTGTATATGACGAAAACCATGACCGTGGAGAGGGAAAAATCCACCGGCTTCGCAAATGTATTCAAAAAGTCTGTCCTGCACTGGAGGAATCCTTGATTCATTTGCAAAAAAATACTTTGTATGATGTCGAGGCGTCTTCTCTGAAATATCCGGCCTTGAGTTTTTCTGCACCACTGCCTGCCTACAATGATGCTTATATTTACAGTTCTCCATATGAGACCGTCTCCGATTATTCAACCCTCCTGCATGAATTCGGACACTACAATTATTATTACCACAATCCTGCTCATCCATTTGATTCTCGCGATATAACCGATGTCTCAGAGATCATGTCGCAAGGATTAGAATTAATCTGCTATGATTATTATGATACCTATTATCCGGAATGTGGCGATGCCCTGGCTTCCTTTGTTATTTTTGATATGATGGCTTCTGTTGCAGATGGATTTACAATAAATGAAGCGGAATATCGTTCCTATACGACTCCGGATCTGGATATTAAAAAACTGGATCAGATTTGGAAAAATGTCAGTGATGAATATAACAATTTCATCAGCGATGACACATCCTGGGCTTATATAGATCATGTTTTTGAAGAGCCATTTTATTATATAGGTTATGCCACCTCTGCCCTCGCTTCTTTCGAACTGTTTTTAGAATCGCGGGTTGATTTTCATTCCGGTGTTGCCAAATATATGACTCTCACCACAGTTCCTGCCGGGACAAAATATCAGGAAGCTCTCACAATTGCAGAACTAAGCAATATTTTCAAGCCTGGTACTATCACGAAAATATCTGAAGATCTTAGCAAGGAATTTGATTTGAAGAAATAATACGTTTCATCAAATTTTTCTGCTGGAGGCTTTTTGTATAACAGAAAATGCAATTTCCTGTTATACAAAAAATGGATGCCTCCTGTAAATTACAGGAAAGCATCCATGCCAAGATTGTTTTATTGTTTGATTCTTGATACGACTTTAATATCCGCGAATGATGTAAGCTGCCACTTATCGCCCTGGTTTTCTACGTTATACTTACATTCCTGGGTCATAAGTTGTAATGGTTTTCCTTTTACTTGTACATAGTAAGTTTCTCTTGTGGATATGACGCAGTTATTGGTGTCTGCATATGATACGTCTGTCAGTTCATAGGAATCCAATCGTTCTGTAATATCACGCAGAACATATTTTTCTTGTTCTGTGTATATCGGGCTTCCATTTTTCAAATATCCGGATATCAGAGAAAAATCGGATTTATTCATGGCGCTGTCGAAGTTCTTCAGATAGCCTTCTACTGCTGCCTGAGGACCGTCTGTATATATATCCCTACTCTGGGCACTCATAAGAACGTTCGGAGTGTATGTGTATTCACATTCTCCGCCATAATCGATACTGTGGTATCCGGCTTGAATATTTGCGGTATCCCCGACAGTTGCACCTGTATTATCTTCAAATTCCACCAGATAGAGCTGTTTTTCCATCTGATAGATTTCTTCGTATATCTTATCCATGGAAGTTACATCGCTGACGTTATAATACATGCCTCCGGTCTGAGTTGCAATATCATTTACATCGGCATAATCAATGGAACCGATTCCAATAATAAATACCGGTACATGATAGCGATTTGCAACATTTACCACATCTTCTTTTGTACAGTTACTGTAATTGTCATTTCCATCAGTAAATGCAATCACACATCTTGCACCGTTCTGTGCTGCTACACGTTCAACAGCTGTGTAAAGTGCATCGTAAAGACTTGTCATATCACCTGTAACAAGATTATTGATATCATTGGTCAATGTTGCAGCATCATCACTGAATTCCTGTTCCAGACATACTCCGGTTGAAAATGATGTCAATTCCACGAGATCTCCTGCGTCAAACTGCACGCTTCCGACAAAATCCGACATTACCTGTTTTGCCTCGTTTAGGGGGGAACCATCCATACTTCCACTGACATCAGCTACCATATCTACTTTCAACGCTTCTTTTTCGTTCAACTGGTTCGCTGATTTCACGACCTGTTTTACATACTTTGCATTTGCATCCTGCTTATTGATATAGAAAAATGCATCATCCAGATTTTCAATTACATTTCCGGTTGTCTTATCTTTGATACTCATATATAGTTTTACAGTTGGAAATTCACTGGCATCAATCTGCTGGATGGATACGACTGCTTGATTCTTTGGCTCTATGTACTGGTACACGATCTGATCCATCTTGGAAAATGCTTCCTTAATAGCTTTGTAATCTTTTTTCCCTTTTCCAGTCAAATCCTGAATCTCTTTCAGATTCTTTTTATATCCGGAGACAACATCGTCCCCGGCATCTTTAAGATCCAGTCCCTCATACATCTTTACCCGGTCTTCTACATAGCTATCATCTGCTTTTTTCAAATCCTTCAGTGTTTCTTTTGCAATCTCGACTGCATTTATAAGTGACTCCGGATTTTTCTGCTCAATCGCATCGTTACAGTCATGAAGTGCGTTTTCATATTCTTTGTAACTATCCTCATCTAACGCATACTGCTCTTTTTCTTTATTCATGGATTTGTACTCATCCACTGCTGTGTTGTACTCATCCAAATAATTTACAATCTTTTTCAGCTTATGAAGATCATTTCTTTTATCAGAAATGCTGAATATTCCAAAATCATCCCATTCATCCACAATTTCGTTCATTTCTTCCGTGTACTGTGGGATTCCAGCTTTTTTTATTTTCACAGCCAGCTTATCTTTCTGCATATCAAGGCCGACCGTTCCGTATAAAATTCCGCCTACAATCAAAATAATTGCCAGCACCGCAATTAGAACAAGTGGTAATTTACTTTTTTTTCTGGATTTCTTACTTTTTTCCGGCTGTTCATGAACCGTATCTGTCTGATTTTCCGGTATTTCTACCCGGTTTCCACAGCTTGGACAAAATTTCACTCCATCTTCCAGTTTCTTTCCACATTTTTCGCAAAACATTTTTGTCTCTTCCTTTTCCAGTTCATATTTTACCAGGTCCAAAGATCTAAATCATACAATTTCCATGTTCCACCATCATCAATGTAATACAATGTATGTTCTGCATCTTCTGTCTCTGTCTCTCTCTCCTTGTCTCCATCATAGTAGACATAATTCTTTTCCCATTGAGCATCACCTTTGATCGTCACCTCAATCAGTTGTTTCTGATCTCTTGTGATCATCTGTGCCTGAGCCTCACAATTCGTTATTGTATAGTTCAGAAACTCCCAGCTGTTATTTCCATTTTCAAAATAATCGTCCCTCGCACTCTCATATTTTCTGATTGCAGAATCTTTTTCATCCGCATACATATTATTCAAAATATCGAGATCACTGAAACGTTTGTTTGCGGCAGCTCCCTGGAAAATGTTGTTCAGATCTTTTACTGCCTGATCTGCCATCTGTTCCACCGTAGCCTTACTGTATCCGGCTGTCATAACAGTAGGTTCATCGTATGACTCAAGTACAGCACTTGTAGTCTCAATGTCAGAACCGCTGATTTCTACATAATGACTTGTTCCAAATATCTTCTTAATGGTATAGGTATCCATTCCTTCAATCTCATCCTGGGATTTCAGTTTTGAATCTGGTGTAATTCCATCAATTTTAATCTCTGCACCTTTCGGAACCGCTACAGAAAAGTTTTTTGAAAGAAATGTATCCGCTTCATCAACTTTCCATGTAAGACCTCTTCTTTTTACCTTTACATCGATTCTCTGGACGCCATTATCGCCTTTGTATTTTACACGATATGTGTTGCTTGTCTTTTTGCGGATCTTCTGAACTTCCAGAGCCTCATCCCATTTTATTCCATTGATAGTCTGGGAAGTAACAAATGCCTGCTTTGACATAAAGTCTCCGGAATCATTAAGATAAAGTGTATCATAAACCTGATTCCAGTTTCCGTCACCCATCCCTTCCACATAACGCTCTACCACACTTTTGGCGCTGAATTTTGCCTGGAAGACCATAATGAATATTAACAGACTGATCATTGCGATTGGTATCTCTATCAGAAGCATCTTATTTATCTTCCCCAATGATACGCTTTTCTTTGTTGCTTTTTCTCCTGTTTTTTTATAGGAGGTTTCCTTTGGATTTATATTTCCCGGCATTCCTGTAAGTTTCGTTCCGCAGTTCTCACAGAAAGCCGCACCCTCTACATTCTTATATCCACATTCTGGACAAAACATTTCTCATCCCCCCTGTTACTCATACTTCTTGATGATTTCGATGTTGGCACGTTCCACATCATTCAATCTGGAATCTAAATTTGCATCGAACTCGTCCGGACTAATGGTTCCGTTATACCAGCTTTTGCTGTCAAAATACTGCTGCAGTGCCTGGTCGTTGAAACGTCTTCCATGTCTGGCAAGAATTTCATTTCTTCCAATTCTGAGCTGGTCTTTTGATATTCCGGACACCTCTGCATCTGTTAGAAGTACTGAGGAACTATTCGGGAAAATGTAATCTTCCGTGTTCTGTACTGTCTGGGAATCCTCTGTTGTCTGTGAATCCTGCATTTCGCTCTTCTCATCTGCACTTCCAGTCCCACCAGCATTCACAATAATATCTTTGTCGATTGCAATCGTCTGAACTTCCCCCTCATCTGAAAGCTCTGCTGCCTCTCTTGCAGCTTTAATATCCTTCTTTGAAACAGCAGTCTCAACTTTCTTTCCTCCACCGCCAAATATTCCTATTACAATGCTTCCTACAAGTAATACTACAATTATGACCGTCAGTAACACTACTGGCAATTTGTTTTCCTTTGTCTGTTCCTGCATAACTTTTGTTCCCGTCTTTCTTTTCATTATTTTTATAATCCGGAGACAATCACCCATTTTCCATCTACTTTGACCACTACAAGTGTAATATCCTGTGTATCTTTTTCTCCGTCTTGTTTTAATGTTGCCTCTGCTTCCAGAATATATCCCGCCTTTGCATCTTCAGCAATGCTGTCCAGAACATAATAATCATCAATCAGAGTTTCTTCCAGATCTTTTTTTGCAATTTTTTCTTTATCGGTAACTTTAATCGTAATTTTATAATCACTGTCCAGATCAAACATATAATCTACAATATCATCCGTCATCCATTCTGCATACTCATCCGGCACTGCTTTTTTCATCAGATCAATATCCTGCTTATTGAATGCTTTTTCCATGTATTTGACAGGTTTTAAATATGCCGGTGACAGAACGGCTTTGATTCCGAAAATTACAAGCAAAATTACAAGAAGCGCTGCCGGGATTGCAAGCAGCCATAAATTTTTATTTTTCTTCACTGGTGCAGCAGATCCTGCCATCTGCTGATACTGCATATCCTGGGCAGTAAATCCCTGCTGCTGTGAATACACTCCTTGTCTCTCTTCATTAGTTCCTGCTGCTGTTGCCGCACTCTGTGCGCTCTGTACCTGCTTTACCGGGTTTCCACACACAGAACAGAACCTTGCTCCTTCTTTCAGCTCATTGCCACATTTTGAACAAAATTTTGCCATAGCTGTTCCTCCTTACTCTCTTCCTTATCTTCTTTTTTCAAGAATGCCTCCGACAGTCTCTTTTAACCGAATTTCAGCTTCTTTAGAACTCCCCTAAACTCTTGCTCCACATGATGTACAGAATAACGCATCTTCTTCCAATGGTGCTCCACATTTTGCACAGCATGCCGGATTTTTTTCTGTTACCGGCTCTTGCGTATCGTCTACTTCAGTCACTGTTTTCTCTGAGACTTCAGCCACTGTTTCCTCTGAGTCAACTTCCTTTGAGTCAACTTTCTCGGATTCAGATTCCTCTGGCATAGCCTCTGCTACTGTCGTTTCAACTACCTCGTCTGCTTCCGGCACTGTATAGGTCATTGGCTGCGCCGGCTGTGTATTTAACCGATTTCCACACTCCGTACAGAATAAGGCTTCCGCGTCATTCAAAGCTCCACATTTGTCACAACATTTTCCAGGTGCTGACTGTGCCGGTGCAACCGGAGTCTGATTCAGTGGCGCTCCACAACTGATGCAGAATTTTGCACCTGCGTTGTTACCAAATCCACACTGAGGACATTTGTTTGTAGCTGCCAGATTATCCAACTCCTGCTGATATGCAGCATTTTCTGATTTCAGACGATTAATCTCTGCAAATAACTCCTGATATTCTGTTCCCTCTTCCTGTCCGTGTGCTTCATAATATTTCAGACCAACCTGGTAAAGCAATTTATCTACCATCTTATCGTTGTTCTTGATCAAATTTCCCAATCTGACATTCTCCGTTGCATTCTTCGCCTTCTGAGAAACTTCCTGTCCTGCTGTTGTAAGTGAATCTTTCATTCTGTCAAAAAAAGCCATAATTATATTTCCTCCTTGGTGTCAATATTGTTCTTTTCTACTGCCTCTTTCTATGTCTAATAGGCATTTTTATCTGTGATAACTTTGTTGTTTCTACTATACCACATTTTCACATACGCAAAAAGAGACAGGATGGATTTCTTTCCACTCTGTCTCTTTATATCTTTTTTATAATCTCTTATAATACTTTTGATAAAAATTCTTTTAATCGTGCATCTTTCGGATTTTCAAAGAACTCTTTCGGAGCCGCTTCTTCTTTAATAACTCCCTCGTCGATAAATACAACTCTGGAAGCCACTTCTTTTGCAAATCCCATCTCATGTGTTACAACTACCATGGTCATTCCTTCGCTTGCAAGCTGCTTCATCAGTTCCAGTACTTCACCTACCATCTCTGGATCAAGTGCTGATGTCGGCTCATCAAAAAGAATGACATCCGGATCCATAGCAAGTGCGCGTACAATTGCAATACGCTGTTTCTGTCCACCTGATAACGTCGACGGATATACATCTGCCTTATCTTCCAGACCGATTCTCTTAAGAAGGGACATTGCCTTTTCCTTCTCTTCTTTCTTGATCTGCTCTTTTGTCAGACCTTCAAGTGATGCATCTGCCCCACCTTTTCCGAATAATTTCTTTCTCTTCGCTTTCTTCAGATCCTGGCATCTTGTGTAAACCGGTGCAAGCATAATATTCTCAATGACTGTCTTATTATTGAACAGATTAAAATGTTGGAATACCATTCCCATATGACGGCGGTGAATATTAATATCCACCTTCATATCTGCAATATCTACACCGTTAAAAATAATCTGTCCGGACGTCGGATCTTCCATACAGTTCAGACATCTTAGGAATGTACTCTTACCGGAACCGGACGGTCCGATAATTGCTACGATGTCCCCTTTATTGATGGTTATATCGATGCCTTTTAACACTTCGACATCACCGAAGCTTTTTTTCAGATTAATTACGTCTATCACTCTTCTTCAGGCTCCTTTCCATCAATTTTATCAGTAAGGAAATAATCAATACCAGTGCAATATAAATCAGTGCCATTACCAGGTACGGAACCATGAATTCATAGCTGTTACTTCCAATATAGTTAAATGCAACATAGAGATCTGCTGCTCCTACAAAACTTACAACTGAAGTCTCCTTGATCAGGGAAATAAACTCATTTCCAAGAGTCGGGAGAATATTTTTTACTGCCTGTGGAATCACGATTTTCATCATGCTTGTCCCAAAGCTTAAGCCAACTGCACGACCGGCCTCCATCTGTCCGGAATCCACAGACTGAATTCCACTTCGCATAATCTCTGATATATACGCACCACTGTTGAGTCCGAATACAAGCATGGCTACCTGTACTCCTGTAATTTTCAGTCCGATGATTGGAAGTAGTACATAATAAAATACCAACAGCTGAACTACCATAGGTGTTCCACGAAACAGTGCTACATAAAAGCTGCAGATGCCATTCAATACTTTTGGCAATGTTTTATACTTTGGAAGTACACGCACTGTTGCAATCAAAGTTCCAACAATGATACCAATGATTAAACCTGTCACTGCAATTAACAGTGTATTCTGCAGACCCTGAATTACTTTTGCATAGCCATTCTGTTCCACAAAAATCTCTATAAACTTGTTTACTTTCTGATCAAAATTACCCATAATCTCTCTCTTCTTCTAATCCATCACTTGAGAATTACTGCATCTCGTTGATAGATTCTGTAATAGCTGATGCAGGTGCTGCATCGATGATTACATATGTAATGTTTCCATTGAGCATATCCTGAACTGCAAGGGAACCACTCTTATATGTTACACACTCTGCAGGAAGTCCAGGGAAATCCCAGTCCTCGCTTCCTTCTACATAATACTGACCTGTTGTTCCGGCCTGAACACCAATCTTGTCAGATTTCTCTGTCTTAGCCAGAAGTGCTGCTACATCGTCTGCGCTCTTGCAATCATCAAATGTAGTGTTGTCGCTTGGTACGATCAGTCTCTGTGATGCTGAATAGTAAGAATCTGTAAATGTTACATACTCTTCTCTCTCTTCATTGATTGTAAGACCTGCCATAGCAATATCACATTTCTGCTGGCTTACAGACAGACATACTGCATCAAAATCCATGTTCTCAATTACAAGCTCTTTTCCAAGCTCATCAGCAAGAAGCTTAGCGATCTCCATATCGATTCCGTAGTAGCTGTCTCCCTTTGTATACTCAAATGGTTCAAATGCTGCATTTGTAGCAACTACAAGCTGATCTTTGGAGCTGTCGAGTTTTGCAGATTCAACTGCCTCTGGCTCTCCGCTTCCAAAATATTTGTCACAGATTTTATCTAATGTTCCGTCACCTTTAATTTTCTCAATAAATGCATTTGTCTTCTCAAGAAGCTCTGGCTGAGTCTTATCTACTCCGAATGCATACTCTTCATTTGTAAGGTCAATATCGATAACCTTTGCTGTTTTTGATGATGAACCGCCCTTGGAGCTGTCCTTTTTGTCTCCTGATCCGCCACATGCTACTAATGAAAGCGCACATGCTGCAACCAAAAGTACGCTGGTTAATTTTTTCATTTTCATAACCCTGTCCTCCTAAAATTTTATTCTGCATGATTATACATATTTATTGCATAATACATATTTTAACACGTTTCAGCTAAAACTCAAGTCCATTTTTATCCAAGTAGCATCTTAAATAGTGCTACCAGAATAATCAGTGCACCTAATATAATTCGATAATATCCAAATACTTTGAAATCATTCTTCTTGATATAGTTCATCAGGAACTTAATCGCAATAACAGACATTCCAAAAGAAACTACACAGCCAAGCATCAGGAATCCGAATTCTGCTGCTGTAAAGTGGAATCCGAATTTGATAAGCTTCAGTGCACTTGCTCCGAACATGACCGGAATTGCCAGGAAAAATGTGAACTCAGCTGCCACTTCTCTGGATACTCCGATGATCAGCGCACCGACAATTGTTGCACCTGATCTTGAAGTTCCTGGTATCAGTGCCAGCATCTGGAAAGCACCGATCCACAACAGCATCTTAATATCCAGTTCAGAGATTCTGCGGACAGCCGGTTTTCTTCCTTCATTACGGTTTTCTACTATAATAAATAGTACACCATATACAATCAGCATCACAGCTACCGGAAGCGGCTTATAAAAAATCTTATCCAGAATATCATCAAAAAGCAATCCCACTACAGCGGCCGGTACACAGGCAATCAATACTTTGATCCACATCTGCCAGGTCAAAAGCTTCTGTTTTTGAGTCTTCTTTGGTGAAAACGGATTCAACTTATGAAAATACAGAACAACGACCGCCATAATAGCACCAAGCTGGATGACTACGTTGAACATCTCCATAAAAGCATCACTGAGTCCCGGTTTTAAAACATTCCCCACCAGAATCAGATGCCCTGTACTGCTGACCGGAAGCCACTCCGTGATTCCTTCCACGATTCCGAGCAAAATGACTTTCAATACATCTAACATTAGTTACCCTCCTATTCAGTTTTTAATATGTATTTTTCTATGAATCTTGCCACGCCTTCTTCATCATTGGAATCTGTCAATCTGTCTGCTGCTGCCTTCACTTCCGGCATTCCATTCGCCATGGAAACTCCCATTCCGACTGTCTTAAGCATCATCGTATCATTGGATCCATCACCAAATGCCGCAATTTCCTCCCGACTGATCCCGAATATCTCGCCCAGTTTCAAAAGAGCCATTCCTTTATGGACACCTTCTGCATTGACCTCAATATTATTCTCCAATGCTCCGGTTGCTTCCACTCCTGTCACTTTACGGATACGCTTCCATGCTTCTTCCTTGTCAGTCTGGTATCGGAACAAAGCCTGTACTTTATCTGTCCCTCGATTCTCTGTCTCAAACTTCTCTTCTACACTTTCAACAGGGACACGAGTATTAAGAATATATTCGCCCATGGCCTTCGTCATGACATAGTCCTGAATATGGACAAGCTTCTCTTTCTCTGAGTAACCGATTCCATCGTAATACACATCTCGTAGTGTATCATAATCTGAGAAAATATCCAATATTTCGCGCGCTTTTTCTACCGAAATTAACATTTCTGATAAAACTTGTTCTGTTTTTGTCTTCAAAATTCTGGCACCATTGGCTGTCACTGCATATTTTATAAACGGAAGCTCCAGAAGTTCCTTTGGAAGTCCACATAATGGCCGTCCCGTCGCCGGTACCAGAATCACTCCCTGATCTGCCGCTGCCTCCAATGCTTTCTTCGTTCTCTCCGTCAGAATCTTGTCCGTTGTCAGAAGCGTTCCATCCAGGTCAAAACCAATCATCCTGATGTTCATCTCTTTTCGTCTCCCTTACTTTTTCAGCACTTTCATCATCTGTTTCTTTGATGGTACCTGTCCCGAAATAACAAGCTTTCCGTCAATCATGACAGACGGCGCTGTCATAACTCCAAGCTTTACAATCTCTACCAGATCTGCAACACGCTCAATCTTCGCGTCAATCCCAAGCTCCTCTACACACTCTGCTACAATTGCATTCGTCTTATCACAGTTCTCACAGCCACTACCAATTACTTTTATATTCATATCTGACTCCTTATCTCATCACATTCACTAAAAAAGGTCCACTGGACCTTTTTGTCGTATGCTTGGCAACTAAAAAAGGTCCACCGGACCTTTTTGTCGTATGCTTGGCAACTAAAATTCCATCCTAATTCTTCAGATCCATCGGAAGTCCGACACACTCATCCCACGCTTTCTTAATCTCCCGGATCAGTGCAATTCCAATCTTGGAGATAAATACAAGTTCTGACTTCTCCTGCGCTTCATATGGCGCATAATCCAGTTTCTTCCCAACTACATCGACCTTCTCCCAGCCTTCATTTTTTACCTTGAAAAAGCCTTTCGCTCGATAAACACTCGGCTCAATTCTCTCAAGGAAAGCTTCCAGTTTGTCTTTTTCAATCTCACCTGCAAAGTTCATGGAAAATGTCTTTGGCTTTGTCTCTGCTGAGTTGGTTGTCTCCTCGCATTCTGCCCATTGATACTTCATCAGATCCATATCATAAAATGAACGTTTAATATTGCCATTCTCACTCTCTGTAATTGGGCAGACCGGATTAATCTCCTGTACTTTTTCTTTAATCAATTCAATCTTCTCTCGATCCACAAGATCCACTTTTGTCAGTACTGCAAGGTTGCAGTGCTTTAACTGACGGTCGATAGTAATTTCATCCTCCAGCTGATCCAGAAAATTGTAGCAGTCCACCAGACAGATACAGCCACGGAAATCATATACTTCCCCAACCAGTACTTTTGTAGCTTCCAGAATCTCCTCCGCATTGGAAGGATCTCCAAAACCGGAACTTTCAACAAATACATATTCCAATCCCTGCTGTGACATCTTCGCAAGCGCATCGACAAAAGAAAGTCGCAGACAACTACAGAAAATAGATCCTCTATTCAGCTCTACCATGTGAATGTCATCATTCTGTAGTACTGTTCCGTCAATGCTGATTTTTCCAAGCTCATTCTGAATGACTCCTACTTTCATTCCTTCCATATTCTCTAAAAGATTCTTTAAAAGTGTTGTCTTTCCTGATCCCAAAAAACCTGTCAGAAAATATAATTTAATCTGATTCATTCTTCTCATTCTCCCTTTCTGTATTACAATTACAATTTAAAAGTCCCGCATAAGCTCCTGGTATCATAAGTCTTCCGACTGTCTTATACACATCATTTAAAACTTCTATATCCAGTGAATACTGCATCCACTTTCCTTCTTTTCTCGCTTTCACAATTCCAAGGTCACACATTACCTTCATATCATGAGATAACGTTGGCTGCGTGATATGAAACTCTTCCAGAATCTTGCATGCACAAAGTTCCCCTTCGGAAAGCATATCTATAATTTTCAGACGCTTTGGGTTTGACATTACCTTAAATATACGGGCATATTTTGCATAATCTATCATCACTTTATCATCCATTATCTAATCACCTTCCTGACTGTTCAAAAATCTTCTGGTATCTTTATCATAGCATATATCCAAATATATTAAACAGGTATCCTACAATGACAATTCCCATGCACACAATTCCGATAAATATTGCAAGTAGCTTTTTCTTGATTGCTTTTGACAACATCACCAGTGACGGGAATGAAATAGTCGTCACAGACATCATAAATGCCAGAATTGTTCCAAGCCCTGCCCCTTTTGCCAGCAGACTTTCTGCAACCGGTATTGTTCCAAAAATATCCGCATACATTGGTACTCCGACTACCGTTGCCAGCGGCACCGCATACCACTTCTGCTCTCCTAATATGCTTCGAACTATATGCTCCGGAATCAGATTGTGAATTGCCGCCCCAATTGCTACTCCAACAAAAATGTATGGTGCAACTTTCTTCACAGTGGATACCACCTGATTCTTTGCATAATTCATTCTGTCTCCTACCGTCAGCTTTGGGGATTCAATATCCACATTCTGAGCCTGTCTGATGAACTCTTCCACCTGGTCTTCCATATGAAGCTTCTCAATCAAAGTGCCTCCAACGACTGCCACAATCAGACCTACAATTACATATGCAAACGCAATCTTGCCTCCAAACACACTCATGAGCAACACAAGCGAACCAAGATCTACCATCGGAGAAGATATGAGAAATGAAAATGTTACACCAAGTGGCAGTCCCGCACTTGTAAATCCCATAAAAATTGGGATTGAAGAACAGGAACAAAATGGTGTCACTGTTCCAAGCAATGCCCCGATAATATTCGCCCAGATACCATGGAATCTTCCCATAATCTTCTTACTTCTCTCCGGCGGAAAATAACTCTGAATATAAGAAATCAGAAAAATAAGCACCGCCAGCAGTACAAAAATCTTAATCACATCATAAATAAAAAAATGTAAAAATTCACCGGGAAATCTACTCTCCCCCATTCCTGCCTTTACAAGCAGATTTCCTATGAGATCTTTCAGCCAGTGCATACCTAATATCTGGTCCTGAAAAAAATCCCAGCCTGTCTTAATCGCACCCATAACGTCTCCTTTTAAACATTAGATATTTCTATAAACAATTCATTATATAGAAATATAGAAATATCTCTATGTTTTAGTTTTATAAAAACCGGCACGAACTTTCGTACCGGTTTCGTTCTATTCACACTTTACATCATACATAGAAAATTGTCAATATGTTTTATTGATAATCCATGACATCAATCCACTTCATCAGGAAATCCTTCTCAAGCTCATTGTTCTTCTCAAGCTGTGCTGCTGCAACAATCGGGAGCCACTGCTGTACATACTGTTTCGCAGTGTCACTCTTCTTGCAGAACATAGTCAGATACATCTCTGCTGCCACACGGTTCTTCAGTGCGAACTGAAGGTAAGTAAGTGCCGCATCTGCGCTGGCATTTCCCTGGGTAACATGTGCCCAGTCTACGACTGTCAGCTTGCCGTCCTCGCCTACGATGACATTACTTGGATTAAAGTCTCCATGGCATACTTTTGTATGCTTCGGCATGCTCTCCAGACGTACCAGAAGCTCATATCTCTGGGTCGCATCCAGTTCTTTTAACTGATTGATCTGTTTTGCCAGTTTGTCTTTCAGTTTCGTAAGCATCGGAGCCGTCTTTGCGTGGATCTGAAGCTGAAGATCTACGAACTCTGCCATATATTTTTCCAGATTATCCGGATCCTTTTCCATGACTGTTTCCAAAGTCTCGCCTGCCTGACACTCAATAACAAGTGCCCATTTTTCATCGATCTGTGTGACCTCATCAAGCTTTGGAATATCCAGTCCCGCCTCCTCGACTCGAACTGTATTCAGCGCCTCATTAAAAACGGCTGACTTCGGGTGATCTTTTTCAAATATTTTTACAATCTTATCCCCGTCCTTGTAGACTTCCTTATAAGAACGTTTCACAATTAATTCCGGATTCGTAAGTTTCATCACATTTACCTCCTTACCAGCACTTTAAGTATAACTCTTTGATTTCTTTCATGAGTGGATATCTTGGGTTTGCTGCTGTACACTGATCGTTAAATGCCTGCTCCACCATGTCGTCCAGTGTGTCCATGAAATATTTCTCATCAATGCCGTACTCGTGAATGGACTTCTTAATACCGATTTTTTCTTTCAGCTCTTCCAGTTTTGCGATAAAGTTTTCAAATACTTCTGCATCGTCTTTTCCCTGGCAGCCTACAAAGCGGCCGATTTCAGCGTATCTTGCCAGTGCATGTGGATACTGATACTGTGAAAATGTTCCCATTTTTGTCGGTACTTCTGCAGCATTATATCTCATAACTTCTGTCAGGATCACTGCATTTGCAACTCCGTGTGGCAGGTGGTGGAATGCACCAAGTTTATGTGCCATGGAGTGGTTCAGTCCAAGAAATGCGTTTGCAAATGCCATTCCTGCCATACAGGATGCGTTTGCCATCTTCTCTCTGGCCTCCGGATCATTTGCACCATTGTCGTATGCTCTCGGCAGATACTCAAATACTGCTTTTGCTGCCTTGAGAGCAAGTCCGTCTGTGTAATCCGTCGCCATAATAGATACATATGCCTCAATTGCATGAGTCATAACATCGATACCAGATGCACTGGTCAGTCCTTTTGGCTGAGTCATCATGTTATCTACATCTACAATTGCCATGTTCGGAAGAAGCTCATAATCTGCAATTGGCCATTTTACGCCTGTCTCGGCATCTGTAATAATGGCAAATGGTGTCACCTCGGAACCTGTTCCGGAAGAAGTCGGGATTGCTACAAAGTAAGCTTTCTCGCCCATTTTCGGGAAAGTGAATACACGCTTGCGGATATCCATGAAGTCCATGGCCATATCCTCAAAGTCAGCTTCCGGATGCTCATACATTACCCACATAATCTTTGCTGCGTCCATGGCAGATCCACCGCCAAGAGCAATGATCGTATCCGGCTCAAATGCACGCATCTGATCCACACCTTTTTCAGCACACTGAAGTGTCGGATCCGGTGCTACCTCGAAGAAGCATGTGTGCTGGATTCCAAGCTCATCCAGTTTCTGCTCGATTGGAGCTACGTAACCATTCTTATATAAGAAGCTGTCTGTTACGATAAATGCTTTCTTTTTGTGCAGTACATTTCCAAGTTCATCAAGCGCTACCGGCATGCAGCCTTTCTTAAAGTATACCTTATCCGGAGTCCGAAACCAAAGCATATTTTCTCTCCTCTCTGCAACTGTTTTAATATTGATCAGGTGTTTTACACCTACATTTTCAGATACGGAGTTTCCTCCCCAGGAACCGCAGCCAAGTGTCAGTGACGGTGCCAGTTTAAAGTTGTAGAGATCTCCGATTCCTCCGTGAGAAGACGGTGTATTGATCAGGATTCGACATGTCTTCATAGCTTCAGCATGTTTTGCAATTTTCTCTGTCTCAGCAGGATGTACATAAAGAGAAGCTGTGTGTCCATATCCTCCATCTGCTACAAGGCGCTCTGCTTTTTCAAGGGCTTCGTCAAATGTCTTCGCACGATACATTCCAAGTACCGGTGATAATTTTTCGTGTGCAAATTCTTCAGAAATGTCTACGGATTCTACTTCACCGATCAGAATCTTTGTATTTTCCGGAACTTCCACACCTGCAAGTTTTGCAATCTCATATGCAGATTTTCCAGGAATCTTGTTATTCAATGCTCCATTTATAATAATCGTCTTACGAACCTTATCAAGCTCTTCTCCTTTTTTCAGGAAGTAGCAGCCTCTGTATGCAAATTCTTTCTTTACTTCATCGTAAATGCTGTCCAGAACCGTTACGGACTGCTCAGATGCACAGATCATACCGTTGTCAAATGTTTTGGAATGAATGATGGAGTTAACTGCAAGTTTAATATCTGCTGTGTCATCAATAATAACCGGTGTATTTCCGGCTCCAACTCCAAGTGCTGGTTTTCCGGAAGAATAAGCTGCCTTTACCATTCCCGGACCACCCGTTGCAAGGATGATGTCAGATTCTTTCATGACCATATTGGTCAGTTCCAGTGACGGTGCATCGATCCAGCCAATGATTCCTTCCGGTGCTCCGGCTTTCACTGCTGCGTCCAGAACAACCTTTGCTGCTGCAATTGTAGAAGCTTTTGCTGCCGGATGCGGACTGATGATAATTGCATTTCTCGTCTTCAGACAGATCAATGTCTTAAAGATTGCTGTTGAAGTCGGGTTCGTTGTCGGAATAACTGCTGCCACAAGACCGATCGGCTCTGCGATTTTCTTAATTCCGAATGCTTTATCTTCCTTAATCACACCACAAGTCTTTGTGTCTTTGTATGCATTGTAAATATACTCTGCTGCATAGTGATTTTTGATTACTTTATCCTCAACAATACCGCGTCCGGTTTCCTCAACTGCCTGCTTTGCAAGTGGAATACGCATTTTGTTCGCTGCCACTGCTGCCGCATAAAAAATCTTGTCAACCTGCTCCTGTGTATAGGTGGCAAAGATTTTCTGCGCCTCGCGCATCGCCTGCATCTTCGCTTCCAACGCTTCCACATTGTCAACAAATACCGGTACAACATCTTTCTTCTTAGCCATCTGGATTCCCTCCTGTAAATAAAAAGTATGGATTATAGTTTGCTTGATTAGACGTCTTTTATTCTTTACATTTGGTAGTATAAATTATCGTTAATTATTTGTCAATATATAAATGATATTTTTTTAACATCATTGTTTATTTTTTGTCATTTGTTGGAAATATTATTATATAAAGCAGTTCACGGGACATAAAACGGAATAATTTCCTATAGATGCTGCGCCGCTTATTTTGAACTTTCTACGCAAACTCGCCTGATGAACAGGCTCAAACAATGCTCCGAAAGTTCAAGCTATGCTCGCATCTATCACGAAAATTATTCCATGCCTTATGTCCCGTGAACTGCTTTTTTCATATCCTGTAGTTTTCCAATAAATGCCAAATAATAAACTGCTTGGAAGCAGGGCGGCTTACGCCGGGAGATCAGTATTTAATTTATCTCAGTCGAGAAGACTCCCACCTCTTCAGGTGATGAGTAATAGCAAATTTGTCTCAGTGGGAGTCCAATCTCCATGCTACAGATTTTCTACTTAGCATTGATTGATTTTCGTTATAGTTGCGAGTATAGTCCAGCTCTTGAAGTTCTGGCCGAGCTTGCCTTAAGCAAGCGAGTTAACGGAAAGAGCTGTGAATAGACGACGCAGCAACTATAGAAAATCATTCAGGCTAAGTAGGAAACTGCAGCATGGAGATTATGATTCAACTTACACATAATATCCAAAAAAAGAGAATGTACCTGATTTAGCACATTCTCTTACAGTTTATATATTCAATTTTACCGATTCATCTCACTATGATATCCGACTGTCTCGTGATCATGGATAATATTCTCTATCTCCTCACGATCCAATGACGGCATATCACCTGGGATAGTATTCTTGGCTGCACTGCTGGCATTTCCATAGCGAAGAGCACTTGCACACCCTCCGCCTTCTCTCAAAAGTCCATACAGCACTCCGGAACAATAAGCATCTCCGCTTCCGATACGATCTACAACTTCGATATTCTCGTATGGTTTCTCTTCATAGAATTTCTTCGCTTTTGCGTCGTAAATTACAGAAGTAAAGTTATGTATCTTTGGACTTAATACAGTACGCTGGGTGGATGCGATGACGGAGATTGGATATTCAGCCGCAAAGCTTTCCATGATCTCTTTTACATTGCCTTCTTTTCCAAATGTCAGTCTTGCAGTGTCTTCGGAGCAGAAGAAAATGTCTACATAAGGAAGAATTCCTTCAATACATTTTCTTGCTTCTTCTCCTGACCAGAGATTCAGGCGGAAATTCACGTCAAATGAAATGAGTGCGCCTTTTTCTTTAAATCTCTTAATCATCTCTACTCCGGTCTTCCGACACTCTTCAC
Source organism: Dorea sp. 210702-DFI.3.17 (assembly GCF_020560825.1). Taxonomy (NCBI): domain Bacteria; kingdom Bacillati; phylum Bacillota; class Clostridia; order Lachnospirales; family Lachnospiraceae; genus Dorea; species Dorea sp. 210702-DFI.3.17. Next base: position 27,275 of record NZ_JAJCNB010000003.1, read on the forward strand.
TGAGCGCCAGAGTAATTCCGGAGGTATGAAAGCATCTGGTCGATTCATATATACTGTCATCAAATTCATCGATGTCAATTCTGGTCATGGACGAATGCTGTCTGTCATAGACCACGCCCGGTTTTCTCGGGTATGCTCCGTTCTCGTAGTAATACACGCCCAATCTTGCATCTTTTCCTGTATCGTATACCAGATAATCATCACTGACTCCACAGAACCGGATCTTATTCTTTGCGAACATCCCGATACTACTGTCCGGAATTCTTGATATGATACCGGATCTCAGGCCAAGAAGAGATACGCCGGAAGCTACGTTAAGTTCTGCGCCGCCAACCTGCTTCTGAAATGTCTCTCCACGTACGATACGCTCATTGTCCGGTGGGGACAGACGAAGCAGAATCTCTCCTAATGTCAGCAGATCAAATGCTTTTTTCTTCATAAGACTAGCCTCTTACTTCTTTTACAATCTCTACAGCTTCTTTTGTCATTGCCTCAATCTTGTCGAACTCTCCAGCCTCTACAAGACTTCCTTTTACCATCCAGCTTCCGCCACATGCAAGAATCTTGTCATATGCAAGATATTCTTTTACATTTGTCGCATTGATTCCACCTGTAGGCATGAATTTCAGTCCTGTGTATGGAGCTGCCATAGCTTTGATCATCTTCAGTCCGCCTGCTGGCTCTGCCGGGAAGAATTTTACAACTTCAAGACCATTCTCGATTGCCTGCTCAGCCTCGCTTGGAGTGCAGATTCCTGGTGTGATCGGAATATTCTTCTCTACACAGTATTTTACAATCTTAGGATTCAGTCCTGGGCTTACGATAAATTTTGCTCCTGCTGCTACAGCACGGTCTACCTGCTCTGTTGTCAGAACTGTTCCGGCTCCAACAAGCATCTCTGGATATTTCTCAGACATGATACGGATTGACTCCTCTGCTGCATCTGTACGGAAAGTAACCTCTGCACATGGAAGTCCTCCATTGCAAAGAGCTTTTGCAAGTGGCTCTGCGTCCTTTGCATCATTTAATACAACGACTGGTACAATACCAATTTTCTGAATCTTCTCTAATACTTCATTCATGATCTTCTTCTCCTTCTTCTTTTTCAGTTTCATTATGTGAAACCTATTTTCATATTATGAAATCTCTTAATTCTGATTATACTCAAAGGACGCATAATGTCAAGAGTATTTCAAGTTTTCTAACTACCTCTTTATTATAATTCTAAGCTTATGTAAAAACAACCTGTTCTCATTTGTAGACTTGCGGAGGTGCGCAGTAGAAGTATGTCATGCAATTGCATGACGCGCACCTCGCAGCAAGAATGCCGAGGCATTCTTGAATACAATTCTACATTATGCAAAAAGGGCGCATGAAAAAACTTCCGTTTTTTCACACGCCCCTTCTCTTATCCATCATTTTCTTTATGATGTCGGGTGCAAAAGCCCCCAACTATGATACACACAGACTGCCTATCTTTCTTATGCATTTTTCTTATGCATTTTTCTACATATTTTTCTTATGCTCAGTATGCAGAAGCATGTGAGCTTTGTGAGACATCGGTGCCTCAAAGTACTCTTTGTACATCTGAATGACATCTGGATTCTCATGAGAGAATCTAAGGTTCGCATTGCGATCCAGATAATACAGGTTCTTTCCACGTTCAAATGCGCGCTCTTCGCCGTCGTGGATCGGCTGTCCGCCACCACCGGCGCATCCTCCCGGACATGCCATAACTTCTACGAAGTCATAGTGCACTTCACCGGATTCAATCTTGCGAATCAATTCTCTTGTATTTCCAAGTCCGCTGACTACTGCAGTTCTCACTGTAATATCATTAATCTGGAAATTTGCTTCCTGAACGCCGTCATTTTCATTGAATCCCTGGCTTCTGACTGCTGTAAATGCCTCTGCCGGCGGATTCTCACCTTTGATGATATAGTAAGCAGACCGAAGTGCCGCCTCCATAACTCCACCGGTTGCACCGAAGATGACTCCGGCTCCGGTTCCCTCATGCATCGGGCGGTCACTCTCAACATCTACCAGTGTCTGTGGGCTGATATGTGCAGAACGGATCATTCGGATCAGCTCACGTGTGGTGATAACTGCATCAATATCATGTCCTGCATATTCTTCATAATAAAGATCCATCTCACGCTCTGCCTTCTTAGCCACACATGGCATAACAGATACAGTATAGATCTTCTCCGGACTTACGCCCAGCTTCTCTGCAAAATATGTCTTCATAACTGCACCGAACATCTGCTGTGGTGATTTTGCGGAAGACAGATATTTTACCAGATGTGGGAACTGACTCTTAATAAAGCGCACCCATCCCGGACAGCAGGAAGTGAACATCGGGCGGTCTTTTAATTCACCACTTGTAAATCTCTTTACGAATTCATTTCCCTCTTCCATAATCGTAAGATCCGCAGAAAATGTTGTATCAAATACATAGTTTATTCCCATTCTCTTGAGGGCATCTATGATTTTTCCAACTGTTGCATCTTCCGGTGCCAGTCCGAGTTCCTCTCCCCATGCTGCGCGGACAGCAGGTGCTACCTGAGCAACCACGATCTTATCCGGATCTTCAATTGCTTTCCATACTTCATTCGTATCACTTCTCTCGCGAAGTGCTCCGACAGGACAATGTGTAATGCACTGACCACAAAGTGCACAATCTGCCTCTCGGATAGAATTATGACCTGACACATTAACTGTTGTGTGATAACCGGTTCCTTCTACATCCCAGACACCAAGCCCCTGAACCTTGTCACACACCTGCACGCAACGCATACATTTGATACATTTTGCAGAATCACGAATCAGCGGAAATGTTTTATCCCATGGCTGGTGTTCCAGATACTGATGAAATGGAAGTTCTAAAATATCCAGATCATTTGCAATTTTCTGAAGACTGCAGTTGCCGCTTCTCATACAAGTTACACACTGACAGTCGTGCTCAGAAAGAATCAGTTCTACTGTTGTACGTCTGTCCTTTCTGACTTTCGGACTATTTGTATAAATGACCATACCTTCCTCGCAAATATTATTGCAGGCGGTGATCAGTCTGTCCTTTCCTTCCAGCTCTACCACACACACGCGACAGGCGCCTATTTCATTGATGCCTTTGAGATAACAAAGACTCGGAATCTGAATACCAACGGATCTGGCAGCTTCCATAATTGTGGTATTCTCTTCTACTGAAATCTGTCTTCCATCTATTGTAAGATTTACCATAATTTTTCTCTGCCTCCTTTAAATATTCCATATCCGAAATGATCGCAGCGCAGACAGCGACAGGCTTCCTGTTTTGCTTCTTTTTCGGTCATGCAGTTCTCCACTCCTTCAAAATCACAGACTCTCTCACATGCCTCGCGCTCTGTAAGTTCTGCACGTCCGCAAGGTACTCTGTCATGAAGGCTTGCTTTCGGAATCTCTACATCACAGGAAATCTCATGATGATATCCAAGATATTCATCAATGTTGGCAGCTACAACTTTTGCTGCTGCAATCGCTTTGATCACAGTAGCCGGACCACTTGCACAGTCTCCTCCTGCAAATACACCTGGCATATCCAGGAAATCTCCTCCTGCAGTTGTCACGATCTTACCACGCTCTACCGGAATTCCTGCTTCTGCGAAATGATCTGTCTCAATATTCTGACCAATTGCCACAACAAGGATATCACATGGAATATACTGATCTGGCTCTCCTGTTGCTTTTACGCTTGCACGTCCGCCTTTGATCTCACTGATCATCTGCGGTGTAACATACATTCCTTTAATGTGATGATTTTCATCAATATCCAAAGATGCCGGGGCCTTCAGAGTCTGTACTTCAATTCCCTCTGCAATTGCTCCTTCAATCTCTGCCGGAAGAGCTGTCATATCTGCAACTCTTCTTCTATATACAATGCTGACTTTCTTAGCACCCAGTCTTTTGGCTGTACGGACTGCATCCATAGATACATTACCACCACCGACAACTGCGACTTCTTTTCCAGTCAGGTCAAGTGCTTCGTCTTTTCCTACATCTCTTAAGAACTGTACTGCTGAGATGACTCCGTCTGCATCTTCGCCTTCCAGTCCAAGTTTCTTATCTGTACTTGCTCCAATTGTAATCAGAACAGCATCGTACTCACTGCGAAGCTGTTGGATTGTAATATCTTCACCGATCTTAAGACCGTATTTTACTTCTACTCCTGTCTTTAAGATTGCATTGATATCCTCGTCCAGACGCTCTTTCGGAAGTCTGTAGTTCGGAATACCATAGCGGAGCATACCTCCAAGCTTTGGAAGCATCTCATATACCGTTGTCTGATGTCCCATAAGCTGCAGATAATAAGCTGCACTGAGTCCTCCCGGGCCTCCTCCTAATACAGCAATTTTCTTACCTGTGCCTGGTGCACATTTTGGCGGCTCTACTTCCCCTGCAAAGTCTGCTGCCACTCGTTTCAGGCCACGGATATTAATAGAATCATCAATCATGTTACGACGGCATCTTGCCTCACATGGATGCTCACAGATAAATCCACATGTTGTCGGGAATGGATTATCCTTCCGGATCAGACGGATTGCATCTGCATAGCGTCCTTCCCCAACTAACGCTACATATCCCGGAATATCAACATGTGCAGGACATAAGGATACACATGGTACCGGCTGATTATATGTACAGGTACAGCGTCCGTTCTTGATATGCTCAATATAATCATCGCGATATCCGATCAGTCCCTTATATACCATATGCGCTGCTTCATATCCAATCGCACAGTCGGCAGACTCCATAATAGACTTTGCTGTCTGCTCCATAGTATCAAGTGTCTCCATTGTTGCGTTGCCGTTCAGTACCTTTCTGATCAGGTGATTCAACTGACCAAGACCGACACGGCAAGGTACACATTTTCCACAAGTCTGAGCATGGCATAACTCCAAAAATGCGCGAGACAAGTCTACTGGACATAATCCCGGTGGGCTTGATTCGATTCTGCGCTCAAGATCCTTGTAGAGCTGCTCCATAACAAGGTCTGCCCTGCTAGGAGTATCGATCGTTAATCTACTCATTTTTTTATTCCTTCCCTCTCTACCGATTGTTTTTAGAATAAGTAACGGTCATATTGTAACATTTGGATAAAATTTTGTAAATACTTTTATCTAAATTAGTCACAATGCTATTTTTTTATCAATAGCAACGTCTTTTCTATAGTTTCTTTTTATAAACGTCCTTATATTTTCTAAATATAATTTAGTTAGTTTCATTTAAAACCCGTCCCAATTTTATCAATCCTGTGAAACATATATCTTTCCTTGTGGTTTTAAATTTCAAATGCTATAATTAACCGAAAGAAACGCCTATAAGCGCGCTTGTTTATAGATAAATACAACACGAGGTGATACAAATGAACACAGGCTGCCTGATACTGGCAGGAGGAAAAAGCCGTCGGATGGGATATCGGAAATCCTCTCTGAGACTTAATGGAACAACATTTCTCGACAAACTGATTTTTGAACTACGCGATTTTCCTGAGATTCTGGTTTCAGTCGATGATGCCGCCCGGCATCCGGAAATCCCTTATTCAATGATTGATGACCGATATTCAGATTGCGGTCCTATGAGCGGACTTTACAGTGCCTTATCTGTCTGCGAGTCGGATGCGCTGCTCGTTCTTCCCTGTGACGTTCCTCTTTTTTCCGGGACACTGGCACATCACCTTCAGGAAGTCATGGAACATTCTGATACTGATGCACTTATCTGTGTCACGGCAGATGAACGGATCCACCCCCTGTGTGGCATTTATCGCAAAAGCTGCACCCCTGTACTAAAGAGGTGCTTAGATAATGGAAATCTTCGGATCATGGATGCTTTGAACAACTTAAAGGTTCATTTTTATCACGTAGAAGAAGATTCCTGGCAACTACAGAATATCAATACACCAGAGGAATACCAAAAGCTGACTGCAAAAAGCTGCCTGGCCATTTCTGGATTTAAAAACTCCGGAAAAACCACTTTAATGGAACGATTGATCCCAGAGCTGATCCACCGGGGACTTAAGGTCGCCACAGTCAAACATGACGGACATTCTTTCGAACCTGATTCTCCCGGAACAGACAGTTATCGGTTTTGGCAGGCGGGCGTGAGTGCTTCCATCGTCTATGATAACGACAAATATTCCGTTGTAAAACGGGAACCTTTACAGGAATCTGCAATTGCGGGGCTTGTCGGTGATGCTGATCTTGTTCTTTTAGAAGGCTTCAAATGGAGCGATTATCCAAAGCTTATATTATTGACTGGAAGTGATGAACAAAATAACAGCTTACTCGCTTCTGCTTCTAATTGTATCTCCTACATCACTGCTGATTTTTCAACCGAACAGTTGATACAAGATACACCCGTTTATTGTCGGGATAATATCGAAGCTATCGCTGACTGTATATTACAGCATTATCATAACGGAGATTTAAAACATTTATAAATAATCGATACATTTATATAAGGAAAATATACATATGAACATTCAGACTTTAAAAGAAGCATCTGACTGTCTCCTGAATCTGGCAAAACCAGAAACTCAGCCGATAGAACACATTTTACTACAAGATGCTTTTGAACGAATTCTTGCAGAAGATATTACAGCTAAAATTCCGGTGCCTTCTTTTGCCAAAAGCGCATATGATGGATATGCACTTCGTCAGGCTGACACAGCCGCTGCTTCACCGGAACATCCTGTGACTTTAGATGTTACCGAGGTAATTCCTGCCGGAAGTGTTCCAACCTATCCAATCACAGAAGGAAAAGCTGCACGGATCATGACCGGCGCACCGGTTCCGGAAGGTGCCGATGCCATTATCATGCATGAGCGCACTTCCTTTACTGAGAATACAGTTACATTAACGGCGCCCGTTACCTCCGCAAACATCATTCCACCTGGGGAAGATGTTGCAGCCGGAACTTTGCTTGTTCCAAAAGGCAAAATACTTACCGCTTCTGACCTGGCACTGATTGCCGGACAGGGGATTGCTGAAATTGGGGTCTATAAAAAGCTCTCCATCGGGCTTATCAGTACCGGAAGCGAACTTTTGAATACGGGTTCTCCTTTAGAATACGGTAAGATTTATAACACGAATCCATATCTTTTAGGCGGTTACATTCAAAAGCATCATATGACTGCCAACTACCTTAACACGGTCAGTGATGATCTGGATTCCCTGTGTCGGGCCGTACTTGAAGCCCTCAAGACCAATGATGTCGTAATCACGACAGGCGGTGTATCTGCCGGTGATTTCGACTATATGCCGGAAGTGATACGTCGTATTGGGGGCGACCTTCTCTTCCACCGGTTAAAATTCAAACCGGGCGGTGCAATGCTTGGAGCATTTAAAGACGGAAAAGTCATTCTGGGCTTATCCGGTAATCCGGGTGCTGCCGCAACAGGTCTGTTGTGTGTCGGCTTTCCATTTATGAGAAAACTCTCAGGAAGATCTGACATCACATTTTCACAGGCAACTGCTTATCTTGGGGTTGATTTTAAAAAATCAAGTCCTGTGACTAGAATTTTAAAAGGTCATTCAGATTTCAAAAATGGTATGTTATATTTCACCCCACTTAGCAACCAGCACAATGGTTCTGTTTCTTCCATGAGCGATTGTGATCTGCTGGCCGTCATTCCTGCCGGAAGTAAACCTCTTGCGGCAGGCGACAAGCTTGAAGTCTATATATTATGATATCAGGGCAAACGATGTTTTTACGTAACTTTTTGCCGGCATCATATATATTAGAAATAAAATTTTAGGGGAAGGGAGGAATTTGTTATGAATTCACCAAAAGAAATTGCTAACAATTACATTGCTATCGGAAAGGGGAAGGTAAACACTCCGGTCGCCAAGATGTTCGTTCTTGGAATACTGGCCGGAATCTTTATCGCATTTGGAGGCGTTGCTTCTACTGCAGCCGCTGTATCTATTCCGCTGGCATCTGTAGGCAAGTTTCTTGGAGCATGCATCTTCCCAGGAGGACTGACTATGGTACTCCTCGCTGGAAGTGAACTGTTCACAGGTAATTGTCTTCTGGTTATTCCGCTCTGCAAAAAAGAAATCACTCTTGGCGGAATGCTGAAGAACTGGGTAGTTGTATACCTTGGCAATATGGTCGGTGGAATTGGTGTTGCTGCAATCTGTGTATTCAGCCATCAGGCCGGTCTTTTTAACAACGGTCTTGCTGCTTCTATGATCAGCACTGCTGCCGGTAAGGTATCACTCTCCTTTGGCGATGCATTTCTTCGCGGAATTGCATGTAATTTCCTTGTATGTATCGCTGTATGGATTTCATTTGCTGCCAAGCAGGTGTCTTCCAAGATCATCGGATTGTTCTTTCCAATCATGATGTTCGTTTTATGTGGATTCGAGCATAGCGTAGCCAATATGTACTATATTGCTGCCGGTATTTTTGCTAAGGGAAATGCAGCCTATCTTGAAGCTGCAACTGCTGCCGGCGCTGACGTATCTGGCCTTACATGGGGAGCTATGTTCACCAAAAATCTTCTTCCGGTAACGTTGGGGAACATTATCGGCGGAGCAGTTTTGGTAGGTCTTGCCTACTGGTTCGTTTACTTAAAAGACGACTAAAAAAATCTTTATTGAATTTAGAAAGGGAAAATTATGAGCAAATTATATCTTGCTGATCCGTCAGGTTATGACGTGAAAATGAATGAAATCGCACGACATTTTTCTCATAAAGTTGAGGTTTATCCTCCTGGAAGCTGTCCGATCACTATGCAGATCTCTATGCTGCGTACGGCTGCAAACCAGACTTGTGGAAAATGTGTTCCGTGCCGCGACGGTCTTCCACTTGTAGCGCGTCTGATGCAGAAAGTGTTAGATGGCCGTGCAACAGAAAAAACTTTGGATAACATCCGTATGATGGCTACGATGATCCGTTCATCTGCTGACTGTGCCATCGGTTGGAATGCCGCTGATGAGGTCTTAAAAGGATTAGACCTGTTTGCAGACGAATATAAGAGCCACATTGAAAATAAAAAATGTCTGGAATCCATCGGACAGAAGGTACCTTGTATCTCCTTATGTCCTGCACATGTAAATATTCCGGGATATATCGCATTAGTTGGTGAAGAGGATTACGCCGGAGCAATTAATCTGATCCGTAAAGACAATCCGTTCCCGACAGCCTGTGCTATGGTCTGTGAGCATCCTTGTGAGGAGCGCTGCAGAAGAAAGATGCTGGAGTCACCGATCAACATCCGTGCACTGAAAAAATATGCCGTTGATATGATGCCAGTCGACAAAGTTGCTACACCAAAACCGAATCCTTCTACAGGAAAATCCATCGGTGTAATTGGTGGTGGTCCTGCAGGACTGACTGCAGCATACTTCTTAGCTCTTATGGGACATAAGATTGAAGTATATGAAACGCATGACAAACTTGGCGGAATGCTCCGTTATGGAATTCCAAATTACCGTTTTCCGAAAGATCGTCTGGATGAAGATATCCGTGCGATTTTAAATAGCGGTGATATCCATGTTACATACAACACAACAATCGGAAAAGATATTCCTGTCAAAGATATTTACGAGAAACATGATGCAATTTTTGTTGGAATTGGTGCTCAGACAGGTAAGACACTTCGTATTGAAGGTGCTGACGCCGGAAATGTTGTATCTGCTGTAGATATTCTGGATCAGATTGGAAATGGAAATCTTCCTGATTACACTGGCAAAAATGTTGTCGTTATCGGTGGTGGTAACGTTGCTATGGACTGTGCAAGAAGTGCTGTCAGATGCAACGCAGAAGAAGTATCCATCATTTACCGTCGCCGTCAGAAAGACATGACTGCCCTGGAATCCGAGATTGAATCCGCAGTTATGGAAGGAATCGCACTTGTAACACTGCAGGCTCCGGTCGAGATTACAAAAGATGAAAATGGTAACTGTAAATCTCTGATCACACAACCACAGATGATTAGTGCTTACCGCGGATCCAGACCGGCACCAAAGGATGCTGCAAAAGAAAAACAGGAATTCAAAGCAGATGTTATTATGATCGCAGTTGGACAGGATATTGTATCCGCTCCATTTGAAGAGTTTGGTATCCCTGCAAAATGGAATATCCTTCAGGCCGGACTTGATACAGAAGTAAAAGAAATCCCTGGTGTATTCACCGGCGGAGACTGTGCAACTGGTCCATCTACTGTAATTCGTGCAATCGCTGCCGGAAAAGTAGCTGCACACAATATTGATGAATATCTTGGTTACCACCACACACTTACTTGTGAAGCTGTTGTACCGGAACCAAAAGAAAATATGCGTGATCTTATGGGACGTACAGAGATTGGTGAGCGCCCGGCAAATATCCGCAAGAAAGATTTCGAACATGTAGAAGAGCTCTTAACACATGAAGAAGCTATGCAGGAAGCATGCCGCTGTCTGCGTTGTGACCACTTCGGATGTGGAGCTATGGTAGGAGGTAGAGACTTATGATTAATCTGACAATCGATGGCGTACAGATTGAAGCAAAAGAAGGTCAGTCAATCTTAAGCGCTGCAAGGGAGCATGGAATCCATATTCCTACACTTTGCTTCCTGGAAAAAATTAATGAAATTGGTTCCTGTCGTATCTGTGTCGTAGAAGTAGAAGGCATGAATAAACTTGTAACTGCCTGCAACACAAAAGTAAAACAGGGCATGAACATTACAACAGACAGCCCAGCTGTTATCGAATCCAGAAAGAACACTCTCCATCTCTTGATGGCTGAGCATAAAACAAACTGTTTCAAATGTATTAAAAATGGTGCCTGTGAGCTTCAGGCTATGGCACGCGAATATGGTATTGATGTGCCAAACTTTAAATCATCACACGGAGATGTACAGCATGAGCCATTTGACGCTCATCCATTCCTCTCCTATGACCCGGGTCTTTGTATCCAGTGCCAGCGTTGTATCAGCACTTGTGCAAAAGCGACCGGAAGACATGCTCTTTCTCTTGAGAGAAACGGTGCACGTGTATATGTAAAAGTACCGTTCGGCGAAGGCTGGGAGAATTCCTTATGCGAGTCTTGTGGAAACTGTGCTCAGGCATGTCCTACAGGTGCTCTTACGATTAAGAGAAGAAAAGATTATCGTGAATGGGAAGTTAAGAAAGTCCGCACAACCTGTCCGCACTGTGCTACAGGCTGCCAGATGGATCTGTACGTAAAAGACGGCAAAATCGTAGACGTGCAGGGTGCAGACGGTCCTTCCAACCACAATCTGCTCTGTGTCAAAGGACGTAGTGGTTCTTTCGACTTCGTAGACTGTGATGCAAGAATCCGTTATCCATTAATTAAGAACAAAGAAACTGGTGAATTTGAGCGTGCTACGTGGGATGAGGCTTTAAATCTCGTAGCTTCCAAATTCTCAGAAATCAGAAATCAATATGGAGGTGAGGCGCTGGCCGGATTTGCCTGCTCTCGTTCTACCAACGAAGACATTTACATGCTTCAGAAAATGGTAAGAACAGCGTTTAAGAGCAACAATACCGATAACTGCGCGCGCGTTTGACATGCTCCTACTGTTGCCGGATTGGCAACCACACTTGGCTCAGGAGCTATGACAAATACTATTTATGATATTACTCATGAATCTGATGCTATCCTCCTTGTAGGATCTAACCCGGAACATGCACATCCGGTTATCGGAATGCAGGTTCGTCAGGCCGTACAGCGCGGTGCTAAACTCATCGTAGTTGACCCACGTGATATCGACCTGTGTAAAGATGCTGATATCCATTTGAAATTAAAACCAGGTACAAACGTGGCGTTTGCAAATGGTATGATGCATATCTTCATTGAAGAAGACTTAATCGACCACAAATTCATCGAAGACCGTACAGAGAACTTCGAAGCTATGAAAGAAATGGTCAAAGATTATACACCTGAAAAAGTAGCAGAGATCTGTCAGATCGATGCAGATATGTTGAGAGAAGCTGCACGTATTTACGCAAAAGCTGATCGTGCGCCAATTATGTACTGTCTTGGTGTTACAGAGCATCATACTGGTACAGAAGGTGTTATGTCCATGTCTAACATGGCTATGATGGTTGGTAAACTTGGAAAACCTGGATGTGGTGTTAACCCAATCCGTGGTCAGAACAATGTACAGGGAGCCTGCGATATGGGTGCTTCCCCGAACCAGTTCAGCGGATATCAGAACATCGACAAACCGGGAGTTCTTGAGAAATTCGAAAAAGCATGGGATACGAAGCTGAATCCGAATATTGGTACAAAAGCTACAGACTGCTTCCCTAAGATGATCAGTGGAGATATTAAAGGATTGTTTATCTTCGGAGAGGATCCGGTCAGAACAGATCCGAATACACATCACGTAATAAAATCTCTTGAGTCACTGGACTTCTTCGCAATTGATGAGCTGTTCATGACTGAGACTGCAAAACTTGCTGATGTTATTCTTCCGGGACGTTCTTATGCTGAAAAAGAAGGAACCTTCTCTAATACTGAGAGACGTGTACAGCGCGTCAGAAAGGCCGTAGAGATTGAAGGTGATACAAAGCCTGATACTTGGATCTTCACTGAGATCATGCGTCGTATGGGCTATCCACAGCCTCATCTGACACCTGCACAGATTATGGATGAAATTGCATCTGTAACTCCTTCATTTGCCGGTATCAGCCATGAAAGACTGGACAGCGAAGAAGTAAACGGACAGGGTCTTCAGTGGCCATGTACATCAAAAGATCACCCTGGAACACCAATTATGCACGTAGGAAAATTTGCAAGAGGTCTTGGATATTTCAGACCAGCTGCATACACACCTTCTATGGAGCTTCCAGATGAGGAATATCCTCTGATCATGATGACAGGACGTATTCTCTATCATTACAATGCATGTGCTATGACTGATAAGACAGAAGGAATCAATCAGATTGCCGGCGAGTCCTTTATCGAGTTAAACACAGAAGATGCACAAAAGCTTGGCGTTGAAGACGGAGAGATGGTTTCCATTTCTTCCAGACGTGGAACGATTCAGGCAAAAGCTACCGTATCCTACAAGACAAATCCTGGTGAATGCTGGATGCCTTTCCACTATATCGAAGGTGGTGCAAACTGGCTGACAAGCGATGCACTGGATTCCATCTCAAGTACACCAGAGTACAAAGTATGTACGGTTAAAGTTGAGAAGATTACAGCGTAGGTTTTAAGATATAAAACAGATGATGATATAACCAAACGGAATACACACAAAATAATTTATTAAGCGGGCACCTTACACTTATGCTCCAAGCACTATTCGCTTCGATGAGCCACATAATACGGCAATCATATTCAGCAGAAGCTTCTATGATTGCCAGTGTCTCATCTACACAGTGCTTAAGTCGCATTCATGTAAGGTGCCCGCTTTCTTTATATTTTGTGTTGTATTCCTGTATATTTAAATCATATATGTTACATAAATTTTATTTAAGAATGCCTTGGCATTCTTGCTGTGAGGCTATATCTGATGGTGGATTGTCCCCACCACTGATACTGGTTTGTTTCTCACCATCTATAAAGGTAAGAGTCATCCATATTCTGATATAAAAAGAGCTGGCATACTAATTTCTTAGTGTACCAGCTCTTTTATTATGTCTTGTTCAGATTATCAATCTATCTGCAACTTATACAAGCTCGATAAGAACTTCCATAGCTGCATCACCTTTACGCTGACCAATCTTAACGATTCTTGTGTATCCACCTTTACGATCTGCGTATTTTGGTGCGATCTCGTCGAATAATTTAGCAACAAGATCAACTTCTTTTGTGTTTTTCTTTCTTCCAGCCTGTGCTGTAGGAACCTCTGTTACAGGGTAAAGAACTTTCAGCATCTGGCGGCGAGCGTGAAGTCTGCTAGGCATATCTTTCTTGATTGTCTTATCAACTTCGTCGTAAACTGTTTTCTTCTTTCCGTCTACAACTTCTTTTACTCTCTTGCCATTCTCGTCTTTACGAGCAACTTTAGCTTTTACAGTAACTTCTTCGAAGTTATCTTTCTCTTTTACAGCCATAGCAATAAGACCTTCAGCAATCTTGCGGATCTCTTTAGCCTTAGCTTCTGTTGTAACGATTTTTCCGTTGTTCAGAAGTGCTGTTACCTGGTTTCTTAATAAAGCTTTTCTCTGGCTTGATGTTCTGCCGAGTTTTCTATACTTTGCCATTTTAAATTTCCTCCATATTTAACACTTGGTTATACTCTTCGGGCTTACTAGCCAAATGCTCTGCTGTGCTCTTACGGTCTTACCAGCAGATAACATCTATTTCACTTAATGCTTAACGAATGTATCACCTTACGGCTCACATTCCTATAAGTATTCAGTGTTTACTCTTCTCCTTTGCTTAAGCTTAATCCTAATTCATCAAGCTTAGCAAGAACTTCTTCCAGTGACTTACGTCCAAGGTTACGAACTTTCATCATATCCTCAGATGTTCTGTTCGTGAGCTCTTCAACTGTGTTGATTCCAGCTCTCTTCAGACAGTTGTATGAACGAACAGATAACTCAAGTTCATCAATGCTCATCTCAAGCACTTTCTCTTTCTCGTCATCTTCTTTCTCAATCATGACTTCAGCAGCCTGTGCTACTTCTGACAGATCAATAAAGAGTTTCAGATGCTCGCTCAATACCTTTGCAGCAAGGCTGACTGCCTCATCTGGAAGTAATGTACCATTTGTATATACATCTAATGTCAGTTTATCAAAATCTGTAATCTGTCCGACACGTGTATTCTCAACTGTGAGATTCACGCGCTCCACTGGGGTGTAAATAGAATCGATTGGGATTACTGCGATTGGTAACTCATCGTTCTTATTCTTCTCAGCACTTACATATCCTCTGCCCTTTGTAATGGTCAGCTCCATATATAATTTGCTGTCTGCTCCACCATTCAATGTAGCGATAACAGTCTCTGGATTCATGATCTCAATATCCTGATCTACCTGTATATCTGCAGCTGTGACAACACCTTCACCCTCGAACTCAATATATGCAGTCTTCGGCTCATCTGTCTCAGATGTATTCTTGATAGCCAGTGACTTCAGGTTCATGATGATTTCGGTAACGTCTTCTTTCACTCCTGGGATGGAGCTGAACTCATGCAGAACGCCATCAATCTTTACCTGGCTGATAGCAGATCCTGGTAATGATGAAAGCATAATTCTGCGAAGAGAATTACCTAATGTTGTTCCATAACCTCTTTCCAAAGGCTCTACAACAAATCTTCCATACTTCTTATCTTCTGAAATCTCTGTTATTTCTATATTGGGTTTATTAAAATCAAACACTAAGTCCACCTCCTGTGGGGTTACTGGTTATTATTTAGAATATAACTCGACGATCAACATCTCGTCAACTGGAACATCGATTGCTTCACGTGCAGGAAGCTCTTTAACTGTTCCTTTCAGGTTCTCCTGATCTACTTCTAACCAGTCTGGAACCATACGTCCACCTGTGACCTCTACGATCTCTTTGTATCTTGGAGAGCTCTTTTTAGCCTCTTTGATCTCTACTGTATCACCAGCTTTGATCAGGTAAGATGGAATATTTACCTGCTTACCATTTACAAGTACATGCTTATGATCAACGATCTGTCTAGCTTCACGTCTTGTTCTAGCAAATCCCATACGGAATACTACGTTGTCAAGTCTGGACTCAAGAAGGATCATCAGGTTATCACCTGTCATTCCGTTCATACGCTGAGCTTTCTCGAAGTAGTTTCTGAAAGGTTTCTCTAATACACCATAGATGAATTTAGCTTTCTGTTTCTCACGTAACTGAAGACCATACTCGCTCATCTTTCTATTGGATCTCTTTAACTGTCTGTTGGACTTTTTATCAATTCCTAAATATACTGGATCCATACCGAGGGATCTACATCTTTTAAGAACCGGAACTCTATTTACTGCCATGTTTTAATTTTCCTCCTATAAATATTCGGATACTACAATCCATTAACGTAATTATTGTAACTAGACTCTTCTGCGCTTCGGCGGACGGCAACCATTGTGTGGTACCGGTGTTACGTCTCTGATGCTTGTTACATCGATTCCGCATGCCTGAAGTGCACGGATTGCTGCTTCTCTACCTGAACCTGGTCCTTTAACCATTACGTCAACTGATTTTAAACCATGTACTAATGCTGCTTTAGCTGCTGTTTCAGCTGCCATCTGAGCTGCATAAGGGGTAGATTTTCTTGAACCTCTAAATCCAAGACCGCCCGCACTTGCCCATGAAAGAGCATTTCCCTGAGCATCTGTTAATGTAACGATTGTGTTATTAAAAGATGACTGAATGTGAGCCTGTCCATGTTCAACGTTTTTCTTGACACGTTTCTTTGTCACTTTCTTTGTAACTTTCTTTGCCATAATAAAACTAACCTACGCTTTCCTTTTTGTGTTATTTGTTATTTGTTACTTATTTCTTCTTGTTTGCTACTGTTCTCTTAGGACCTTTTCTTGTTCTTGCATTTGTCTTAGTCTTCTGACCACGAACCGGAAGTCCTTTTCTGTGACGGATTCCTCTATAGCATCCGATCTCCTGTAATCTCTTGATGTTCAGAGCGATCTCTCTTCTAAGATCTCCTTCTACAGTCTGAGTCTCGTCGATTACTGCACTGATTTTCTTTACATCGTCGTCTGTAAGATCTCTACAACGAATATCAGGATTAACTCCTGCCTGTGCTAAGATACGGGTTGCGCTTGTTCTACCGATTCCGTAGATATAAGTTAATCCGATCTCAACTCGTTTGTCTCTTGGTAAATCTACACCTGCAATACGTGCCATGTGACTGTTCCTCCACTTTCTTTGTTTGTTATCGTCTTTAATAGGGGACACATCTCCATGTCCCAGGCATGTTCGGTATCATGCCCTTTCCGGTCACCGCATCTTTTATGGAAGCTGCGCGGTAATGACGGACCGGCATTAGAAGCAATATACGAGGAATCATCACCGGCTAAAGGTGTTCCTTGTATATTTAAAATAGTCTCTACACACCGCCTGGCGTGTCCTGACTATCAGCCGCCTAATTAATTAACCCTGTCTCTGTTTGTGTTTCGGGTTTTCGCAGATAATGCGAACGCTTCCTTTTCTTTTGATTACTTTGCATTTTTCGCAAATTGGTTTTACTGATGATCTAACCTTCATTAGGGGATCCTCCTTTCATCCATTGCTCTGCCTTTTGTTTCGCACGGTTTCTTTTATCATATCATTTTGCAACTCATGAAAATATCTGAAGACTGTATCACCGACTGTTCTTCAAATATATGATAACGCAAATATAAGCGCCCAGAAACGCGCTTATATATTGTAGCATTATATCTCAAATAAAGTCAATACTTTTTCTTGAGTTTTTTAAATTTTTTCACGTATTTTTTCGAATATTTTTTTTAGCTTATTTTAATGTCTATTTTCGAATTTTCAGATATATTTCTATATCCTTTTCAAGATTATTTTAAATCTCTTCCTATTTATCTCTCCAGATAATTCTTCCTTTTGAAAGATCATATGGGGATAACTCAAGTGTTACTTTATCTCCTGGTAAGATCTTGATAAAGTTCATTCTAAGTTTTCCGCTGATGTGTGCCAGAACCTGATGTCCATTCTCAAGTTCAACCTGAAACATTGCGTTTGGTAATTTTTCTACTACTGTTCCTTCAATTTCTATTACGTCAGCTTTTGACATATACGCTTCCTCCTAATTCTGATTATCTTCCTTATTCCAAATTTTGATCCATCTTTTTATGTCCACATCTGTGGCGCCCTGAATATCAAAGCTTTCTTTAATCAACTGGACATGCTTCTTCTTTTTCTTTTTCGGCTTATCCAGTGTTCTTACTTTTCCATCCACTAAATATACGTATGCCTCTTCAACCTTTGTGATTACATACACCTTTCCGGCATCATGTCCACTTTTGGACCGGGCCATCATTCCTGTTTCAAACTGTTCCATAGCGATCTCTCCTATATTTGAGTTTCTCTCGAATCATAATATTGAATTCGAATCTGACTGTCAGATCGTTTTCTTCTATTATAATACCTTCTCACTAAGCGAGAGAAGTTTTGGTTCTCCCTCTGTGATCAGCACTGTATTTTCATAATGTGCTGCTAGTGAACCATCTCTGGTGACAACTGTCCAGTCATCATCCAGCCAGTCAACTTCATGACCACCTGCCGTGATCATTGGTTCAATCGCTAATGTCATACCTGCTTTCAGAAGCATTCCCTTCCGGTTCATCCTAAAATTCGGAATTTCAGGTGCCTCATGCAGATGTGTTCCTATTCCGTGTCCACACAGATCACGAACCACACCATATCCATGTTCTTTGGCGTAATCTCCGATCGCACCGGATATATCAAATAAATGATTACCTTCTCTGGCATATTTTATACCTTCAAAGAAACATTCTTTTGTTATCTGCATCAGATTTTTTGCTTCTTTACTGATTTCACCTACTCCATAAGTTCTGGCCGCATCTGAATGATACCCCTTGTAGATGACTCCTGCATCCAGACTTACAATATCTCCGTCCTGAATCAGTCGGTGTTTGTCCGGTATTCCATGAACAACTTCCTGATTCAGAGATACGCAGATGGATGCCGGATATCCGTTATAATTCAGAAAGGAAGGAATACAATCATAACTGCGTATAATCTCTTCTCCTAATCTGTCGATATCCAGCGTACTCATCCCCGCATGGAGCGCGTCACGTAGTTCATTATGTACAATCTCAAGAATTCTTCCGGCTTCTGCCATTAGTTCAATTTCTCTTGCTGATTTTATCGTGACCGGCATGCTGTTACGCTCCTAAAATCTCCACAATGTTCTGGAACACAACATCAATGTCAACTGTTCCATCAACTGTCTTTAAGATTCCTGCATTTGTGTAGTAATCAATCAGTGGCTGTGTCTGCTCGTGATATACATCAAGACGTTTCTTTACTGTCTCCGGTTTATCATCATCACGAAGAATGAGTTCTTTACCACATGCATCACAGATTCCTTCAACTTTTGTAGGAGCATATTCCAGATGGTATGTAGCTCCACAGCCAACACAGGCACGACGTCCGCCCATACGGTGAATGATATTCTCATCCGGTACATCTACATCAATTGCATAATCCATCTTCTGTCCAAGCTCTGCCAGTGCTTTATCAAGTGCTTCTGCCTGAGGAATGGTTCTCGGAAATCCATCCAGAACATATCCATTCTTGCAGTCTTCCTGATTCACACGGTCAACTACGAGATCAACTACCAGTTCATCCGGTACAAGAAGTCCCTGATCCATATATGTTTTTGCTTTTTTACCAAGCTCTGTTCCCTCTTTGATATTAGCTCTGAAGATATCTCCAGTAGAAATGTGTGGGATTTCGTACTTAGCTGCAATTTTCTTAGCCTGTGTGCCTTTTCCAGCTCCTGGCGCACCTAACATAATAATCTTCATAATTACTCTCCTTTATAGCATAATAACCCGCGAAAGAATCTTCCGCGAGTTATCCTGCTTATTTATTCAAAAAACCTTTGTAATTTCGTACAAGCATCTGTGACTCGATCTGCTTAAGTGTCTCTAAGATTACACTGACAATGATGATCAGTGATGTACCACCAAAGGACACGCTTGCTCCTAACCATCCATTAAAAATGATCGGTACAAGCTGAATCAATACAAGACCACATGCGCCAACAAAGATAATGTAATTCAGAATCTTTGTCAAATACTCAACAGTCGGTTTTCCTGGACGGATACCCGGGATAAATCCACCATTTTTCTTCATGTTATTTGCAATCTCTAACGGATTAAATGTAATTGATGTATAGAAATAAGCAAAAAATACTGTCAAAATGATGTATACTGCCAGCCCCCAGCTATATTTCGGCATCTGAGGATTACACCAGTTACCCTGATTAAGACCTCTTAAAATCTCGCTTCCGATTCCTGTTCCATTTCCCTTGCCGGCAAATGTTGCAATCACAATCGGGAACTGCATCAATGAAGATGCAAAGATAATCGGGATAACACCTGCAGTATTGACTTTCAGTGGAATGTTCGTGGACTGTCCACCGTAAGTTCTTCTTCCCATCACCTTCTGTGAATACTGTACTGCAATTCTTCTCTCGCCGTCCTGAAGTACTACTACGAATACAACAAGTACGAGGATAATAGCAACTATAATAACAACAGCAAGTCCACCTGATGCGAGACTTTTTCCTTTTACGAATTTCGTAAAGAGCGTTGTCATATCGCTTGGAATACGTGAGATAATATTAATTACCAACACAATTGAAATTCCATTTCCTACACCTTTTTCAGTAATCCGCTCACCAATCCACATCAGAAATGTAGAGCCTGCGGTCAGTGTAAGAACTACGATTGCAGCATTCACAAAATTAAATTCTTTCAAAAGTCCCTGTCTTCCGAAACCAACGGCCATAGCTGTTGACTCCATAAGAGCAAGTCCAACTGTCAGATAACGTGTAATTGCTACAATCTTCTTTCTTCCATCTTCTCCATCTTTCTGCATCTCCTCAAGTTTCGGAATTGCGATTGTAAGAAGCTGGACAATAATGGAAGATGTAATGTATGGAGTAATGCTCAATGCCAGAATTGACATCTGCTCAAAAGAGCCTCCGGTGAAAGCGTTAAACAAGTTGAACGCCTCCCCGGAATTCTGAGCAAAAAACTCTTTAATATAAGTCGGATCTACTCCTGGTGTAGGCAACTGTGATCCCAGTCTGATTACGATCAACATCAAAAAAGTATATCCAAGTTTTCTACGAATATCCTTTGTTTGAAATGCCCTTCGAAATGTCTCTAACATTAGATCACCTCTGCTTTTCCACCTAACGCCTCAATCTTAGCTACTGCACCAGCACTAAATGCATTTGCCTGAACAGTAAGCTTCTTTGTGAGCTCACCGTTACCAAGAATCTTAACACCATCTCTTGGATTCTTAACGATTCCCTGCTCGATCAGTGTTTCTACGGAAACAACTGCATCATTGTCAAATACTTCAAGAGCACTTACGTTAATTCCAACGATAGTCTTAGAATTTCTGTTTGTAAATCCTCTCTTAGGTATTCTTCTATATAATGGCATCTGACCACCTTCGAAACCTGGTCTTGGTGCTCCAGAACGAGCTTTCTGACCTTTGTGTCCCTTACCAGCTGTCTTACCATTTCCAGAACCGTGTCCACGTCCTCTTCTGAAATTATCACTCTGTTTTGCTCCATCATCAGGTCTTAAGTTTGATAAATCCATTGTGACACCTCCTTATCTGAATTTTAATCTATGCTTCTTCTACTTTTACCAGGTGCTGAACCTGTTTGATCATTCCTCTTGTAGCTGCGTTATCCGGCAGAACTACTGTCTTATTAAGCTTCTTTAAACCTAAAGCTTCAACAGTTTTCTTATGCTTCGGAACAGCTCCAATTGTAGATTTTACTAATGTTACTTTTAAATCTGCCATTTCACTCTTCCTCCTTAGCCTAAGATTTCTTCTACTGATTTACCGCGAAGTTTAGCTACTGCTTCCGGAGTTTTTACCTGACGTAATCCCTCAACAGTTGCAAGAACAACGTTCTGCTTATTGTTTGAACCAAGAGATTTTGTACGAATGTTCTTGATTCCTGCCATCTCGATTACGGCACGTGCCGGACCACCGGCGATAACTCCAGTTCCTTCCGGAGCCTTCTTAAGAAGCACGGAAGCTCCTCCGAATTTTCCGATAAAATCATGTGTAATACTATCGTTCTCATCTAATGCTACTTTGATG
The DNA here is from genome assembly GCF_020560825.1 of Dorea sp. 210702-DFI.3.17. Classification (NCBI taxonomy): domain Bacteria; kingdom Bacillati; phylum Bacillota; class Clostridia; order Lachnospirales; family Lachnospiraceae; genus Dorea; species Dorea sp. 210702-DFI.3.17. The sequence continues at coordinate 49,081 of NZ_JAJCNB010000003.1, forward strand.
AGGTTCTTTGCAGCATCCTCTTTACCTTTGCGGATTGCTTCCGGAATCTCAGTAGCTTTTCCTAAACCAGCGCCAACATGACCGTTCTTGTCACCAACAACTACTAAAGCTGTGAATCTCATATTACGGCCACCCTTAACAACTTTCGTTACACGTTTAATTGACACTACTTTTTCTTCTAGCTCTAACTGACTAGCATCAATACGTTCCTGTCTCATGTGTGCTCCTCCTTCTAGAAATTCAACCCAGCTTCTCTAGCTGCGTCTGCTAATGCCTGAATTTTACCCTGGTAAATAAATCCGCCTCTATCGAAGACAACGTCTTTAATACCTTTCTCAAGTGCCTTCTCGGCAATGACTTTTCCTAAATATGCTGCTGCATCAACGTTGTTAGTTTTCTCCAGGTTTGCTTTCACATCTTTCTGAAGAGTGGAAGCGGAAACCAGTGTATTTCCAACTGTATCGTCAATAATTTGAGCATACATATGATTATTACTTCTAAACACAGCTAAGCGTGGACACTCTGTTGTTCCAGCTAAACGGTTACGTAATTTTCTGTGCTTGTTTACACGAACTTCACTTCTTGATTTCTTGCTAACCATTTTCACACTCTCCTTACTTATTTTTTACCAGTCTTACCAACTTTACGTCTGATAACTTCATCAGCATACTTAATACCTTTACCTTTGTAAGGCTCCGGTCTTCTCTTATCTCTGATCTCAGCCGCAAACTGGCCAACTTTTTCTTTACTGATTCCTTTAACGATGATCTTGTTCTGACCTTCAACTACTGTCTCAACGCCTTCAGGATCTGTCATCTCAACTGGATGAGAATAACCAAGGTTCAGTGTTAATTTGTTTCCTGATTTTGCTGCTCTGTATCCAACACCGTTAACTTCCAGGACTTTCTCGTATCCGTTTGTTACACCAATAACCATGTTATTGATCAGTGTTCTTGTAAGACCATGTAAAGATTTCATTTTCTTTAAATCGTTTGGTCTTGTTACAACAACTTCATCACCTTCCTGCTTGATTTCCATCTCTGTAGGAAGTGCTTTCTCAAGTGTTCCTTTTGGACCTTTTACAGTCACTACATTGTTTTCTTTAATCTCAACAGTAACTCCTGCCGGGATTGCGATTGGATGTCTTCCGATACGTGACATATCTAAATCCTCCTTAACTTAGATTCTCGGAATGAGTCTTTGCTCACTCTGTTTTCAGTTTCAATTGTTCAGTTCCTACCAAATGTAGCAGAGAACTTCTCCACCAACGCCAAGCTTTCTAGCTTCTTTGTCAGTGATTACGCCGTGGTTTGTAGAAATGATTGCTGTTCCCAGTCCTCCAAGTACTCTCGGAAGATCTGCGCTGTTAGCGTATACACGAAGACCTGGTTTAGAGATTCTTCTAAGTCCTGTGATAACTTTCTCATTCTTGTCTGCACCATATTTTAATGTAATATGGATTGTTTTGAATACTCCATCTTCTACGATGTCATATTTCTCGATATATCCTTCATCTAATAAGATATTTGCGATTGCAAGCTTCATCTTGGATGAAGGTACATCTACTGTATCATGTTTAGCAGTATTTGCATTACGGATTCTTGTAAGCATATCTGCAATTGGATCGCTCATAGTCATGAATTGTTTTCCTCCTCTTCTGATGGATTGTTTAATGTAGTTCTCTTCGCCGGGCTCGTGGAATACCTCGCCAGACTCAGAGAACGGCCTTCTCACTAAACTCGGCCGGCGCTGGGCACTTGGCCTCGCCAAGTGTTCAGTGTCTACCAGCTTGCTTTCTTAACGCCTGGAATCTGTCCTTTGTATGCCAGTTCACGGAAGCAAACACGGCAGATACCATATTTTCTTAAATATGCATGAGGACGTCCACAAATTCTGCAACGATTATATTCTCTTGTAGAGAATTTCTGCTGACGCTGCTGTTTTACTTTCATTGCTGTCTTAGCCATAATTTACCTCCCTATTTTGTAAAAGGCATATTGAACTGTGTAAGCAGCTCACGAGCCTCTTCATCTGTATTCGCTGTTGTAACGAAGATGATATCCATACCTCTTACCTTGTCAACCTTATCATACTCGATTTCAGGGAAGATAAGCTGTTCTTTGATACCAAGAGCGTAATTTCCTCTTCCGTCAAATGCGTTAGGATTTACACCTCTGAAGTCACGTACACGAGGGAGTGCAAGGTTAACCAGACGGTCAACGAACTCATACATCTTCTCTCCTCTTAAAGTAACTTTACAACCGATTGCCATTCCTTCTCTCAGTTTGAAGTTAGCAACGGACTTTCTAGCTCTACAAACAACTGCTTTCTGTCCTGTGATCTTCTCAAGATCAGCAATTGCGGAATCTAACAGTTTTGCATTGTCTTTTGCCTCGCCAACACCCATGTTGATTACAACTTTATCAAGTTTTGGCACTTCCATAATATTCTTATAACCGAACTTTTTCGTTAATGCATCAACGATTTCGTTCTGGTACTGTTCTTTCAGTCTACTCAAAGCTTAAGCCCTCCTTCCTCAATTAATCGATCACTTCACCAGTAGATTTTGCAAAACGAACCTTCTTGTCTCCATCCATTTTGATTCCAACTCTTGTAGCTTTACCTTTGTGTAAGTACATAACGTTGGAAATGTCGATAGATCCTTCCTGGTGAACGATTCCACCATTCTGGTTTGTCATGCTAGGTTTTGTATGCTTTGTAAGCATGTTAACGCCTTCTACAGTAACTCTTCCGTTCTTGTGATCTATAGCGATAACTTTGCCTTCTTTGTCTTTATCTTTACCAGCGATAACTTTAACTGTATCACCTTTTTTAATTTTTAACATTGCCATTCCTTTGCACCTCCCTACAGTACTTCCGGAGCTAAGGAAACAATTCTCATGAAGTGTTTGTCACGAAGCTCTCTTGCTACTGGCCCAAAGATACGGGTTCCTCTTGGTGTCTTATCGTCTTTTATAATTACAGCAGCGTTTTCGTCGAAACGGATGTAAGATCCATCTTTACGGCGAGTACTGTTTACAGTACGAACAACTACAGCTTTAACTACATCGCCTTTTTTAACAACGCCGCCTGGTGTTGCATCTTTAACAGTCGCAACAATAACGTCTCCGATACTTGCATATCTTCTTGTTGAACCGCCAAGTACGCGGATACACAGTAACTCTTTAGCACCTGTGTTGTCTGCTACTTTAAGTCTGCTTTCTTGCTGTATCATGCAGGTTTCCCTCCTTATACTATTTCACTTTTTCCATAACTTCAACAAGTCTCCATCTCTTGTCTTTTGACAGAGGTCTTGTTTCCATAACTTTTACTTTGTCTCCGATGTTGCATTCATTGTTCTCATCATGAGCTTTCAGCTTATATGTCTTCTTTACAATCTTTTTGTAAAGCGGATGTTTTACATGATCTTCGATTGCAACAACGATGGTTTTATCCATTTTATTACTGATAACCTTACCAACTCTGGTTTTTCTAAGATTTCTTTCCACAGTCTGTAACTCCTTTCCTGGGGTTTATGAGTCTACTCTTAATTCTGAGCTGCCTTTTCAGTAATTACTGTCTGAATTCTGGCAATATTTCTTCTAACTTCTTTGATTCTGCTTGTGTTGTCTAACTGATTTGTTGCGTTCTGGAATCTTAAGTTGAAGAGTTCCTTTTTAGCAGCTACTAATTCTTCATTCAGCTCTGCAGCTGATTTTGTCTTTAAATCTTCTACAAATGCATTAATTTTCACTGTTATCACCGCCTTCTAAGTCTGCGCGAGAAACTACTTTACATTTACATGGCAGCTTGTGTGTTGCAAGACGAAGAGCTTCTTTAGCTACTTCCTCAGCTACTCCGGAAATCTCGAACATTACGCGACCCGGTTTAACAACTGCTACCCAGTACTCTAAGGTTCCTTTTCCAGAACCCATACGTGTCTCAGCTGGTTTCGTAGTTACAGGTTTATCAGGGAATATTTTGATCCAAACTTTACCACCACGTTTGATATAACGAGTCATAGCAACACGGGCAGCCTCGATCTGGTTGGAACGGATCCAGCATGGCTCCATTGCAACGATACCATATTCACCATTAGTAATCTTGTTTCCGCGAAGAGCTTTACCCTTCATGGAACCACGGAATTGTTTACGACGTTTTACTCTTTTTGGCATTAACATGATTATCTATCTCCTTCCTTATGTGCTCTCTCCGGAAGAACCTCGCCTTTGTAAATCCAAACTTTAACTCCAACTTTACCATAAGTTGTGTTTGCCTCAGCGAATCCGTAGTCAATGTCTGCTCTCAGTGTCTGAAGTGGAATTGTTCCCTCGCTGTAGAACTCTGTACGAGCCATATCAGCTCCACCAAGACGTCCGGATACGGAAGTTTTAACTCCGAGTGCTCCAGACTTCATTGTTCTGGACATGCATGATTTCATAGCACGTCTGAATGAAATACGGTTCTCAAGCTGTAATGCGATATTCTCTGCTACTAACTGAGCGTCTTTATCCGGTCTCTTGATTTCTTTGATATCAACAACTAATTTCTTGTCAGTAAACTGTGCAAGCTCACCTTTTACTTTCTCGATCTCAGCTCCGCCTTTACCGATAACAACACCCGGTTTAGCTGTATAAATTGTAATCTTAACGCGATCAGATGCTCTTTCGATCTCGATCTTGGAAACACCAGCGCTGTATAATCTCTTCTTAAGATACGTTCTGATTTCATGGTCTTCTACCAGGTAGTCTGCAAAATCCTTTTCTGCATACCACTTAGAGTCCCAGTCTTTGATAACACCGACTCTTAAGCCATGAGGATTAACTTTCTGTCCCATGATTGTCCTCCTTATCTTTCATCAAGCACGAGTGTAATGTGGCTCATTCTCTTCTCGATTCTGTAAGCTCTACCCTGTGCTCTAGGTCTGATTCTCTTCATTGTTGGTCCTTTGTTTGCATAAGCCTCTGCAATATAAAGGTTCTCAGCATTCATACCGTTATTGTTCTCAGCATTTGCGATTGCTGACTCTAATAATTTCTTTATTAAACTAGAAGCATATCTTGGATTATAAGTTAAAATACCAAGTGCTGTCTGTACATCCTTACCTCTGATGGCATCCAATACGAAGCATGCTTTCTGTACGGAAACTCTTGCATAAGATAACTTAGCAGAAGGTCTCGTATCTTTGTTAGCATTTCTTTCTCTCTTAATCTGGGATCTGTGTTGTCCTTTAGCCATGGATGAACCCTCCTTTCACAATATAATTATCTAACTTTTGATTTCTTCTCGTCTTTTCCATGTCCTCTGTATGTTCTGGTTGCTACGAACTCTCCGAGTTTGTGTCCAACCATATCTTCTGTTACATATACAGGTACATGTTTTCTTCCGTCGTGAACGGCGATTGTATGTCCAACCATGCTTGGGAAGATTGTAGAACGGCGGGACCATGTCTTGATTACAGACTTGTCTCCTGCTGCGTTCATTGCGTCAACCTTCTTAAGCAGGCTTGCATCTGCGAATGGGCCTTTTTTAACTGAACGTGCCATAGGTTCTAACCTCCTTACGAAAACTATTTAATAGATTTACCATCTCTTCTTCTTACGATCATCTTGTTAGAAGCTTTATTTTTCTTTCTTGTCTTAAGACCAAGTGCTGGTTTACCCCAAGGTGTACATGGACCCGGACGTCCGATTCCAGTCTTACCTTCACCACCACCATGCGGATGGTCATTCGGGTTCATAACAGAACCACGAACTGTCGGTCTGATACCCATGTGACGTGTACGACCTGCTTTACCAATGTTGATCAGGTTGTGGTCACCATTTCCTACTACTCCGATAGAAGCTCTGCACTCAAGCGGAACCATTCTCATCTCTCCTGAAGGAAGTCTCAGTGTTGCATACTTTCCTTCTTTAGCCATTAACTGAGCGCTGTTACCAGCAGAACGAACCATCTGTCCGCCCTTTCCTGGGTGAAGCTCGATGTTGTGGATCTGTGTACCTACTGGAATCTGAGAAAGTGGTAAGCAGTTTCCTACTCTAACCTCAGCCTCTGGTCCATTCATGACTTTCATGCCGTCTTTTAATCCTTCTGGTGCAAGGATATAAGCTTTCTCACCATCTTCGTAGCAGATCAGAGCGATGTTAGCTGTTCTGTTCGGATCGTACTCGATACCGATTACTGTAGCAGCGATTCCATCTTTTCTTCTCTTGAAGTCGATAATTCTATATTTTTTCTTAGCTCCGCCTCCGCGGTGTCTAACTGTGATTTTTCCCTGGTTGTTACGGCCTGCCTGTCTGCTCTTTGGAGCTAACAGAGATTTCTCTGGTGTCTTTTTTGTGATTTCTGAAAAATCAGAACCAGTCATCTGTCTTCTGGAAGGCGTATATGGGTTATATGTCTTAATTCCCATGGTGTTTCTCCTTTCGATTGTTTATTATCACGGTTGCTTTCCGTATGCATTGAGCACTCGGCGAGTTTCCTCATGTGCTCTCCAAAGATCTTAGAGACCCTGGAAGATCTCGATATCTTTGCTGTCCTCAGTTAACTGTACGATTGCTTTCTTTGTTGCAGCAGTCTTACCATATTTGAATGTTCCGCGAACTCTTTTCTTCTTTCCTTCGCAGTTCATTGTGTTAACTTTCGCTACCTTTGTTCCGTCGAACATTTTCTCAACGGCTTCTTTGATCTGAGATTTTGTTGCTTCCGGGTGTACAAGGAATGTGTATTTCTTATCTCCCATGAGCTCCATTGTCTTCTCAGTTACAACTGGTTTAAGGATTACATCATAATACTGAACGTTTGCCATTATGCGTACACCTCCTCGATTGCTTTAACAGCAGCCTTTGTTGCGATTACTGTGTTGTATTTCATAACATCATACACATTGATCGTATTAGTTTTAGCTGTTTTAACACCAGCGATATTCTTTGCAGAAAGCTCTGCGTTAACATTTCCGTCCTCTAATACTACTAATGCTTTAGATACGTTTAAGTTCTTAAGTGCGTTTGCTACATTCTTTGTTTTGATCTCATCAAATGTAAGTGAGTCAACTACGATGAACTTATTCTCTTCTACTCTGGAAGTAAGAGCGGATTTCAGAGCTGCTCTCTTCTCTTTCTTGTTCATCTTGAATGAGTAATCTCTCGGTACTGGTGCGAATACTACTCCGCCGCCTGTCCACTGTGGAGCTCTTGTTGAACCCTGTCTTGCATGACCAGTTCCTTTCTGTCTCCATGGTTTTCTTCCACCACCGGAAACTTCAGAACGTGTTTTAGCTTTCTGTGTTCCCTGACGGTTATTTGCAAGCTGATTAACAACTGCCATGTGTACAAGGTGCTCGTTAACCTCAACACCAAATACCGCATCGCTTAATTCGATTGTCTCAACTTCTTTACCTTCGATATTATAAACAGATACGTTTGCCATTTTAAGTCTTCCTCCTTCCTCGTCAAAACCTAGTTAGCTTTTACTGCTTCTCTAATTGTTACTAAGGATTTCTTAGGTCCCGGTACAGAGCCTTTTACTAAAAGAAGGTTGTTCTCTGCATCTACACGGACAACTTCAAGATTCTGAATTGTAATCTTTTTGCTTCCCATGTGTCCTGGCATCTTCTTTCCTTTGAATACTTTACTCGGATCAGATGCAGCACCGTTAGATCCCTGATGACGATGGAATTTAGAACCGTGAGCCATAGGTCCTCTGTGCTGGTTGTGTCTCTTAATAGCACCCTGGAATCCTTTTCCTTTAGAAATGGCAGTAGCGTCGATCTTGTCGCCAGCTTCAAAAATGTCAGCTTTGATCTCCTGTGCAAGTGCATAATCAGCTGCGTTCTCGAATTTGAACTCTTTTACGAATCTCTTTCCAGTTACTCCAGCTTTTGCGAAATGTCCCTGTTCAGCCTTGGTTACACCATGACGATGAACGATTTCCTTTTTACCATTTTTGTCTTTGTTTACAGTTTTGTCTTTCTTGTCAACGAATCCAACCTGTACAGCTTCGTAACCGTCATTCTCTACAGTCTTGATCTGTGTTACTACACAAGGACCAGCCTGAAGTACAGTTACAGGTGTCAGTGTTCCGTCTTCATTGAAGATCTGAGTCATTCCGACTTTTGTAGCTAAGATAGCTTTCTTCATTATAATTACCTCCTGTGATTTACAGCGGAACGCAACTTGGCGTTCATCCTAAATTTTAGGAATTACTGTGTCTTATTTGTTTTTCATTTTGATATCGATATAAACACCTGCTGGCATCTCTAATCTTGATAACGCATCTACAGTCTTCTGTGTAGGTGTTACGATATCGATCAGTCTCTTATGAGTTCTCTGCTCGAACTGCTCTCTGGAGTCTTTGTACTTGTGAACAGCTCTTAAGATTGTTACAACTTCCTTCTTAGTTGGAAGTGGAACCGGTCCGCTCACCTGTGCTCCGTTCTTCTTTACAGTTTCGATGATTTTTTTTGCGGATGCATCTACTAACTGATGATCATACGCTTTTAATGTGATTCTCATTACTTGACTTGCCATAAAAAAAGTCGCCTCCTTTTCGTACTTTTAACTTCAGTACGACAAGCGGTGACTGTACACTCTCCCGTGTGTGTCGTGAGAAACTCACACGTTGTTTCATACTTATACCTAATGGTAATCAGTAATCAGTTTTTGATTCGTACAGTGACTTGTCGCCAGTTTCCTAACTTGACATTCGCTCCACGGAAAACCCGTCATTCTCGACGGCAACCTCGCGCTTCATTGCTATCATGTCACAGCTCTCTTAGTATATCTAATCCAAGGCAATAATGCAAGTCTTTTTTTTATTTTTTTGTACTTTTTCCAGTACAATCTAAAAACCACGTATTTTCAAGGTTTGCGCACATTTGGGGGTTCTTCTTTCAAGAATGCCGAGGCATTCTTGCTGCGAGGATGCGCAGTGATTCTGATAGGAATATGTCAGCTTTGCTGACCAGAATCATGCGCCAAGTCTCACGGATGTTCGACTTGAACGGACAAAAGAAAAAGCACGACATCTGCTCATGTCGTGCTCTTTCTTTTTGGTATGTCATTGAGAGGTTTTCCTCGTTGCATTGCAGTTTGTTATTATATACAAAGCTGGGGAATGCTCCTCCGAAGAGGAAGTATATATATTAATTGGAGTTTACCGTTGCAAGACTGTTCTTGGGGGAAACAGTCGGCAACAGCTTAACTGCAATCACAACCAAAGTTGTCATTTAACTTAAACATGTCTCAAAATATAATAGCAGCCATCTATATGAATCATATTAAGATAACCGCCGTTGGTCTGAACATCTTTAAGTTGCTTATAATATACCACTTGCAAGCGCTTTCGTCAATTGAATCCCAGTGTTTTTTTGTATTTTTATACGATATGACAAATAAGCATTTTCATTCTCTACTCTTTTAGTCAATTTACCCATTCTATTTATTGTACTTCTATATAATTAATGTTTTTCATAATGTTTTTCTATTATTTTTGTAACTTATCGTTCTTTTTTGAAGTTTCCTGTAATTTATTGTCCTCCTTTTTTCTTCCCTGATTATTTTAAAGATTCTATTTTCAATTTCTTTCGTTTTTCTCAATGAGTTTTTATATATAAAAATGCATTTTCTTACATTTTTCCCTATTTTAGAACAAAGAATGTGCCTTGGCACATTCTAGCGCCTGCGGTGGTCGCTTGCGACATCTTCAGTATACGCCGCAGTGCGCATCCTGCCGGAGGCTTTTTGTATAATAGGAAATGCAATTTCCTATTATACAAAAAAAGATCCATCGCTCTTGCAATGGATCTGAAACCTCTCTTTTGGCGGAGGCATGTGGGAATCGAACCCACCCGGGACGCTCTTAACGCCCCACACTAGTTTTGAAGACTAGGAGGCACACCAGTTACCCAACTACCCCCGTATTAAATTACGCACGTTTTAATCACGCTATGATAGAATATCATATTTTTCGATATTTTACAAGTATTTATTGTATTTTTTTATACAAGACACTCATGCAGGTCTTCTGGTTCAATCCCGACCTTCTCCATCATGGCAACGATCTCTTCTCTCTCGTCAAGTGCCGCGCACCAGGAAAGTCCACATCCTGCTGAAATAGCTCTTGGAACCGGGATGATTCTGCCCGGTGTATTATTCTCTTTACATGCCTTTTCCATAGCCATCGCATCTGCAGTTGTATGGAAAGTAACTACCAGTTTCAATTCTTTTTTTCTCATCAGTGTCTTCCTTTTCTATCTCAAGTTATGCTTTATCTTTTTTTACTCTTCATCCTGTGCAAGCTCTTCAATTGCACGGATTGCAGTTTCAATTTCCTCATCTGTATTGTAATGGGAAAAACTAAATCTCACTGCTCCTTGTTCTACATTTCCAAGTGCTTCGTGTGCCAGCGGCGCACAATGACCACCCGGTCTTGTAGAAATACCATATTCCGTAAGCAATTCATCACTGACCTCTGCTGAATCATAATCTCCAATATTCAGTGCGACAATCGCACAACGGTTCTTTGTGCTGAAATCACCATATACCGTAACATTCGGAATATCTTTAACACCTTCATAAAATTTCCACATCAGTTCCTGCTCGCGCTCCCTGATCGTGTCAATTCCAGTCTCTTCCAGATATGCAAGAGCTGCATTCATTCCCGCAATACCATGACCATTGAGTGTTCCTGCCTCCAATGCTGTCGGCATCTCCACCGGATGTTTTTTATTGTAAGTCTGAACTCCGCTTCCACCGCTCAACAATGGTTGCACCGTGAGCCCTTCTCTGACATACAGACCTCCGGTCCCCTGCGGAGCAAGCAGACCTTTGTGTCCAGTAAAACAAAGCACGTCAATATTCATTTTCTGAACATCAATCGGAAATACTCCCGCCGTCTGAGATGCATCTACGATCAAAAGAACTCCGTGTCTATGTGCCATCTCACCGACAGCTGCAACATCCACATAATTTCCTGTAAGATTGGAACCATTGGTACATACTATAGCTTTTGTCTTTGGCGTGATCGCAGCTTCCATATCTTCCAAGGAAAAATTTCCCTGCTTGTCTGCTTTTATAATCGTAAGCTTCGCGCCTCTTTCTTCCATCTCATAGAGTGGTCGAAGCACAGAGTTATGCTCCAGCATGGTTGTGATCACATGATCTCCCGGTTCAATCAATCCTTTAATCGCAATATTCAGGCTCTCTGTCGAATTCATTGTAAACACAATCTGCTTCGGATTTTCTGCCCCAAATAATTTTGCAAGCCGTTCTCTCGTATCATAAATAATTCTTGATGCACTTAAAGACGCCTCATTCGCACCACGTCCGGCATTTCCCATAGAACTCATAGCTGCGACTACCGCATCGATCACCGTCTTCGGTTTATGCATAGTCGTTGCTGCATTATCCATATATATCACGCTAATATCCCCTTTCGTCGCTTCTATATATTTATTGTATGATGCCAGGGTCCCAACATCATTGTACAAACTTAATTCTATCTCTTTCTTTAAACAAGTCACTGATATATTTCATAGTCATTTATATATTTCATAGTCACTTATATGTTCCGTAACCACTATTCTATGTCATATACTTCCTTTACGATCCGGATAAAACGGTCTGCCGATCTTGTCATCTGATAATTTTTATTATAGACCAGATTGATATCTCGTCCTTCATCAGCGCCCGGAATCGGGAATATAAGCAGGCCATCTTCATCCTCAGCTGCCAGTCTGGAAAGAACCGTAATCCCCATGCCTTGTTTTACAGACTTTTTAATTGTCTCCTGATTCGCAATGCTCGCCACAATATCCAAAGTCTCCATGGATATTCCAGCACTTTTCAACTGTTTTTCCGCTTCTTTTCTAGTACCTGATCCTTCTTCACGTAAAATCAGCGGTTTCCTTTTGATCCAGTCAATGTCATCACGATTCTGTTCTTTCAGTATTCTATATTCCGGTGTATCCGGAGTGATCACAGCCAGTTCATCCTTATAGAAAGGTATGTACTTGCAGTGCTTTTTCTCAAGTACAGTACCTGTAAAGCCGACATCGACCATGTGATCTACAACCTGTGTAACCACTTCACTACTATCGGTTTCCATAATCTTAATCTGCTCTTTTGGATAGCGTTCTCTGTAACACATCAATATTTTCGGCAGAAGATACTGCGCAGGTATTGTTGATGCCGCAATTGTGATAAAATGTTTTCCATCATCACTATCCATATAAAACCGTTCTTCTATCGCCTTTTCAAGATCTGTGATCTGCTTCGCATAACGGTACAGATCTTTTCCGTCATCTGACAGACTTACTTCTTTTGTATTTCTTATAAATAACCGTACATTCAATTCCTTTTCCAGGGAGGAAATATGCGCACTGATTGTCGGCTGTGTCAGGAAAAGTTCTTTGGCAGCTTTCGAAAAGCTGCCGCTTTCAGATACCTGTACAAAAGCCTCTAATTGTTTCAAGTTCATTAGTATGCTACCCTTTCACTTTCCGCTCCGACTTTCTTGGTAACTTTGATACTGTCCATATATTCCAAAATTGGTTTTGCACTCTTTCGGCTGGTCGCAAATATATCTCGTACCTGAGCAATAGTAATAACCGGTTCTTCCGCTAATTTCTCCCGAATGATATTCTTTGCTTCTTCCATATATTCCGTCAGTGTATACATATCTTCTGCGATTTTTACTACTTTACCCTCGACCAACAATACATTCAGGATATCATCAGCCGTTGCTCTTGGAGTCTTTCCAAAGTCAATCTCTGAATATTTTGCAAAGTCATATTTCGCACTTTCAAATGTACCAAGCACGGTCTTTGCTATCTTGTTATACGTCTCATCTTTCTTTATTTCAAACTGAGGTGTGCACAAAAATTCTCCGACACGTTTCACATATTCCTCAGTTTCCAACAGCTCAACGACTTTATCAAACACATTCGGTTTCATTCCCTTAAAATGTGTCATCTGCACTTCCGCTTTCTTCATTCCATAACGATACGGATTCTCTTTTTCATAGGATTCCAGACTCTTCACAATTGCCTGTACTGCTCCACGTTTTGAATCCGCATGCCATGTAAATGTATCTTTTTTCATCGGGAATACAAAAATCTGACCATTCTCTTTTAATTCTTCTATATCCTGGTTCACCTCATCCATGGACAATGCCGTCAGCTTTGCAAGTTCTGCAGAAGTGATCATTGTGTCTCCATGTTCTTTTATATGAAGTTCAATTACATCCGCTGAAGAACCGGATTCTTTTCTCTTAAGTTCTTCAATCACATCTTGTTGAAAACGTCTCTTCACACCCGGATTTGGTTCAAGAATCACGCCTCCCCCAATCGTCTCCATCGGAGAATAAAAACGGACTACAAACTTATCGCCTCTGCGTACTGCAATTTCATCTTCCAGGCGAAGTTGAACATATCCACTCTCACCTGGTCCAATCTCTTCTTTATCAAGAAGGACTGCACGACATAAAATTTCACTCGTTCCTGTAAACAGATGTAATCTCGTATGATTCGTCAATACCCGCATAGAGGAATCCAGTATATTCATCTTTACATCCAGCAAGTCTGTATTTTTCATACTTGCCGGCGGTGCCAGCACACAGCCTCGCTGAATTTCTTTTTTCTTAACATTAGACAGATTAATTGCCACACGTTGTCCCGCATAACACTCTTTTTTATCCTGGCCATGCACCTGAATGCTGCGAATCTTGCACTCTTTGCCAATCGGATACATTTCCAGAGTATCTTCTTTACGAATCGTACCAGACACAAGGGTTCCGGTAATGATCGTGCCAAACCCGGACAATGTAAATGCGCGGTCAATCGGAAGTCTCGGAATTGTATTCACATCTTTAGCTACAACTTCATCACTTGTCATATGCTCGATCACCTGAATCAGTTCTTCCAGTCCCTGACCGGTTGCAGCAGACACCTTACATACCGGTGCTTTTTCCAGAAATGTGCCTTTTAATTCTTCACGCACTTCCTCTTCCACTAGTTCCAGCCATTCCTCATCTACAATATCGCATTTATTCAGGACAATAATACTCTTTTCAATTCCCAGAAGATGTAAGATATCCATATGTTCTCTTGTCTGTGGCATAATTCCTTCATCCGCCGCAATAACAAGAAGCACCAGATCCATTCCTACAACTCCGGCCACCATATTGTTGATAAATCTCTCATGTCCAGGAACATCGATAATTCCCGCACGGTCTCCACTTGGAAGATCAAAATATGTAAATCCAAGATCTATGGTGATTCCTCTCTTCTGTTCTTCTTCCCAGCGGTCTGTATTTCTTCCTGTAAGAGCTTTGATCAAAGTTGTCTTTCCATGATCGATATGTCCGGCTGTACCAATGATAATATTCTTCATCTGTCTCTATACTCCTAATTGTCTCTATAAAAGGCTTGTTTCTTCTAATATATCCATCTCTTTTAACTGCTTTACAGCAAGTGTCATTGCATCTTTATCCAATGTTCTCACATCCAAAAGGATCGTATCATTTACCGTTCTTGGAATAATCGGAACAGGCAAATGTCTCATACGTTCTTCCAGTTCCGGAACACTGATCTTTTCCGGATGGATTGTAACTGCAGCACTTGGAATTCGTTCCAGCGGAAGAGATCCTCCGCCAATCTGAGATTCACAATCCACAACTTCATAAGCTGCAGGCAGCTTTGCTCTCTGAAGCATACGCTTAAATGTCTTTGCTTCTGCAACCGTCTCGTCATAAGACTTTGTAATCATCTTAAGTACCGGAATATTCTGGATTGCATTTTCCTCAGACAGGTATTCCTGAAGTACCAGTTCCAGTGCTGTTGCTGTAAATTTATCAATTCTAAGAGCACGAGTAAGCTGGTTCTTTTTCATCATATCGATATATTTTTTCTTACCGATAATAATTCCAGCCTGCGGACCTCCAAGCAGCTTATCACCGCTGAAGCACACCACATCTGCTCCTTTTCTGATGGAATCCTGAACAGTAGGTTCATAAGTGATCCCATATTTGCTAAGATCGATCAGAACACCGCTTCCCAGATCTTCAACGACCGGGATATCATGTTCTTTCGCAATCGGAATCAATTCATCAATTCCTACTGTATCTGTAAATCCTACGATTCGATAATTACTTGTATGAACTTTCAGAAGCGCCTTTGTCTCTTCTGTAATTGCACTCTCATAATCATCATAATGTGTCTTGTTAGTCGTTCCGACTTCTACCAGTGTTGCTCCACTTTGTTCCATAACATCTGGAACCCGGAATTTTCCACCGATTTCAACAAGCTCACCGCGGGATACAACGACTTCGCCTCCTTTTGCAAGGGAACTTAAAATAAGCATAACAGCTGCCGCGTTATTATTTACCGCCATTGCAGCCTCTGCACCTGTAATCTTACAGAGCAGTTTTTCAAAATGTGAATATCTCTCTCCGCGTCTTCCGGCTTCCAGATTGTATTCCAGATTAGAATATCCCGTTGCAATCTGAGCGATCCGATTCATGTGTTTCTGGCTGATCGGTGCTCGTCCAAGGTTCGTATGAAGAATCGTTCCTGTACCATTGATGACTGAACGCATATTCGGTGTATGCATGGCAGTTACTGTTCTTCGAACATTCATATTCAGATTCCCAATCTGTTCTTTTGCCTTTTCCTCATCCTCGCATGTTCCGATATATTTTCTAAGTGCATCCATCTCCAAATGAATCGATTCCACTACCGTATCCCGGCTGTATGTTTCAATCAGACCCTGAATCTCCGGGTCTTCCAGCAATACATCCACTTTCGGAATGCTGCGGTATAACATATTCTTATTCATGACTTCTTTGTTCCCCTTCTTATTCTTTTGTTCGTCTGACTAATACAGACGAATCAGCTTATCGCTCTTCTCTGCCACTTTTCCAATAATAGAAACCTTAGTATCCATATGTGCCGCGCGAAAATCTGCAAGCATCTCCTGAAGATTCTCCGGTGCCACACTCATCAACAATCCACCTGATGTCTGTGGATCATACAGAAGATCCAGATAGAAATCTTCCACATGTCCAACCTCGACCTGATCGATAGAATATCCGCGGTTCTTGTATGCCCCCGCCGGAACAAGTCCCATCTTCGCATAGTCAATTGCATCTGCAAAATATTCGATATCACGGACATTGATCTCGAAAGTTACTTCACTGGCAGATGCCATCTCTACACAGTGTCCTAAAAGTCCAAATCCTGTAATATCTGTACATGCAGATACGTCGAATTTCTCAACTACTTGTTTTCCAAGTTTATTCAATGACGCCATGACCGTCTCCGCTTCACGGATTGCGGAAGGTGATGCCATATCAGCTTTGATTGCTGTATTTACCACACCGCTTCCGATCTGTTTTGTCAATACAAGAATATCTCCCGGTCTGCATCCATAGTTCTTGAATATCTTGTCAGGATGTACAAAACCAGACACGCACAATCCATACTTCGGCTCATCGTCCTGTACAGAATGTCCGCCTACCAGCACTGCTCCTGCTTCTTTTACTTTATCTGCACCACCAGCCAGTATATCACCAAGGATTGCCGGATCCAGACAATTCGGGAATCCAACAATATTCAGTGCAACCGCCGGTTCCCCACCCATAGCCCATACATCACTCAATGAATTGGCTGCGGCGATTTGTCCGAACATATAAGGATCATCAACAATCGGAGTGAAAAAATCTACCGTTTGAATCATCGCGATATCGTCAGTGACTTTATAGATGGCTGCATCATCGGATGTCTCAATCCCTACTATTAACTTATCATCCTGAAATTTTGGCAGCTTACTCAGTACCTGAGCAAGGGTCTCCGGACCTATTTTGGCCGCTCACCCCGAAGTCTTGCTTAAGCTAGTCAACTTGACATTTGTTTTCATTTTTCTTAATTCCTCCTCAATGTTGAATAAATAATTATATATGAATAAAAGGAGCTTTCCATTCAGTCACAACAGAAGGCTCCTCTTTTCATCTCAATCCGGTAATTCCAGAGCTGTCCCCCAAGACAGCATCTGGCACGCCCTTCGCGTGCTCATCTTATGGGTTAATGATCTTAGTTGCTTTTGCCTGTGTCTCAACAATGCTGTACATATTCGTCACAGAACCTACTGCAAGCTTGTCTTTTAATCCATAGTAATCCAGACATGTTCCACATGTCATAATCTCTACTCCCTGTGCTTCCAGAGATTTCAGATCTTCTAATGAATCAGATCCTTCAGTTGTAAGTGTTGCTCCTCCATTATAGAAAAGCATAGTCTTTGGTAATTTATCAAGTTGAGTTACAGCAAAAATAAATCCTTTGATCAGGACTTTACCAAGTTCATCGTTACCTGTACCCATGCGGTCAGAGCTTATTACAACAACTGTATTGTCGTCCTGCGCATCATCCTCTGCTGCCGGTGCTCCTTCCATCTCAATCGTAACAACATACTCTTTCTCAGCTTTCTGCTCAGATGTAACTTTTCCTCCGGCACTTGTAGCCATCTTTGTCACATTCTGTACGGCAATCTCGTTATCAACTAATACTTCGATTGTCTCCGGTCCTGTAAGTGCATCCATTGCTTTTTTTGTCTTGATAACCGGAATCGGGCAGTTATCTCCCATTGCGTCAACTGTAATCATTGTATATTTCCACCTTTCTTTTATTTAAATATACCACTTCTTACGCGCACTATAGATACATACTATCACTTCTAGCTGGAAAGGTAAATGGTATTTTTATACTATCGGGGACTTTTTTGTCGTTATTCTGGACTTCCAGGACACGATAACCACCCTGAACATAATATGCCGGCTTCATCTGTCCCTTTTTGAACTCTGTCAGGAATTCATCCATCGTTCTGACCTCATTTGGAAAATATGTCGCACACACACCGACTTTTTCCGGCACATGACAGTCACTGGAACCAAGTGTAAAATATCCATACTGCCTTGCATATGCCGCTGTTTTCATACATGCTGCAAAAGATGTACTTCCATTGAGTACTTCCACACCGTCCAGGCCGTGTACCAAAGCCAGATTCTCCTCCAGGCCACGGTTATTATTGCGGAATGGATGCGCTGCAAAACAAACGCCTCCCTGTGCTTTTACAAGATCTATAAAATCCTGTGCCGGGATCCGCTCTTTCGGGTAATCTTCAATTCCAAATGCGACAATGTCTCCCTGAAGAGAATAAAACTCAATCCCAACAAAAATCGGGAAGCCTGTCCTCGCTGTATATTCTGCTGCATAGTCCTTAAGCCCCATACTGTCATGATCCGTAATGCAAAGCGCTCCAAGCCCTTTCTCCTTACCGATCCGAACCATCTCTTCCAGCTTCAGGAAGCTGTCTGGTGAATATGTCATTTCGTGCATGTGTGTGTCAATAAACATAATTTCTCCCTCCTCTTTATATTATAAGAGGATTCTCGCACATCTTCAAATTGACTTTTATAATAATTGTCCGTTTATATAGAAAATATCTATAATTGAAAATGTGCTGTGCCTATGCTACACTTATGATACTGAGTTTTTGTGCAAAATAGCACTGTACTTCAGTCTGAACGGTAAAATCCGTAAAATATCCAATGATTTTCTATATAAA
Organism: Dorea sp. 210702-DFI.3.17; assembly: GCF_020560825.1. Classification (NCBI taxonomy): domain Bacteria; kingdom Bacillati; phylum Bacillota; class Clostridia; order Lachnospirales; family Lachnospiraceae; genus Dorea; species Dorea sp. 210702-DFI.3.17. Next base: position 67,698 of record NZ_JAJCNB010000003.1, read on the forward strand.
TTTTAAAGGAGTTTTATTATGTGGATTGCAGATAAATGGAAAGATTATGAAGTCATCGACTGCAGCGGCGGCGAAAAACTGGAACGCTGGGGTGATTACACACTGGTACGCCCGGACCCGCAGGTCATCTGGGATACCCCAAAAAAAGAAAAAGGCTGGAAGCATATGAGCGGTCACTACCACCGCAGCAAAAAAGGCGGCGGTGAATGGGAGTTTTTTGATTTACCAGAACAGTGGCAAATTCACTATGGTGAGCTGACATTCAATTTAAAACCATTCAGTTTCAAACACACTGGACTTTTTCCGGAGCAGGCAACGAACTGGGACTGGTTCGGTGATAAGATCCGCAATGCCGGACGCCCGGTCAAAGTTCTGAACCTGTTTGCCTACACCGGCGGAGCTACACTTGCAGCAGCCGCTGCCGGCGCACATGTCACTCATGTAGACGCTTCCAAAGGTATGGTAGCCTGGGCGAAGGAGAATGCCGCATCATCCGGATTGTCCGATAAACCGATTCGCTGGCTTGTAGATGACTGTGTAAAATTTGTAGAACGAGAAATCCGCCGCGGCAATCATTACGATGCTATCATTATGGATCCGCCGTCTTACGGTCGCGGACCAAAAGGTGAGATTTGGAAGATCGAGGATGCCATTCATCCACTTATTAAGCTGTGTACTCAGATTCTTTCTGAGGATCCACTTTTCTTCCTGATCAACTCCTATACAACAGGGCTTGCTCCTGCCGTATTAACTTACATGCTCGGAACAGAATTAAAATCTTTCCACGGACATGTGGATTCCCAGGAAATCGGCCTTCCGGTCACAAGTTCCGGACTAGTTCTTCCTTGTGGAGCTTCCGGGCGCTGGGAAGCTGACAACTAATATTCAAAATTAGAAAATATCCAGAAAACAAATGATTCTTTTTCACATTTATTTTCTGGATATTTTTATATTTCTTTACAGAAAACATATCTCAGGAACCCACCGTATTTCAATGCTTCTGCCACGATCTCGTATCCCAGCTTCTGAAAATTATGTACACTATATACATTTTCCGGATGAGCTGTCCCCATAAGCCAACGAAATCCCAAAAGTTCCAGACGATCTTCTGCAACTTCCATCAGTTTCTTTTGTAATCCTCTTCCTCGAAATTTTTTATCTACCATTGCAATCTCCATATGCGCAACACGTTCAAGATCTTTTTCCTTTAAATTCATATATTTTCCATGATTTTCTTCCCCAAGTTCTGATGTCCGCGCTACAAAGACTGCTGCCAATTTCCCTTGCCCATCTCTCCCAAATACCTGAGCTTTTAAAGCAAATCCGGAAGTTGACATATATCGTATAAGATTCTCCTCGCTGTCCATGCTAAACCAGCTCTTGTCCGGGAGCTCCTGATATATTGTATTCATCAGTTCCAGCATCACAGGTATTTCCTCTTCCTTTACAAGCGAAATCTCTATCGTCTGCTCCGCATATTCATATATTTTAAGTACTTCGTTTTCCATAATTCCATTCCCTTCTGTTTAAAATCTACTCGAATTTATCATAATTATACACGACCGCTTTCTTTTGTGCTATAATCCGTCGTAGAAAAGTTGTAACTAAATATATTTACGAATTCTGGAGGAAATAAAACTTATGAAATTAATGATTGCATCTGATATACATGGTTCTGCATATTATTGTGAGAAAATGATTGAAGCATACAAAAGGGAAAAAGCTGACAAACTATTATTATTAGGTGACCTTCTTTATCATGGGCCAAGAAATGATCTGCCAAAAGACTACAACCCAAAGGCTGTCATTGCTATGTTAAATGCTATGAAAGAGAATCTGTTATGTGTCCGCGGCAACTGCGACACCGAAGTAGACCAGATGGTACTGGAATTCCCAATTCTTGCCGATTACTGTTTTATTGAGCTGGACGGTCATACTATTTTTGCAACTCACGGTCATCACCATAATCCTGCAAATCCGCCTATGTTAAAGAAGGGAGATATTCTCCTGAATGGACACACACACATTCCTGCAAATCAGGATATGGCTGATTTCATTTACATGAATCCAGGTTCTGTGTCTATTCCAAAAGAGAATTCCGCACATGGATATATGATCTATGACCAGGAATTCATCTGGAAAGATCTGGACGGAAATGTAATCGATATGATGTAAGTGTCAAAAGTATAAATTGTGTTTGTGCTCGCACAAATAAGCAATTTATACTTTTTGACACGCTGAACACCGAGGACGAAATAAAATGGTGTGAATACACCATTTTATGGGAGTTCGAGGTGTTCAAGGATTGCGGGAATTGCATAGCAATGGAGCAATCCGATTACATCATTATTATCAACCGCTAAAAATTATACAAGGAGGATTTTCTATGTTCCGATTATGGGCAAAAGAATTTAAAGATAATAGAATGCTGCGGGATACTGTCATAGAAGTTGATAACGATGACACCCGCACACACAAAATTTTTCATGCGATTGACGAAGTCTGCCATGAATTTGATCTGAGCAATCCAATCTGGCTGGATTCCAATATTGATGAATTCAAAAGACATGCAAAGACAAGATTTCATCAGGATAACTTCGTAGATTCTATTGAATTTGACTATCTGGAAATTCATATAATAGAAGAATAAAAGACTTTGGGACAGGTGATTTTTTCACCTGTCCCCTTTTCACCTGTTCTTGCTTACTTTATTCACTGCGGATTGCCGCAAGCGGACTCAGTCTCATTGCCCGAAGCGCCGGGAAATATCCCGCCACCATTCCGACCAGCATCGCAAATCCAAGAGAAATAAGTACCAGCCATACCGGAATATAAGAAATATTTCCTTCTACTCCCAGTGCCGAACTTTGTGCTGTTACCATATTGATCGCACCCGACATTGCAAAGCTCACCATATTTCCGACTATTCCACCGAGGAGTCCGATAAATGCTGCTTCAATCAGAAACATTTGCTTAATGTTTTTCAGGCTGCAGCCAAGTACTTTGATGACTCCGATCTCTTTTGTTCTCTCATATATGGACATCATCATCGTATTTGCAATTCCGATTGCTGCAACAATCAGGGAAATAGCTCCGATTCCACCAAGCACTGCCTGGATCACTGCCATCTGCTTTTTCATGCTGTCCATATATTCAACATTTGTCTCTACATTATACCCCATCTCGCGGATCTGTTTTGCCACATCATTGACATTACTCATATCATCTACTTTGACCTGCGCTGAAGAATAATAGAATTCTTTGTAGGCTTTCCCTGACTTTGTAGACGGCTGCCCCGGAATCACTCTTCCTTTGAATTCCTTTTTCATAATCTGTTTTAATGTATCCAGATCACAGAATACATAGTAGGAATTCATATTATAATCGTCAACACCTCCTGCCACAACGCCACTGGCAGTTACAATATGTTTCTTGGCTGACTGCGGAACATTGGATGTTCCATTTCCGTCAGTTCCTGCATCGGCCTGAAGCCCACCGGAACTCTGACTGTTGTAATAAGCATCCTGATCCAGGATCATAAACATAGAATCCTTCATCAGATCAATGTCCGGAAGTTCTCCTGTCTCCCAATATCCTGATGAATTATTTCCTCTCTCACTGAAATTGGCCAGAACATTGTTACCATAAACCAGCTCCAGCTTTCCAGTCCCGGATTTTGGAAGAGTTCCTCCATCTGCCAGCTTGATATCTCTCATTCTCAAGCCCTCCGGTGTACTTGCGTACAGGGAAATATATCCTTCATATTTCCCTTTCAGACAAATTGCGGATGTTTCATAGATTGGTGCTGCTGCTTTTACATGTTCCAGCTCACCGAATTTTTTCACACAATTGTCATCAATATATTTGCTTGCCTCATCGGAATTATCGGAGTTCGATGAATACATCATCCCATCTCCGACAGATTCGCTGCCCGTTACGTTTATAGTCGTAAGTCCCCCTGACTGCTCCATCTCATCATAGACTGATTTCTGAAGTCCAAGTCCAAGAGACACCATAACTACGATAGATGCTGTTCCGATGACGACTCCGAGCACCGTAAGAAATGTACGAAGCTTTCGTCTTTTAAGGTTGCTCGCGCTCATCCTCAGAAGATCTATCCAACTCATCCAGCAGCTCCTCCTCTTCATTTAACATCTGCTTTTTCTTCTTTTTCTTTACAAATACTACTGCTGCCACTGCACCGGCTATGATCACGATCACTACTACGACCGGAACAACCGGAAATCCGCTGCTGCCTGCGTCCACATCACCGTCTGTATTCATATACATATCAGAGTCATCTACTGCTTCAGTAACTTCCAGCTCAAAATCCTTCGTAGTTTCAGATATATTTCCCGATTCATCTTCATAAGAAAGAGTCATCGTGATCTTAGAATTTCCATTCGTCACTTTTTCACCTTGCAACATGGCATCAATAGAACCGGTTGCACCTGCGTCCACATTTCCGATGAAAATCTCCTGTTTTTTGATTCCATTGCCTTCAAATCTGGCTTTTGCATTATACAGTTTAATTCTTCCCAGATTATAAAGACTGCACATAACATTTGTCTCACCGCCGACCTCGATGGTCTGAGGGCTGATTTCAAATTCGCTGAATTCGAATCTTGCGTCCTGTTTTACCGGAATAGAGATTGATGAAGAAGATTCAATCTGGGTTGCCTGTGAATCTTCGTACTTCATGCTCAAATTGATGCTGTACGGCTTCTGCAGCAGATCCGCTTTCGCATTCAATGTAATAGAAATATCTGCGGTACCGTCAGCTTTAATTCCATTAAGATAAATAGAATTCGAACCGGAAGTTGGCAGAAATGCCGGCGCACTTGTCTGCTCATCAGTACCTTCCGTCGGAGCTTCCAGCTCAAACAACATATTCTGGACTTTTGTTTTCTTCGATGTATTTTTCAAATGAATCGTCAGTGTAAAATCACTTCCTGCATGTACCTCTGCCGGATTGGTATCAAACCCTGTTACGATTACTCGTGGTACAGATCCATCGGAACTGCTTCCACTGCCGCCACCACTGTAGACTGCCGGCTCGTCATTGCCAACAGAAGCTGTCATAGCATCGCCACCATTTCCATTGTCACCTTGATTCTGAGAGTTATCTGCCTGCGGCTTTTCTGTCGCGTATACATATAATTTATGGGTTGCGATTGGCTTATCATTATCACCTTCATATACAGAAAATGGAATGTAATATCTGCGTGTTCCGGCGTCGTCTCTCTGCAAAAAATCAAAAGAAATCTCTGTCTTCTGTCCAGCTTTCAGTGTATCAATTTTCTGCTCATATTTCTGATAATCCGTCTTGAATGGCCATGCATCTGCATTTTCACCACCCATATCCGGAGATACAGATAAATTACTCAAATCCTGCTCTGTCTTATTAGTGATCACCAGTGTCCACTTCTGGGATTCTCCCGGTTTATATTGCAGTGTTTTATTATCCTTGGACTTAATCGTCACCTTCGTGGTCACAGGGCCAGTTTCTCCGGTTTCTTCTCCGTCTGCTGCCTCTGCCTTCACCACCAGCCCCGGCAGGATCATTGCTACAATCAATAGCGCCGCTACAATGACCGCCATTACTCTCCTTGATTTTGTCATTTTCCTGTTCCTCCTTACTACTCCCATTCTTTCTATCTTTTTAAATATTCTGTATCTCCTGGATTCATATTTCCCGAAATCGCTTTATCTCTATCTTCTGTATGTTCAGTTCCTGACCGATGATCTTCTATCTTGATGATCTTACCGTCGCTGATATGAAATACCCGGTCTGCATAGGTCGCGAGATGATTATCGTGAGTTACCATGACTAATGTTTTCTTCTGCTGCCTTACTACCTGCTGCATCAGTTTCATGACCTCTTCCGATGTATGGGAATCCAGATTTCCCGTTGGTTCATCCGCAAAAATAATCTTCGGATCTACCACAAGCGCTCTCGCTACACCGACTCGCTGCTGCTGTCCGCCAGACATCTGGTTTGGCATATGTTTCTTATGCTTTCCAAGATTTACAAGATCCAGCATCTTATCCGCTTTTTTTAATCTTACATCTTTCGGGACTCCGCGAAAGCTCAACGGCAGAGCTACATTTTCCACTGCATTCATAGTCCCCAGCAGGTGGAAAGACTGAAAGATAAATCCTACATTGTCCCGCCGGAACTTTACCAGCTCTTCTTCATTCTTCTTTTCAATATGCTCGCCGCTAATGATGACCTCGCCTTTTGTCGGTTTTTCAAGCCCTGCCAGCATATTCAGAAGGGTCGATTTACCAGATCCTGATGTTCCGACAATCGCGCAGAACTCGCCCTTATAAATATTAAAATCTACGCCATCTAAGGCACGCACGACTTCATCACCCACGCGGTAGAGTTTATACAGATTCTTTACCTCTATGACTTTTTCCATATACCCTCCCTCTTGGTTTATGTTTAATTCCTTTATATACATTGTTATACAGATTTTTCATTCTTGAAGAATTGAAAAATCTATTTTCTCAATTATATATTACATACGTTCATTAAAACATAAAAAAAGAAATACTTCCGGTAGAAATTATGAAGTATTTCTTAATTTTTATGTTTCATGTTTAATTTCTTGGTGACTATAGTGAGGCTTTCGCAGGAACGAGCACACCAAGTCCCCGCACACAACTTCCGCCTGAACTTTCTACATCGCGAGGATTAATGGCAGGATTTTCGTTATGCCTGCGAGTATAATTCAGTTTTCGGAGCACTGTCTGAGCCTGCCTTTTGGCGAGTTTGCGGAGAAAACTGTAATATATGACGCAGCAGGCATAGAAAATCCTGTCTAATCTGAGCGATATAAAAAGTCATCTTTTCATTTTAGGACTGAATATCAATGATGCGAGATATCCGAATATTAATGCTGCACTGATACCGACTGCACTGGCTTTGAATCCTCCCAGGAACACTCCGATGAATCCTTCCTGATCTACAGCATCTTGGACCCCTTTCCAAAGAAGGTTCCCGAACCCACACAATGGTACGCTCGCACCAGCTCCGGCAAAATCCTGGAATGGCTGATAGATTCCAATCGCTCCAAGAACTGCCCCGCTACACACTAGAAGTACCATGATACGCCCTGGCATTAGTTTTGTCCTATCCAACAGGATCTGCGTCAGAGCACAGATGATTCCGCCTATAATAAATGCTTTTATATAATCCATATCTGTCTCCTCTCCATTTCGAAAACCAAAGATCTACTTATATTCTAAGCTTCATGCTCCAACACAATCGCGTGGGCAATCCCCGGCACGCTTGCACCTTCGTTGTAGCTGACCGTAGACATGAGTGCTCCTGTAGGCACAAACAACACACGTTCCCATTCTCCCCGTTCGATTTTGGGAAGAATGTATGCTGAAAGTACCGTTGCCGCGCACCCGCATCCGCTGCCTCCCGCATGGGTGTCCTGGGTCTGCTGATCAAAGATCGTCATACCACAGTCTAGGTGTTTTCCACGGATATCATAACCTTTTTCAAGCAGCAGATCAAAAAGAATGCTCTGTCCCACATATCCGAGATCTCCGGTAATAATCCGGGAATAATCTTCCGGCGTTCTTCCAAAATCCTGTAAATTCTGCCAGATTGTATCACAGGCCGCCGGCGCCATACACGCTCCCATGTTCTGCGAATCTTTCAGACCGTAATCCACAATTTTCCCCACTGTCAGACCACTTATCCTCACATGGCTCTCCTTTTTCCCCACAAGAAACGCTCCACTTCCAGTCACAGTCCAGTGGGCAGACAATGGTCTTTGATTCGCATAACTTAGTGGAAAACGAAATTCTTTTTCCGCACTTCCAAAATGACTGGAGGTCACTGCAAGTATATATTCGCCATATCCTGCTGCCACACTCATAGATGCCAATGCCAATGCTTCTCCCGATGTTGAACACGCCCCGTAAAGCCCGAACATCGGAATCTGCAGTTTTTCCACTCCCATGCTCGTTGCAATTCCCTGTCTTAGAAGATCCCCGCCAAACAGATACCGTACCTGATTCTGGCTGACATGCGCCTTTCCCATGGCAAGCAGACAGGCCTCTCTTTGCATCGTGCTCTCTGCTTCCTCCCACGTATTTTCTCCAAACAAATCACTTTCTCCGACCAGGTCAAACATTTCTCCAATCGGCCCTGCCCCTTCTTTTTTCCCGACAACAGATGCACTGCTGATGAGATAAGGTGCCCGGTCATATGCTATACTCTGCGCCCCTTTTACTAATTTCATGTATTCCAACTCCCTTTTCTTTTTCAAAGAATACAAGTAGTATGTTTCTTTTTCGGGCAAAATATTCCCCTGATCCGATTATTTTTTCCATTACGGATTCTTTCCAATATGATATTCCTGTCCCAAAATCCGCATCACGCTTCTCGATAAAATATCCACAAGTAAAAATCCAAATACGATCATCAGACAGGTCTCCACCAGAAGAATCATATGTTCTACGGCAAGCGTCAGGTTCTGCTTCACGCAGCCGTACATCATATAATAAAGATTGGCTCCCGGCATCAGCGGAAATACGGATGCTGTCAGAAAGATTGTGGACGGCGCTTTATTCATTCTGGCCATTACAAATGCATACATTCCCACAAATACAGATGCCAGAAGCATTCCGAACAAATAACTGCCGCCGAATTGTCTCACGATCAGATAGACTGTCCATGTCAGAAATGCTCCGATCCCTGAATAAATAACTTTTTTGCCACGTATCTGATAAATTCCAGCCAGTCCGATACTTCCGACTGACACCGAAACCGCCTGCACAAATATATTGGAGTTTAGCACTGCTCCTCCCGCATTTCCACCGCCACGCAACATTTTCATTGCTAAAGCAATTCCAAATGCAATTCCGAGGGCTCCAAGCACAGAATTCATAATCTCCAGAGTTCCGGAAGTAAAGTTTCTCTGAACAACATCACGCAGTCCATTGATCACGCCAAGGGTGCTGATCATCACCATGACAATCCCGATCATGATACGATCCGAATGAATTGCAACTCCCATTTTTTCTGCTAAAAGTATCACCATCTCTGTTACAAATGCGAGGACCAGATTATAAATCATCGGATTCTTTTCCTGTTTTCCAATCCAGTATCCGGTAAGTGCCATTGCAGCCGACGCAAAAACGGCTACAATCGCATCATTTCGTCCTCCTCCGAAAAAAATTGCAAATGAAGTTCCACTTACGATCTGTGCTAACACCATAAGTGGAAATGCAAGTACTTTACTTTTTGCAATTTTTTCATAACGTTCATGAATCTCTGCTTGTTTCGGAGTATTGGCACAAACATATCTGGACAAGTTATTAAGCTGATCCAGTTTATCATAATGAGGACTCGTCATTTCAATATAACGGATCTGTGTGATAATCTCTCCTTCGGGCGTCTCCACCGTCATTTGAATATTAATCTGCGAAGCATAGACGTCACTTCGCACAAATCCATAACTTCTGCACATGCGATACAGACTGTCCTCCACACGAAATATTTCTGCCCCGCTTTTCAACAGCTCTTCTCCAATATTTAATATTTCCTGCACGATCCGGTTATAATCCATCTGCTTATCCCCTTTTTATCAACATTTTTCATTCGAATTTCTATCGTTCCATTATAAAGCTTTCACATTTTCGATACAATGTAAAAAGGTAGGATTTCTTACCAATCTATGATAGAATGTAAATAAATTTGTAGAAAGGTTTATCATTTACATGCACACTTTTTTATTTCTTTTATGCATTATACTGGCTTTAGTATGTGGCACATACGGCATTGCAGTCCGCGCTATTGGCTCTGGTACAGCATTTTTCGCAGTCTGGCTCGTTTTGGCTGTCTTTTTTATATGCGTTGCTTTGGGAATTCATTTTAATCTATGGAAAATGTTCCCTGATATTCTAAAAAAAGGAATTGTCATTATATTTGCCGGTTGTCTGGCATCTTTCCTTATTATTGAAGGACTAATCATAAGCCAGATGCATGTAGCGGGTCCTGATAATCTGGACTATCTTATCGTGTTAGGTGCACAAGTCTGTAAAAATGGTCCAAGCCCGGTCCTAAAATTTCGACTGGACAAGGCTTATGAATATCTGTCTGCAAATCCGGAAACCCGATGCATTGTCACCGGCGGCCAGGGATCTAACGAACCCTTTACAGAGGCAAGCTGCATGGCAGATTATCTGGTGAAACGCGGAATTGATTCCGGGCGCATTATTCTGGAGGATAAATCAACCACCACCGCTCAGAATCTGACTAACAGCATGAAACTGATTTCTGCAGATACGATAAATCACACACTGGATAGCAACACAACGAATACCATTGGGATTTTGACCAATGATTTTCATATGTTCCGCGCTATGCAGATTGCGCGGGCGCAGAAGATACCAAACGCTTACGGTATTTCCTGCGGCTCCACGAAAGTATATCTGCCGAACAATATGTTCCGGGAATATTTTGCAGAAATCAAATTTTTGCTAAAGCAGTTTACAAAGCATTTTCAATAATTCTGATACATTGACCGGTTTTGCCAGATGTCCATTCATTCCGGCATCGGTCGATGCTTTTCTGTCTTCCTCAAATGCATTTGCAGAAAGTGCAATAATTGGAATATTTGCAAGATCCGAATCTTCCAGACTTCGGATCTTTTTCGTTGCCATGTAGCCATCCATGACCGGCATCTGAATATCCACGCTTCTCTGGCGCTACTCTCCTACAATTTTATTTTTTCAAATCGGTATTTTTGCCGGATCTTTGGATATTTTTCCCGATCCACCTCACTCATAAACATATCATACGGTCTGGCACATATCTTGAACGGCGGATACATCCCCTGATAAACGACCAGCTTCTCTCCCGTCTCCGTATGCTGCGCAAATGCCAGAACCTTGTATAAGTATTCCGAAGTTTCAGAAGGCACCCACTCCCGTTTAAAATGTTGCACAATATCTCCTACAAGAATGTCCCGCTCCGGCACATCACCTGCCGCCGGATTCTTTTGCTCCTGTGGTTCTGTGTCCAGTTCCATATATTCATCCTTGTCCAACGAAACCGGAACCCCGGATTTTCCCTCAATGTGTACGCCGCCGTACCAGGTTCCTGTGATTTCAAAAATATCTCCCAAGTCATACTCGGAAGAATACTCATCATTTTTCTTAATAATTCTTACTCTTGGCATATTTTAATCTCCTTTTTTCATCAATCTCTAATCCCGCAGCCATAATCCAGTAATGATTGAAAAATTTATTCACGAAAAAAATCCCTTTATTTTGTAGCTCAATTTTACATTACAATGCCTGCAAATTACTTTGTGCTTCGTGCTGACATCATATATCGTAATTTTACCACAAAACAAGGGGATTTTTTTGTTTTTTTACTTAAACTCTACCACAACTTTTCTTCCATCTACAATGTTATCATACAGGCTGTGTACTACATTTTCTGCATTCGCATCTGCTGCCGCGATAAATCCGTATTCATCAGATTCTGCTAACTTCTTTGCCCGTGTCTCTGCCTCGCCCAACACCTCCAGAAGATCTTCCGGTTCTACATTTAACATTGCAAAATTCGTATCATATAGTGTGATGTCGTCGGATTTAATCTTGACCGAATCTTCATCGACTGTGCAATGCGGAATCGTGATTGTCACCTTATCCTTTGTCTCTTCCACTTCTGCTTCGCTTACATCAAATCCGGCAGTTACGGTTGTTCTGTACTGTACCAGAAAATCTTTCTTTGTGAGCAATGGAATCTTTCCTTTCGTACACTCGAACACGTCTGAAATCACCATTTTCTGCGTTGTCAGATCCGATGAATTCTGAATCACCGTCTCAAGCGGAACACTTTCCTTTTTCGGCGCTGTGAAATGCCTGTAAACAGACATTCCACATACGCTTACCACAATGAAAACTAACACCACAAATCCAATCTTAATTTTTTTCTTCATACTCTTACTCCTCGTCTTTCCTGTAATTTTTCTTTTGTCTTATCTTTGATACCAATTTTTTTGCTGAACTTTGGATTTTTCTCTATTTTTTCTATCACCCGTATCAGCCGTATTCTGTGTTCTGCATTCATTTACACACCGCCTTAATTACTTGTTCTTGCTGTCTTTCGATGATTCCAGTATAATAACTTAAGACATGATAATACATATTCAATAAAGAGTAATAAATATTGATATTCCGCGGATTTCGGGAAATATGGACTCATCACAAATTTTGATAAAGGATTTATATAAATTATGGGAAAACAATCAACGCGTGAAAATAAGACAATCTATCAGTTATGCCGGGAAGAAAAAGAACTCACCCGCGAGAAAGCAAGTGAGCTGATGGCAGGAGTTTCTTCCTCCCGGATTGAAAAAATTGAATACGAAACACAGGAGCCGACTCCTTACGACGTCGTGCAGATGGCGGACTGCTACAAACGCCCGGATCTTTGCAATTACTACTGCTCCCATAAATGTGCCATCGGGCAGCGTTACGTTCCGGAAGTGGAAGTCGGCGAACTCTCCAATATTATCTTGGAGACAATTGCCTGTCTCAATGAAATCAATCCACTCACCGGCAGACTGATCCAGATTGTCCGAGACGGGAAAATCTCCGATGATGAGATTAAAGATTTCGCATTTATCAGCCAGAAGCTGGATGAAATTTCCCTCGCCGTAGATTCCCTGAATCTCTGGGTTGATAAAACCGCCAGCGAAAATGATCTGAATGTCACACTGCTGCGGGAAGAAAAAGAACGGTTGAAAAAACAGAAATAAACATATTTTAATTATTTTTTCTCATAGTCCGCACTGATATGTCAGTCCATTCTATTGATATAATCAAATTGACAATCTATCTGTTTTCATAGTATTCTGAAAATAATGATAATTCAATAAATGACACAGGGAAATATTTTCAATTCATTTGCACAAAGTATACAAGGAGGACATGCAATGAAAGGTAGATTTCGATTTTGGGGACTGTATTGTGGATTGATATTAAGCTTTGTACTTCACTATTTTGCGACATCACAATTGAAAATCTATGAGAATCACTTATGGAAACTTTTTGATTCCCCGAAGGCAACAATTATTATGTATTTAGGAAATGGACTGCATGCAATCTACTATGTGGTTGCATTTCTGCTCATGCTTTTCCTATGCAATACGAAAAATTTCAAAATTATTGAGGAATTGATTTCTCTTGCTTTGCCGGCACTTTTATTACTTGTAACAGGCAGTATTATGACAAATCTATTCCTTTGGGTGTATACGAATTCATCATACTGTATTCCATTCGGCGCAATGCTGCTTTCAGTATTTTTGTACAGAATATATGCATATGAAATTAGAGGGAAGTAAGCAATTTTACTTCCCTCTAATCTTGTATTACTCACTTATACCAATAGCATTTTCTACAAATTAATTCTGTTCTTCTTCCAACCATTCTTTTAACTTTTTTTGTAACAGTTTTTTATCCGGCAAATATAATTTATACTCTTTTGCATAAATATTAGCATTTGAGGGAAGTGTTAAATCTACAAGCGCCTCATCACTTTGCTTACAAAGTAAAATACCAATTGTCGGATTCTCTCCCTCTATTTTTTCATAACGATCATAATAATTTACATACATCTGCATCTGCCCTAAATCCTGATGCGTGAGTTCATCAATTTTAAAATCAATCAAAACATAACACCTTAACAGTCTGTTATATAAAACCAAATCAACATAAAAATTTTTGTCATTAAATGTAAATCTCTTCTGCCGCTGTTCAAAAAGAAAACCTTTTCCTAATTCTAAAAGGAACTTCTGCATTTTTCCTATTACTGCTGACTCCAAATCACTTTCATGATATGCTGCTTTATCCTCCAATCCTGCAAATTCCAAGACATACGGGGTATGTAAAATATCTTCCGGTTTCTGTGGAATGGCACCTTCGTTCGCCAGTCTCATTACATCATTTTTATCTCTGCTCAATGCCAGTCTTTCATACAAGCTAGAATGAATTTGTCTTTTTAAGGTGCTTACATTCCAATTAGAACGTATCGCTTCCTTTTCATAAAAGTCTCTTTCTTCCCTATCCTCTATACGCATAAGTATCTGATAATGTGTCCAACTTAGTTTAAATGGATTTTTCTTATATGTAGCCGCCAATTGTCCAATTCCTGATTGGACAATTCCAAAAGCCTGATTAAATTGTCCAATTCCCGATTGGATTATTTCATTTTCTCTATCCTTGTAAGCCATATAAAATTGTCGCATTCCCGCAACATTACTTCTTGAAAAACCTCTTCCGTATTCTTCTGTCAGGTAAGACGACAAAGAATCTAAAACTTTTGCTCCATATTTTGCTCGTTCGGCGCCTTGCTGTTCCTGCTCTACAATATATCTTCCGAGCAAAAAGTTAGTAAGAACCGTAATTACATTTGCCATTTGCCCCATATTACTTCTGGCACTGTCAATTAATTGCTTTGATTTATCAAATAAATTTTGAAATTCATTACTTTTTATTATTTCCACTTTTTTATTTTTCAAGCTAAATCCTCCCACTAATCTATAGTTATCAATTATTTTTTATTTTAACTTATATATATTATTTTTTCAATACTATATATATTATTTATATCTTCTCAACTATAACAAATAAAAATCTCCTTATTAACAATTGCCTTATAGCATTCTTATTAATAAAGAGATTATCATATCTTATTCTTCTTTTAAAATTTTATAACATCTTCACTACTTTATCTTCCGCCGAAATGAAATGTATTTTAATGTGAATTGTAAAAAGATAACAATGTACAAAATCATTAATGCACCAATCACGCTTGTAAGTGCACTCATTCCGTGTCCTGCCATAGCATCGTACCCATTCACAATCAGACAACAAAAAATCACAATTAACGGAATTACTCTTCCCCGGAAGATCCGGTTCATCATATCCAGTCTCGATTCATCATCGCAGAATATCTCTTCTTCCCTGGACATCTGTGCTTCCGGTTTTCTGAAATAACTGTATCCTGCAAATTCCAAAAGATACTCCCAGCCGCAGTCTTCAAACATTTTCACATATTCCATCTGGTTTTTCATGCCTT
Source organism: Dorea sp. 210702-DFI.3.17 (assembly GCF_020560825.1). Taxonomy (NCBI): domain Bacteria; kingdom Bacillati; phylum Bacillota; class Clostridia; order Lachnospirales; family Lachnospiraceae; genus Dorea; species Dorea sp. 210702-DFI.3.17. Next base: position 82,816 of record NZ_JAJCNB010000003.1, read on the forward strand.
CCTGATTATAATCCAACTGATAGATCACTTTCTCAGGCTCGCATTTTTCAAATGTATAGATTCCAGGCATTGTTACTCTTTTGAATTTCCAGCCTTTCTGATGCATTCTACTCAGATAACGGGCTTCTTTTTCATAATCCATAATTGAAAACCAGCGAAGTTCCTTTTTTGTCTCACTCATTACAATACCTCCTGTGCGTTGCGATACAATCTTTGAATCCGTTTCAGCTCCAGTTCCAGTACTTCCATTCCAAGCTCCGTAATCTGATAAATCTTGCGCTTATCTTCCTCTCTTACGAATTCAATCAATCCGTCCTTTTCCATCTTTGACAAACTTCCATACATGGTTCCCGGACCGAGTACCACTTCATTGTCTGTCATTTCTCTTACTTTCTGTACAACTCCATACCCGTGATTCGGAGATCGCAGGCATAACAAGATGTAAAACCCTGTCTCCGTCATCGGAACATAAACCTTTTTAATATGTGCGTCCATAATTTAATCCTTTCAGTGTGATACATCGTACTTCGATATATACAGTATATCGCACCGTGATATATGTGTCAATCATTTTCTGTATAATAACTTACATAAAAAAATGAGGCTTCTGCCCCATTTTCACACCACTTTCAAAATCTTCAATATCCAATACCCCACTCCAAGTACCCAGCTTGAGAAGATTCCATATAATATCACCGGACCTGCTATGGTAAATATCTTGCAGCCGATTCCCATGACCTGTCCTTCTTTCTGATATTCGATTGCCGGTGCCGCCACGGAGTTCGCAAATCCGGTAATCGGAACCAACGCTCCTGCGCCGCCCCATTTTGCGATCTGCGGATAAATATTAAATCCAGTGAGCAAGACGCTTAAGAGAATCAGAATCATGGAAGTCCAGCCTGCGCTGATGTCTTTTTCTATTCCAAGGTGCCTGCAATAATTCAAAATGCCCTGTCCAATTGTGCAGATAATGCCTCCTGTAATAAATGCTTTGAGCATATTGAGTGGCAGATTGTGTACCGGCGTCTTCTGCTTGACGTAATTCTTATATGCTTCCTGTTGCTTTTGTTTATCCATATTCCTCTCCTTTCTTTTTCCACATGACTCCCCTGTCAACGAACGCTTTTTTCGATTCGTCCCTGCCTTTGAACGGCAAAGTATTCTTTCAAGAATGCCTCGGCATTATTACTGTCCCCAGTGATTTGCAAAAAACAAAAGCGCACCCACAGTCTTTCCGACTGCGATTCCAAGTATAAGATATGGTACGCTTTTTATAATCTTCATACGCCGGATGAAAATTGGAAATACATTCAACATTTCTGCAAGTGCCATCGCCCAGCATCCCACAAATATTCCACCAAGAATCCCGAACACTGCTGCCAATATATTCCCACCGGGTATGGATATGTGGAACACCCAGAAAATATTCGCCAGTATTCCGCCCAGCGCCACACTGTCCTCGTAGAGCAAAATGTGTTCGCCTGTGTGGGTGCGGTCTGCAAAATCGGACACAACACCTAATTCAATGACAAATGAAAAAAGTCCGTTGGCTACGATCACACCTGCACTAAGACCGATGACTGCCAGTAGGATATTTTGTGCCCACATCTAATTCCTGCTCCTTTCTGGAAATATTTTCAATCAAAGTCGTCTGAAGATCATTCTCATACAGACGCATTTCCACTTCTATCGGAGTTGGATCTACGGAAAATCTCCTCTTTCCAAAATGATTGAAAAATGTCAGAATTCCAATGGCAATTCCGATACTGTACGTAAATTCCAGCACTGTAAATCCATCACTTTTTGTTCCTGTTACCAGTTCATAAATCTGACTGAACATTTTTGTCACACCGACGTCATTGTTGAATGCCATAATGGAAAACGCCGCTCCCATAAAACTAATCAGTACAACTTGACTTGTTTTTAAAATGTGCCAGACACCGCCCACGCTTTGCTGTTCCTCATAAGTGATGATAAAGTCCTGCTCACCCAGATTCTGGACTTCAATCTCCGGATATTCTGCATGTATACATTCGATAACTTTCAAAATGGAAACCGCGACACGATTTTGTGTCTTTTTATCAACTCCATGAAACCGCAGAAGTTTGATTGTCTTAAGCTTCGGCAGAACTGTCGGATTTGCACATTCCATGGACAGAATATCCCCTAATTTTACACACGGATCCGTGACTTCCACATTACGGTCTGCCTTTATATAAACAGTTTCTTTACTGGCAGCCATATACAGAACCTCCCGACACCCCAGCTGTTAAATTCCGTCCCCAGTCCTCTGTCTCTGACATATTTTCACTATATGGCATAGATGTATCTATCTTAGTCGTATTGGAGCTATATAGAACCCTTACATCTCCCTGTGCATCTTGCGCGCCTCTCACCAGCGTTCCTTCCGTCACGTCTCGCTCTTTGCCAAAGTCGCCAAAATAATACGCACAGCCTGCCACTATTGCCAGAAGCACTACCGCAATGAGGCAGATTCTGAGTCTTTTTCTCGCTTTTTCTAATTGTTCCTGCACATTTTTCACACCTTTCTTACACTTTCTTTCGCCATAGTTCCATTCATTTCCGCACTGGATCCATTGCAGTTATCGTCGACTCTTTCCCTATGCTAAATGAAATATTTGCGAAACTCTTTATTCAAATGTTAGTATGTCGGCTTTCCATGAAAATATGCATTTTTAAGCTGTCCGAGTATTTTCTTTTCCATTCTTGAGACCTGAACCTGTGAAATTCCAAGCTCGCGTCCGACCTGGGACTGGGTCTGCTCCGCAAAATAGCGCAGATAAATAAGTCTTTTTTCATCCTGATTCAGCACTCCAAGAAGTTCCGTTAGAACTATATGATTCAGAACCTGCTCATGTTCTTCGCTCTTTTCCTCAAGCTTGTCCATGAGACGGATTTCCTGTCCGTCTTTTTGATAAATAGGTTTATGCAAGGACTCGACGTCTCCGCCTGCATCCAGTGCCATGACCAATTCCTCCTGCTCGACTCCCAGACGCTCTGAAAGTTCGCCCACAGTCGGTTCACGCCCCCACTGATTCTGTAAATCTTCTTTCAACAAATATGCTTTGTACGCCAGTTCTTTTAAAGAACGGCTGACTTTTATCATGCCGTCATCCCGTAAGAAACGTTTGATTTCACCGGAAATCATCGGCACAGCGTAAGTTGAAAATTTCACATCGTAGCTCAGGTCAAATTTGTCGATTGCTTTAATCAGACCGATATTTCCAATCTGAAATAAATCTTCCGTTTCCACACCCCGGTTATGGAAACGTTTCACTATACACCAGACAAGTCCTGCATTTTCCTTCACCAATCGTGCTCTTGCTTCTTCATCTCCTTCGTGAGATTTCTGAATCAGATCGATTGTGTGGTCCATATTTTCCTTCCTTTTCCGATGATTTTCGACATTTTTACAAGTGTCCCTTTGCCTAGTGTAGATTCCACTTCCAGACTATCCATAAATGCTTCCATAAAGGAAAATCCCATGCCGGATCGTTCCGCTTCCGCTTTTGTTGTAAAAAGTGGTTCCATTGCCTTTTCAACATCTTCGATACCTTTTCCAAAATCTTCAATTTCCACAAAAAGCGTCTGTTCTTTCGTTCTGCACCGGATACAGATATTATGTACTTCTCCTTCATATCCATGTATGATTGCATTTGTCACAGCTTCCGACACTGCTGTTTTTACATCAGATACTTCCTCCACTGTCGGATTAAGCGATGTCATAAATGCTGCTACCGTCACCCTGGCAAATGATTCGTTGCTGGAACGACTGTCGAAGATAAGTTGCATTTCATTCGTGTGATCCATTTACTGATCCTCCTCTATGATTTCCATTATTTTTGTCACACCGGACATGGTTAAAATTTTTTTAACACGCTCATTTGCGTGGGCTGCACAGATTTCTCCGCCCAGCATATAAATCTGTCTGTAACGTCCCATGATCATTCCAATCCCCGAACTGTCCATAAAATCTGTCTCCGCAAAATCAAATATGATGTAACGGATATGATTTCGTATGATCAGATGGTCGGATTCCCGGCGGATTTCCTCCGCATTGTGGTGATCCAGTTCGTGGGGGAGAAAAATTGTGAGACAGTTTTCCTGTACTTGATATTTCAATTTTCGGCCTCCTTTTTTTATAAAGCTTGTTTCTATACTTTTTCCATTCTACACACCTGGAAATCATATAGTTCACCAAAGGCACGTTCGCACTACCTTCCGCTGGCAGCGGTACATAAAGCGCCAAAGGACACCGCCTAAGTACCGGCCGCTCCAGAGTACCTTTTTGTGAACTATATGATTTTCAGGTGCTGAATGTACTGGCTAATCGCGAATATACTTTAGCTTTATAAAAACATATTTTCTTGCCTCTACGTGTGTGAAGCTTTAGCTGCCTTATAGGAATCCGCACAGTCGCAATTTCTATATGCAGCCTATAATAATTATCAAAAATGTCAAAAAAGAGGGTACGTGGGTTAACGTATCCTCTTTTGTAAGTTTGGTTTTATTTAGTTATTTTTCTAATTGTTTAAAGCTATTTCTTAATTATTGTTGTCACCGTTATCATCACTGTCACTGTTTTTTTTGGTGTCGTCGGATTTTTTGCTGTCACTGTTGTCAGTATTTCCGCTCTGGGCATCGAGCGCCTGCTGTGCCTGGGTGGCTACATCGGTGTCCGGCCAGGTTTCGATGATTTTCTGATAAGTCGTGTTGGCCTTATCCTGATCACCTTTTTTCTCGTAGCCTTGTGCCAGAAGTAGCATCGCTGCACCATCGTTGTAGCTTTCATCCATCTGCATAACTGTCTCAAGACTGGAAATCACTGTATCATACTCACCTGAATCGTAAGCTTCTTTTGCGGCTCTATATTGCTTTTTGCAGGCATCCGGATAAATCTTTCCGGTCAGTTCATCGAATTTTGCTCTTCCGACAGCTCCAAGGGAATCTGCATTGACTTTCATAAGTTCTTCTGCCATGGCAGCATTACTCATATCTTCGGATTTATAATGCTCTGCAATATTCATGACGACTTCATAGCTGTCTTGTGTTGAAGCTGCAGTTGCCTGTGCATTTTCTGTCTCTTCACTGCTGGCCCGATAAGTTTCCAATTCTGTCTTCAGTGCGCTGATCTGGGATTTCTGTTCTGCAATCTGATCACTAAATGAAACGGTCTGCTTATTCAATGCTTTTTTCTCTGACGAATTAATCGCCGGCATAATCAAAAACCACATCACTGCAACACCGACCAATACACCGACTGCAATATTCGCAACCGTGTGAATGCTGGCCTTTTCTTTGATCCCGGTCGGCACCGGCTGAATAATGCTTTCATTTCCAAGCTGGTATTTAACCGTTTTCTGCTGATTTTTCGCAGACTGCTTGACACTCATCGGACGTTCTTTTCTTATCTCAGTAAGTTCATGCATGTAACGGATTGTCTTTTCATCTGTTGCATCCAGTCTGTGTACTTTCCTGAGGATCTGTCTCGCACTGGCATACTGCTCGGTCTTAATATAAAGCAATGCCAGAAGCTGGTATGCTTTGACGTAAGTCGGGTGTGCTGCTACTGCTTTTTTTAACTGGATAATCGCAAGATCTTCTCCACCCTGTCTTGCATATTCCAGACTTTGATTGTATCGTTTGACTGCCTGGTTGATCTCTTCCAGTTCTCCCGGCGTCTCCTGTACTTTGCTGATAAAATAACTGGCTATATTGTCTTTTGGCTGAAAATTCTTGCTGAGGATCCACTCCACCAGCGCTTCGATCACATCTCCACGCCCGTAGTAGACAAGTCCCAGAAGATTTCTGGCGGCCAGGTTCGCCCGGTTATACTGAAGACTTTTCTTCAGTGATGTAATCGCACCAGACATATCCCTTACCTGGGCTTTTGCCAGTCCGTCATTGTACCAGTAGTTAGACTGGTACGCTAGTTTCACTGTGTAGTCCATATATTTATATTCCCTCTTATTTTCTATCTGTATCGCGACTCATTACTACTTCGTCTGCTCTACTGCTTCGCGGATAATGTCCTGCATATCCGTCAGGTCTTCTCTGTATACTGCTTCCTCAATATCTTCAACTTCCAGGCTTGGCTGGAATTTTTTCAGTTCTTCTTCGTAATTTAACATGACGTCTCCACCTCCTGTAGCGCCTTTTCTACCATTCCTGCCAGGTAAAGAGAACCAATACAGTAAATGTATGTCTCTTTGGTACGCATCTCATAGGCACATGCTACGGCATCTTTTACATCAGCCTTCACATACACCGGACACGTTGCATAACGCTTAAAAATCTCCCCCAGTTCACATGCCGGAACTCTTCTTTTATCTTCAATCTCTGTCACAACAAACGCTTTCGTCTGCAAATGTCTGCAAAGATATTCTATCATCTGCTCATATTTTTTATCAGATACCGCTGAAAATATGAGAATCGGCGGTTCTTCCTCTTTCAGTGCACGAACGCTTTCTACAAACGCTTCGATTGCTCCCGGATTGTGGGCTCCGTCAATGATAAAATGGTCTGCGCATTCTTCCATACGTCCCTGCCATTGGATTTTAGCAACGGCATCGCGCCACATTTCTTCATGCTCTGGTTTATTCCCAAGCAGACACTGGGCTGCTTCGATTGCAATCTCTGCATTTTTCACCTGATAGATACCACAGATCGGCACTTGCCAGATAACATCTTTATGATAAGCATTTGTCCGTGAAAATGCAATATGTTTGCGGGTAACTTCCCGGATTTCGAACGCATTTTTCCCGATTTCCCGACATGGCGCATGATGCTCTTTCGCCGTATTTTGGATAATCTCGGCAGCTGCCTCATCATTTCCGTCAAAAATCACCGGCGTTCCTTCTTTGATGATCCCTGCTTTTTCTGCCGCGATCTGCTCTATTGTATTCCCGAGGATCATGGTGTGATCCAGGCTGATCGATGTAATGACTGTCAGCGCCGGACACGGAAATGCATTGGTTGCATCCAGTCTTCCCCCCAGTCCTGTCTCCAGAACAATATATTCTACATCAGATTTTTCAAATGCACTTAGTCCCATGCCAAATAAAAATTCAAAATAAGATGGATGCGGAATTCCCTCTTCTTCCATTTTTTTCACGACATCATAGACATGCTCAAAGACCTGATAAAATTCTTCGTTGTCAATCGGCTTTCTTCCTATCTGAATCCGCTCGTTGATAGATATAAGATGAGGGGAAGTAAAAAATCCCGTCTTCTTCCCCTCAGCTTCTAAGATTGCCTGAATATATGCACACACAGAACCTTTGCCATTGGTTCCTGCCACATGTACCACCTTCCGGTCAAATGCCGGTCTGCCAAGCCGCTCTAAGAACTCTCTTGTGTGCTCCTGCGTGTGCTTTTGTGTAAACTTCGGAATGCTTTCGATATACTCGACTGCCTCCTTGTAGTTAACAGGCTTACTATTCATTTATTTTTCCTCGTTTTCCTGTTCTGTCCAGGATTTTGTTGTATCCGTTCCTGTTCCTTCCTGCCTTACAAGCTGTCCGCCCTGGTAAATGTATTCGTCCGTCGTTCTGAAGATTGTATTGCTGGATCCTACCTGGCTGACAGTGATAACATCTCCCTCGCTAAGCTCTGTGCTTGGAAGAACGATTCGTGTATTATTTAAAAATGTACTCTTTTGCTTCTCGCCATTGACGTAAACCTTACTTGACTTCGTAAAGTTCTCGCCATACAGGCTGTAGCCTTTTTCCAGATACGGAACGATGTTCGTCAGCGTAGCGTCCTTCACACCCATTTCCATATGACCTTCCGTGATCGGCGGATTGCCCTTGTAAACATACTGCTTGCCATACAGAATATCATACTGGAGAAGCTCTAAGTCTGACAGGTAATTCTTGGAATTCTGTCTCTGTTGATGATAATTGAACAATGTTCCAGAATGAATATCCAGGCGGTTCATCACATCCGCCATTAGCTGATAAGCCGGAATATTTCTATCCTGCTGTTCCAGTCCGATGTTATCCCAGATCACATAATTTGTGTTATAGAGATAACGGCTCTTTAAATCTTCTGCGGTAAGTCCCATAGTCGGTAAATGGTCTCCGTAGAATACGACAACTGCCGGTTCTCCACGATCTTCCACTGCTTTCACAAGATCTCCTGCAAACTTGTCCATCTCATAGACCATGTTTACATAATATTCCCATTTATTCTTCTTTGCTTCGTCATCGATACCTTCTACTTTGATCTTCGGATTCTCAATCAGCTGCTCCTCCGGGTAATCTCCATGTCCCTGCACACTGACGGTAAATACGAAATCCTGCTGCTCGGTCGTATCCATAGCTTCCATAATATTGTCTACCAGAACCTCGTCCTTTGCCCATCCATTTGGCGTAAGCTGAAGAATATTCATAAACTCTTTACTTGTAAAACTGTCAAATCCCATATGATCATAGACTTTTGCACGACTGTAGAAGTTACCTCCGTTATTGTGCAGTCCATGAGTACCGTATCCCAGTGCTGAAAGAGCTGTTGCAGCACTCTCACATGGCTGGTTCTTGACAACTGTTTTATACGGATACTCTCCAGGTCCGAAGAAACGCATATTCATTCCTGTCAGCACTTCGAACTCTGTATTCGCGGTTCCGGCTCCTACAGACGGAACTTTGAAATATCCGGAAGAATAATTCTTGTACATCTCATGCAGATTCGGGCATGCATCTTCGCTTGTTGTGAAAAATTCCGCCTCATCTACATCAAAATAAGACTCTAACTGAACCACAATGATATTCGGAAGATCATCAGAGGCACGCCCTGTTTTATTCTCGGCCATTTCTCCGTTATTCGTAATCTGATCAATAGTCTCCTTATTATAATCATTCGGCTCATCGATTCCTGTATTAAATACACTGGACATAAAGCAGTACGGAAGTCCGTAATCCTCATAGGCAAACGCAATATTTCCAAAGTATGTGGAAAGCACTCGCTTATCAATTGCCTGATCTGTTGTGAAGCTGAATAACATGGCACATACAGCCACTCCGGCAATTGCCAGAAGCCGGTGCATTTCCCCTTCATACTGACCACCGCGGCGCCACATGGAAATCAGCCATATAATGACCGCTGCAATTCCCACCAATACGATCACGATCTCAAATCCATTGAAATAATTGTTGATCAGGCTGACCGCATCGGTTGCTACCTTCAGGTCCTGGGCATTGAACGGTGTCACTCGCTTCATCAGCATGTAACCGTTACAGATTCCAAGAATCATCCAAAGTACACCGATAATGATTCTTGTGAACACCCTTCGCCTGAACAGGTATACCACCGTAAATGTCATAAATATCATAAATGCATTGTAAAGGAAGACGAGTGGTGTCTGTGTCATATAGCTCCATGCCTGAACAAGTGAATGTCTTGAAATTGCCTCAATTGCAAAGTTGATCAGACATGCTAAAAGCGCGTGAAATATCAGAGAAAACCGGTTCATAAACTGATAGACAGGTTTCATCTTCTGCGCAAATGCACCATTTCTTCTCTCTTCCAGTATTCTTGCCCTTCGCTCTCTACGTTCCTTCCAGTATGCTATAACCTCTTCCTTTCGCAGCTTTTTCATAATATCCCCTTACATTTATTTTTTCTGTAATCCAGCAAGACGCTCCTTGACCTGAGCAAGCATCTGCTCATATTTTTCTAGTTTCTCACGCTCTTCCTGTACCTTTGCAGCCGGTGCTTTGCTTACAAACTTCTCGTTATTCAGCATGCCGTTGGAACGTGCAATCTCTTTATTCAGGCGAGTCTCTTCTTTTGTAAGACGCTCTTTTTCCTGCTCAAAATCGATCAGCTCCTCAAGCGGCACATAAACGGTTGCATCCGGAACTACTACAGACACTGCATCGTCTGCGATACCGCTCTTGTCTGCCTGTACAATGAAGTCTCCGGCAGATGCCATCATCATTGCAGACTCTTTTAATACTGCAAGACCTTTCGCCAGCTTCTCGTCCTCGCATACAACGTAGATCGTTGCCTTTCTGGAATTTGGAACATTCATCTCAGAACGGACGTTTCTGACACCTCTTACGATTTCTTTGTAATGGTTCAGAATGTTTTCATTCTCTGCGTCATTCCATTTTTCCTCATATACCGGCCAGCTTGACATCATCAGTGACTCTTCTTCTGGAACCAGTTTGCTGTAGATTTCCTCTGTAACAAATGGCATGTATGGGTGAAGAAGCTTCAGTGCATCACCAAGAACTTTCTTCAATGTCCAAAGTGCAGCGTTCGCACTCTTCGGATTCTCGTCTGCGTGGTAGATTGCATATTTTGAAAGTTCAATGTACCAGTCACAGAACTCGTCCCAGATAAAGTCATAAATCTTGGAAAGTGCAATTCCAAGCTCGAACTTATCTAAGTTCTCTGTTACATCTTTTACCACATTATTGCATGCAGATAAAATCCAGCGGTCTGCAGGTCCCAGATCCTCTGCCTGTGGCTCTGTGATCTCTTTTCCTTCCATATTCATAAGAATATATCTGGAAGCATTCCATACTTTATTTGCAAAATTACGGCTTGCCTCTACACGTTCGTTGTAGAAACGCATATCATTTCCAGGAGCATTTCCTGTAATCAGTGTCATACGAAGTGCGTCTGCGCCGTACTGATCGATAATATCCAGAGGATCGATACCATTTCCAAGTGATTTACTCATCTTGCGTCCCTGAGAATCGCGAACAAGTCCGTGGATCAGTACTGTGTTAAATGGTGCCTTTCCTGTATGTGCATATCCTGAGAATACCATACGGATAACCCAGAAGAAAATGATGTCGTATCCGGTTACAAGTACATTCGTTGGATAGAAGTAATCAAGATCTTCCGTCTCATGTGGCCAGCCAAGTGTTGAGAATGGCCAAAGCGCAGAACTGAACCATGTATCCAGCGTATCCTCATCCTGTTTAAAATGTGTACAACCACAATGCGGGCATTTTTCCGGTGCTTCGGAAGCCACTACGACTTCTCCACAATCCTGGCAGTAGTACGCCGGGATTCTATGTCCCCACCAGATCTGTCTGGATATGCACCAGTCACGGATATTCTCAAGCCAGTGCAGGTAAATCTTATCAAAACGCTCTGGTACAAACTTAAGCTCACCATTCTTGATTGCCTCAATGGCTGGTTTTGCAAGCTCTTCCATCTTTACGAACCACTGCTGTTTGATCATTGGCTCTACCGTTGTGTGACATCTGTCGTGAGTTCCTACATTATGAGAATGTGGAACAACTTTTACAAGATATCCCTGCTCTTTCAGATCCTCTACCATAGCTTTTCTTGCTTCGTAGCGATCCATGCCTGCATATTTTCCACCATACTTCTCGTTGATCGTAGCATCATCATTCATGATGTTAAGTTCTGGCAGATTGTGACGTTTTCCAACTTCAAAGTCATTAGGGTCATGTGCCGGTGTGATCTTAACAGCACCTGTTCCGAACTCTTTGTCTACATAATAATCTGCAACGATTGGAATCTCACGGTCTGTCAGTGGCAGTTTACACATCTTTCCAACGATATCTTTATATCTCTCATCATCCGGGTGAACTGCAATTGCAGTATCTCCCAGAAGAGTCTCCGGACGTGTTGTTGCAATCTCAAGGAAACGGTCTGTTCCTACAATTGGGTACTTAATGTGCCAGAAGAATCCGTCCTGCTCTTCATGCTCTACCTCGGCATCAGACAGGGAAGTCTTACATACCGGACACCAGTTGATGATTCTGGATCCTCTGTAAATGAATCCTTTTTTATGAAGGTTTAGGAATACTTTCTCAACTGCTTCAGAACATCCCTCGTCCATTGTGAAACGCTCTCTGTCCCAGTCACAGGAAACACCCATCTTTTTAAGCTGTGATGTGATAGTTCCGCCATATTCTTCTTTCCACTGCCATGTTCTCTCTAAGAATTTCTCACGGCCAAGTTCTTTTTTATCAATACCTTCGTCTTTTAACTGATTGGTAACCTTTACTTCTGTAGAAATAGCCGCATGGTCTGTTCCCGGAATCCACAGTGCATTGTATCCCTGCATTCTCTTGTAGCGGATCAGGATATCCTGCATCGTGTTGTCAAGAGCATGTCCCATGTGAAGCTTACCGGTAATATTCGGTGGCGGCATTACGATTGTAAATGGTTTCTTACTTCTGTCCACTTCTGCGTGGAAATACTTATTTTCGCACCACTTTTGGTACAGTTTGTCTTCAATCTCTTTCGGATTGTAAGTTTTCTCCAAATTCTGACTCATAGTCTCCTCCTCAAATACGTGTTTCCTGGTTCATGTTTTCACACATTTTTCACATTTCAGGGCAAAATATAGAATGTGCCCCAGCACATTCTGGCGCCTGCGGTGGTCGCTTGCGGTACCATCATTGTACGCCGCAGTGCGCATCCTGCCGGAGGCTTTTTTATAATTAGAAAATGCATTTCTTAATTATAAAAAAAACGCCCTTTATTCTCACAAAGGGCGATTGATTCGCGGTACCACCTTTATTATATAGAAGAAACTCCTCTATACATCTCATCCTATTCTTTAACGGGAACGACTCCGGGACCGCCTACTGTGACTTCAGCGTTCCTGCTCCAAAGCTACCTTCTGCATCTCTATTCTCAAGTGCCTCGCAGCCAATGGGCATCTCTCTCTGTCAGAACGACCTATGCATACTCCTCTTTTTCAACGCATTTAACTGGTTTATCAACCATGAAACTACAAAATATCATAGCCACAGAAGTCCTGTTTGTCAAGGTTTTTAGGGAATTTTCAGAAAACCTTAAGAGACCGCATCAAAAGGGGATCTCGAAAGCTGAGTGATTTTCTATTGTTGCTGCGCCGCTTATCTCTGTGAGATTATGCAAACTCGCTGATGGCTCAGACAGTGCATAATCTCACAGGCTATGCTCGCACCAATTTCGAAAATAACTCCATGCTTTCTTGAGACCCTTTTGATGCTTTTGTATTGTGATATCCACTACTGTATAGGAAATCTGTTATTTTTCAGTAGATATATTATGCAATCGCTTCCATTATTACCTGTTATACAATTACTTTATAGTTCGGCATCTCTCTCTTCTCCGTCATAAGTTGTCAGTTTAATAGGAGTATCTTCTGTGACATCTGCGTGTATTCCTACGGTGTACTCTATATTTTCTTTGAGTTGTTTTAAGCAGGTAGAACCGCCTGCCGGGATTGTTTCTGTCCGTTCTTCTTCGCCGTTATAATGAGAGAAATTAAGCTTCTTTATTACACGATTCCTAAAGTTTTCAATATATACAGCCACCCGGTCAATGTGAATGCACTGAACATAGTGGTAAGCATTACTGTACTGGCAGTAAGGACACCTTCATGTCCCATATTTTTTGCCATAACATAACTACTTACAGTCGTCGCAGATCCGAGCATAACAAGGATTGCAACGATTTCTTCATTCTTAAATCCCAGCCCGACTGCAATTGGCAGAAAGACTGCCGCAAATCCGACAAGCTTCATAACAGCCGCCACAATAGATGGTTTGGCTTTCGCGGAAGCTTTGTGGATATCAAAGGTCGCTCCCATTGCCATAAGTCCCATCGGAGTTGCCATGTTTCCAATACTTGTCACCGTCTTCGCCGGGATTCCGGAAAATGGAAGACGGCATGCCGACCATAGAAGTCCAACCACAATTCCAATAATAATCGGGTTGGTAATAATTCCTTTTAAAGTTTTCTTTAGTACCGCTTTATCAATCTTGCTCTGTCCCGGTTTGAAAAAGGACAGCACAACAACCGCCATAATATTATAAAGCGGAACACTGCCGATGATCATGACTGGCGCCATACCCGCATTTCCATAAATATTTTGGATAAATGCAATACCAAGAAGCGCCGCGCTGCTTCGATAAGAAGCCTGAATAAATTCCCCACGGATAGACTTATCCTTCCAAAGACAGGAAATTCCCGCTGAAATTATAATGCAGATCAAGGTTACAATAAAACAGAATATAACAAATTTTACATTCCAGACTTCCGAAAAATCTACTGTCGCAAGATCCCCGAATAATAATAACGGCAACGGCACTTTAAATACGAATTTATTCATTTTCGAGGCAAACTCCTCATCCATCCAGCCTATATGACGAAAAAAAAGTCCCAGGATCATCATTAAGAATATGGGACCTGTCGCATTTAAACAAAAAAATAAATTATCCATCTACAACCTCCAGATAAAATCCAATTGGGGACGGGGTTTTTTCAGAAAAACCCCGGTACCGCTAACAAAAAAGTTTCTTGTATATATTAAAATCTTGCTCTTTGAACACGTTAAAGATCACACGTTCGATGCTAGTTTTTGTTAAAAACCGGTCAACCGTGTCTACTGCGATTTCTGCTGCCAGTTTATTGGGAAAATGGAATTCTCCGGTTGAGATACAACAAAATGCTATGGATTTTAAACTTGATTTTTCTGCCACTTTCAGGCAGTTGAGATAGCAGTCTTTTAGCTGCTCTTTTTGTTTTTCTGTTACTGCCAGTCCGACAATTGGTCCTACTGTATGTATGACATGTTTAGCCGGAAGGTTGTAGCCTTTTGTAATCTTTGCTTTTCCTATCGGTTCTTCGTGTCCTTGTTCTGCCATGATTTCTGCACATTCATTACGAAGCTGAATTCCTGCCGCCGAGTGAATGGCGTTGTCGATGCAGCCATGACATGGTACAAAACAGCCGAGAAGCTGACTGTTCGCTGCATTTACTATTGCATCTACGCCTAGTCTTGTAATGTCACCGCGCCACAGGGAAATGCGGTCACTGTTCTTGATCTCTGAGCATGGATATTCCTGCTCGATCACCGGAATATCGTTGCATGTCACGATTCCTTTTTCCTTTGCTTCTTCCTGTAAAAGTTCATCTTGCAATTTTTCATATTCTGCTGATGCATGTCCCGGATAACGAACATTCATGAGGCTTCGAAGAAGACGCCTTTGTTCTCCCTCATCGATTGGATCCGGAATACTGGCATAGCCTTGATTTTCCTGTTTCAGATATTGTATTAACGTGCTGACTTTTTGCTCACGTGTCATAAGCTTCCTCCTGTTAAAATAAATATTCAAACTCCTAATTCTAAATCTACCTTAGCCTGTTTATCTCAGTCGAGAAGACTCCCACCTCTTCAGGTGATAAGTAATAGCAAATTTGTCTCAGTGGGAGTTAGGTCTCCGACTGAGATAAACGCTCCGCGAGGATGCGCAGTGATTCTGATAGGAATATGTCAGCTTCTCTGACCAGAATCACGCGCCAAGTCTCACGGATGTTCGACTTGAATAGTAAGTTTTCATTTTGTACCTATATATAATTATCTATCTAATGTATTCTTGTATCACTGAATAAGCCTCATATAGTTCTTCGTAGCTTACCCGACAGTTCGCAGGGCTTGTGGAAGGCAGGCAGATGATTTCAATGCCCGTATCTTTGTAGCAATAGCGTCTGTACAGTTGTGCTGCTTTTTGGCCTGTTGCAAAGATTGCCTGTATTGGTGCTTCTTTTAGGATAAGATTCATGTCATTTGGTTTTGGATTACGGATGCTGCTGTCATCTGCTCCCCGAATCTCGCAGCCTGCCAGTACATCCCATACTGCGATATGATTGCGCAAGGCAAATGTGATTTTATCTTTCTTAGTCTCCGGCACTTCCTCTCCACATACATCTGACAATACTTTCCAGAACCGGTTTCTTGGATGCCCGTAATAAAATCCTACTTCCCGGGATTTTGGGGATGGCATTGTTCCAAGCATCAAAACTTTAGATTCTTTATTATAAATTGGTTTAAATTCATGTGTTACATGTTCTACTTCCATAATCCAACTCCATTTACGCATACTCTGACATTTTTGCTGCGAGGTGCGCGTCATGCAATTGCATGACATACTTCTATTGCGCACCTCTGTAAATCTACGTTTTTTCGTCCCTAATCATAGCATAATTTCTTGTACCAGTCACTCTGTTTTCCTTTTTTATCCATATGTTACTTGTATGTTGTTTGTTTTTTCGTCTGCATGATTTGTATTAACAATTTATTCACATTTCGTTTCATCGGCTTGTCATAAATACACTTACTTTGAGTTCTTTATCTATATTTTTTATTAATTTTTCTTTATTTTAGAATGTATTAATAGAAAATATCCAACATTTTTTCTCATATTTTCTATTAATTCTACATTTCAATCGGTTTTATCTATAATATATATTTATTATTAAATTTATCTATTTGTAAAGTTTTTGTAAACAAGCTATAATATCCACGTAAACTTTAAAAAGTAATCGGGAGGTATTTCTAATGAAAAAGAAAGTATTATCAATTCTCCTTACAGCCGCTATGGTAATGTCCATGGCTGTAGGATGCGGCTCTAACAAATCAGCGTCCACAGACGCAAAAGACGACACAAAAACAGAGGCATCTGCTGATGGGGAAAGCAACCAGATTCTGTTCAATGGTTCTTCTACACTGGCACCGGTTATTACTTCTATCGCAACGAATTTCTTCGATACATATGGAACATGGAAAGCTTATGATTCCTCTCTTCCAGATGAAGATATTGCAATTTATGTTTCCGCAGGTGGTTCCGGACAAGGAACAAAAGCTGTTATCGATGGTACATCTACTTTCGGTATGGTAGCAAGAAGTGTAAAAGATGAAGAGAAAAAGGCGATCAAAGACGAGAAAGAATATCAGGTTGGTATCGATGCTCTTACAATCGCTGTAAACCCTGAGAACCCTGTAACTAAAATTATTGATGACCTTTCTACAGAGCAGATTGTAAGCCTGTTCTCCGGTGAATATAAAACATGGAAAGATCTTGATGCTTCTCTTCCAGATGAGGAAGTCGTAGTTATCACTCGTGACATTAACGGTGGTGCCCACGAAGTATTCCAGAAGAACATCATGGGTGATACAGAAGTGAAATCTGATGCCATCCAGGCTTCTTCCATGGGTGAACTTGTTCAGGATATCATCGACAATCCATATGCAATCGGTTATGCATCATTCGGTGTTGCTAACCAGAATGCTGGAAAAGTTGTTACTATGAAAGTAAATGGTGTTGAGCCTACAAAAGAGAATATCATCAATGGTTCTTACATCATTCAGAGACCTCTGCTGTTAGTTGGTTCCGGTGAACCTACAGCTGTTCAGCAGGCATTCTTAGACGTAGTTCTTGGAGACGAAGGTCAGAAAACTGTAGAAGATATGGGATTCATTCCTATGAACTAAAACTTTTATTTCAATCCAAAGAGGGTGTGTCACATGCACACCCTCTTCTTTATATATGAATGTCTCTTGCATAACACGCATTGTAGCTTATAATGAAAATGTTACATGTATCGGTCACAGGCGTTTTAATATGCCAAGGTCTATTCTCTATACAAATTAGAAAGGACATCTTATGTTAAGAAAACTACCAGATAAAATCAGCAGATTCCTTATTTACCTCACTGCGTTTGGAGTTAGCGCACTGATGGCTATTATGCTGATCCATATCATAAAAGAAAGTATTCCCGCTTTTTCAGAACTGGGAATAAAAATGTTTCTCCCTTCTACGGAATGGCGGCCTGTCAGTGCAAACCCACAATTTGGACTACTGCCTGCAATTACAGGAACTTTATACGTATCGTTCATTGCAGTAGTCCTGGCTCTGATTTTCGGCGTTGCCTGCGCATGCTTTCTGAATTTTTATCTTCCAGAAAAAATAGCCGCTGTCTTTCTGGCTTTTATCGACCTGGTTGCCGGAATTCCTTCCGTGATCTTTGGATTTATCGGACTTACTGTCCTGGTAAAAAGTTTTGCCACACAATTTCATATGGCAGCCGGACAATGTATTCTCGCTGCCGGGATTGTACTGGCAATCATGCTGCTGCCATTCGTTATCTCGACCTGTCACGAATCTATTCGCGTTGCACGTACACAATATGAAATGACAGCACTTGCACTCGGCTTTTCCCGGGAAATAACTCTGGTCAAAATCATTTTTCCGGCAATCCGCCCAGGCATCGTTGCCGGAGCTATGATGGCTTTCGGGCGTGCACTTGGCGAAACTATGGCAGTTATGATGGTCATTGGAAATTCTCCGATCTTCCCGAAACTTCTCGGTCGTGGGCAGACCTTGCCTTCCCTGACTGCACTGGAAATGGGAAGTATCGAGTACGGCAGTCTCCATCTGTCCGCACTTTATGTTGCAAATGTTGTGTTACTGGTTATTTTGCTGGCCGTACTGGGAATCGGCTATCTTTTGAAGAGGAGGTTCGCAAAACATGAATTCTAAGGTATCCAAATATTTGATCCGCATTGTTCTGATCTTGCTTGGGCTAAGTGTCATTGGCGTTACACTGTTCCTCTTCCTGTACGTATTCTGGAAGGGAAAAACTGTCATGAGCCTTTCTTTCATTTTGGACAAACCTGCCGGTGTACCAATCGGAACTGCCGGTGGAATTTTCCCGGCTCTTATGGGATCTCTTTATCTCGGTGCACTTGCCGCACTGATTGGAGGAATCCTTGGAATCGGTGCTTCCGCATACCTTGTTTTTTACCATGGAAACAAATATGTGTCCGGCATTGTAAATTTTGCAATCACAGGACTGTCTGGTATCCCGTCTATTTTATTTGGTCTGGTGGGTTACACACTCCTGATCTATGGTTTTGGCATCAGCCGGAGTCTTTTGTGTGCATCACTTTGCGTCTCTGCCATGATTGTGCCATTTGTTGCGATCCGCGCCCGCAAAGTCTTTGAAGAAAAGGGAATTTCCTATATGACTAATTCCATCGGTCTTGGACTTTCCAGAGAATATGCTCTTAGAAAAATGATTCTTCCAGTCTGCTTCCCTGAACTTCTCGGAACAGTTGCACTTGGAATGGCATACGGAATGGGCGCAGTTGCCCCGATTCTGTACACAGGTGCAGTGATGCAGGCTGGCGTTCCTTCGAAACTGACAGATCCGTTCATGTCCCTGCCATATCACTTATATACTTTGGTAAACAACGGATTCTCTCTGGACTATGCCTACGGCACAGCATTTGTACTGATGCTTTTACTATTGATCATTCAACTGATCTGCAAATTTGTTACTTACATGAGAAAGGGAAACTAATATGTTAACAATCGAACATTTAAATTGCGGATATGGAAAGCATGAAATTCTTCATGATATTTCTGTGACGATTCCAGATAAAAAGATTACTGCCATCGTCGGACAATCCGGCTGCGGAAAGACAACATTTTTAAAAACTTTAAATCGTATGGTGGAAGAGGAACAAGGATATACAACCGGAAAGATTTCTCTTGGTGATGCCGATATCAAATCTATTTCGAAAGAAACTTTAAGAAGCCGTATCGGCATGGTCTTCCAGCAGCCGATTGCTTTTCCACACAGTATTGAGAAGAATCTGACTTATGTGTTAAAATATTATGGTATCAGGGATAAAAAAGTTCTGTCTGAAAAAGTAGAAGAAAGTCTGAAGAAAGCAAAATTATATGAGGAAGTAAAGGATCAGTTAAAAAAATCTGCCCTCAAGTTATCCGGCGGACAGAAGCAGCGCCTTGCAATTGCCAGAAGTCTCTGTGTAAATCCTGAAATCCTGCTTCTCGACGAGCCTTGCTCCGCGCTGGATATGAAAAATACAATCGCAATTGAAGAAACCCTTATGGAACTCAAAGGTCAGTACACATTTGTCATTGTTACACATAATCTTGGACAGGCAAAGCGCATCGCTGACCAGATTATTTTCATGGATCAGGGAAAGATACTGGAAGTTACTGACAAAGAAACTTTCTTTGACTCACCGGCTACAGAACTTGCCCGCGAACAAATTCAATATATGTAAGGGGAAACTTATATGATCATCGAAATTCCAGGCTATAAAACACTGGACCTTGAGTATCTGGTCCTTGACTACAATGGAACCATTGCCGTTGACGGGCTGATTCCACCTGCAATCAAAGAGCGGCTACTCCTGCTCGGAGATTCATTTAAAATCTATGTACTGACCGCAGACACTCACGGCACTGCGGCTGCCATGTGCAACGGACTTCCTTTGGAAATTATGACATTTCCTTCCGGTTCCGCCATGGATGAGAAGCTTCGTATTCTAAGCTCACTGGGTGCCGAACACTGTATCGCCATCGGCAACGGACGGAATGACATACCAATGTGTCAGGCCGCTGCCTTAAGTATCGCAGTGATGGGTACTGAAGGGGCTTACGGAAAGTTGCTTTCAGAATGCGATGTCTGCACAACTTCCATAGCCGATGCACTGGATCTTCTGATGCTGCCGAAGAGATTGGTCGCAACCTTAAGAGGATAAATACTACTTCATAGAATACTGCATCATCGCATAATGCAGTTCACAGCCTTCATATATATCAGCCGGCAGTAGTGCTCTCGCCACAAGCTTGAGTTCTGCCTCCGGCTGGTCTACTCTCTGCAAATGTGCATAATCTCCATCAATCTGTTTTACAATATAATCACATTCCAACATCTTCGTTCTCCTTTACAATTTCAAGTTTAAATACATAAATCATTCCTTGTCCCACTATCATTTTACCATGAAATTGACATCTGTTAATGAATAAAATAAAAGAATATCTATAAAATATCAATCTCCTCTTTTTATTGCTCCCATGTCTTTATTTTGTTACAATAGAAAATATAGTGGAACAGAATTAAGATGCTGAATCTTTTCAAGAATGCCTCGGCATTCTTGCTGCGAGGTGCGCGTCATGCAATTGCATGACATACTTCTACTGCGCACCTCTGCAAGTCTACACTCCGTTTCGGTCGGCGCAAAACCATTGTCCACCGGACAATGTGCGCCCTGCCGGAGGCTATATCAGCTGGGGGGATTGACTCCCACCACTGATACCAGCTTGTTTCTCACCACCTATAGTGGGAGTCATCTCCCAGCTGATATAATAATTTTGCAAAACTGAAAGGAGACTATCATCATGGCATTTGACATCACACCTTATGTAGACAAAACACCAGCAGAGGTTCGGGCACTCTGCCGAGATGGAGTTATTGACTTCCCGACCGCAGGAATGTGCCGTGGTTACGCACAGGCAAACCTTGTAATCCTGCCTCCGGAATACGCAGCAGATTTCGAAGAATTTGCAAAAAAGAATCCATTTCCTTGTCCGATTCTTGAAATCATCAAAGGAACGCCCGACACACACGCCATGGGCGAAGGCGGTAATATCTGCACTGATATTCCAAGATACCGTATCTACGAAAACGGCGTATTTACAAAAGAACTGACTGACGTATCTTCTTATTGGAAAGAAGGCTATGTCGGCTTCCTGATTGGCTGCTCTTTCTCTTTTGAAGAGACATTGATCAAAGAAGGAATCGAAATCCGTCATATTTCCCAGGGACGTAACGTACCAATGTTTAAGACGAATATCCAAACCGTTCCTGTTGGACCATTTTCCGGTCCTATGGTATGCTCCATGCGCCCGATGACTCCGGAAAATGCACAGAAAGCTTATGATATTACAGTGAAGATGCCAAATGTACACGGTGCTCCGGTACAGATGGGCAATCCGGAAGAAGTCGGTGTTATGGATGTCATGAAACCGGATTACGGCGAAGCCGTTGACATTTACGAAGGTGAAATCCCTGTATTCTGGCCATGCGGAGTTACACCTCAGGCCGCCATCGAAAATGCAAAACTTCCAATCGTAATCACACATGCACCGGGACATATGTTTATTACAGATATCCTGAATTCTGAGTTGAATGATTATCTGGAAGCGCAGAAAAATAAATAGACTTTGAAATAAACTTTTATGCTGCTACAAGATGGTGGAAAATAACGTTGCAGAAGCATTCTTTATCAACCTACACCAGCTATGTGGCAGTTTTTACAAATATGGTAATTACATGCAGGAGGTACTATGACCGGACCGAAGGAACTTATTGACAAATTACATAAAAATCAGGAGCTTTCACTTGAAGAGTGGACCGAACTGATTAAGAATCGCACGCCGGAACTTTCCGAGTACCTTTTCGAACTTGCCAGAGAAGAACGCCACAAATACTATGGGCATGACGTTTATGTCCGTGGTCTGATAGAGTTTACAAATTATTGTCGAAACGACTGCCTCTATTGTGGTATTCGAAAAAGTAATGCAGCAGCACACCGGTATCGTCTGGACGAGGATACCATTCTTCGCTGCTGCCAGGAAGGCTATGATCTGGGCTTTCGCACATTTGTCCTGCAAGGTGGAGAAGATGGATATTTTACAGAAGAGAGGATTATCCACATTGTCAGACGAATCCGAGAACATTTTCCACAATGTGCGATCACTCTTTCCATTGGAGAGTGGAAAAAAGACAGTTATCAGGCATTCTTTGATGCTGGCGCAGACCGTTATCTCTTGCGCCATGAGACTTACAATCCTGAACATTACGCTAAGCTCCACCCGCCAATCTTAAGTGCTGCTCACAGACAGCAGTGTCTCTGGGATTTGAAAGATATCGGATATCAGGTCGGAACCGGATTTATGGTTGGAGCACCTTATCAGACACCAGAATATCTGGCAGAAGATATGTTATTCTTAAAGGAACTTAATCCTCATATGGTAGGAATCGGACCTTTCATTCCGCATCATGATACGCCATTTGCAGACCAGCCTGCCGGTACACTAGAGCTTACGCTCTTTATGCTTGGGCTGATTCGGCTGATGCTGCCAAAAGTCCTGCTTCCGGCTACGACCGCGCTTGGAACCATTCACCCGAAAGGCCGTGAGCTGGGAATCCTTGCAGGTGCAAATGTTGTCATGCCGAACCTGTCACCGACAGAAGTGCGAAAAGATTATCTGCTCTACGATAATAAAATCTGTACCGATGACGAATCGGCACAATGCCGGCACTGTCTGGAACGCCGCATGGCATCTGTCGGATACCAGGTGGTGACTTCCAGAGGAGACTCACTCAATATTTAAAGTTGAACACACGTACAAAATCATTTACAACGTCACTATTTTATATCTATTCAAGAATGTGCTTTGGCACATTCTTTATTATAAGGAGTTCCATTATGAGCTTAAATAATACACCGTCTGCCGAGCGGCTTCATATCAGTATCTTTGGAAAACGAAATGCTGGAAAATCCAGTGTCATCAATGCATTAACCGGGCAGAATCTGGCAATTGTGTCTGATATCAAAGGCACAACGACAGATCCTGTCTTAAAATCTATGGAGCTTTTACCTTTGGGTCCAGTCGTCATCATCGATACTCCGGGACTTGATGATGATGCAGATATTTTGGGAGAACTGCGTATTCAGAAAGCCTATCAGATGTTGAATAAAACCGACATCGCAATTCTTGTTATAGACGGAACTGTCGGTATGACTGAAGAAGACAAAAAAATTCTTACCCGCATCCAGGACAAGAATATTCCTTATATTGTTGTACTGAATAAAGCAGATCTGGCTGTCTCCAAAGTCTGTCTAGGCAACCAGTCTGATTCTATTGTCGAATCCTGCCAAATTCCTTCTGAACACATTTTGTGGGTCAGTGCACAGGATCACAGCAATATCCAGGAACTGAAGGAATTAATCGGAAAGCTCATTCCTTCTTCTGATAATGACCGGTATATCGTACGCGACCTGATCCGGCCAATGGACCTGATTGTTCTTGTTGTGCCAATCGATTCTGCTGCACCAAAAGGCAGACTGATTCTTCCACAGCAGCAAACCATCCGTGATATTCTGGAGTCCGGTGCCGTTTCCATTGTTGTAAGAGAAACAGAACTGGCTGATACATTAAAAAAACTCGGTCGCGATCCAGATCTGGTCATCACAGACAGTCAGGCCTTCAAACAAGTATCTGCCATTGTTCCTGAACATGTACCATTAACTTCATTTTCCATATTATTTGCAAGATATAAAGGAAACCTGAAAACAGTAGTGCATGGCGCATATACACTGGACAAATTAAAAAAAGGTGACAAAATTCTGATCAGCGAAGGATGCACACATCACCGCCAATGTGGTGATATCGGAACAGTCAAACTTCCAAATCTGATTCGCCGATACACAAAAAAAGATTTTGAATTTGAATTTACAAGCGGAACTGAATTTCCACTGAATCTTTCCGAATATCAGCTCATTATCCACTGCGGAGGCTGTATGTTAAATGAACGAGAAATGAAATATCGTCTAAAATGTGCCGAAGATGCACACATTCCTATGACAAACTATGGAACTGCGATTGCTTATATGAACGGAATCTTGAACCGGAGTATCTCTATCTTTCGAGACACGTTGGACTTAAAGGAAATCTAAATCTTGTAACGGACTACATTGTATGTTCATCCTTCACCAGAAAAGCACCTTTGGGTGCTTTTCTGCAAGGAATAGTCACTGTAAATGCCGAGGCATTCTTGAATAAAAATTTCAAATTTCCGCCTGAATAATATGTCCAAAATTCATTTCATCTTTAAATAAATCGTAGACATAATTTGGACTTTCCAAATACAATCCGGTCTCTTCATCTATAAGTTTTTCAAAAACTTCTGAATTATAGAATTTATTCTTTGCTTCATCGTATTCTATACTCCAATCGGTACTAATCATATCAATAATATCCTGTATCACATATTCCAGCAACTCATCTTTTTTACACATTTTTACTCATCACCTTTCTCAATAGTTTCATACTATTTTAGTATACCATAAGTGCAAGTCATATAGTGCATCTTTTCAAGAATATTTGCAATCCATAGACCGTCTCAATACCTCACATAACAAATATCAATTATCCTCTTCTACTCCACCATGTTATACTTATCTTATCAATTTTTAATCATGGAGGTTTTTAAAATGAACGCAAAGGAAAAATTAGCAGATTATCAGAGACAGTTTGGTGTATATGCTGAAGCGAATCCGGAAGTAATGGGGGCTTTCGGTTCTACAGTTACCGCAGCAATGGAAAATGCCGGACCATTGGATGCCAAAACAATGGAATTATTAATCCTTGTCGCAGCAGTTTCAAGAAAATGTGAGCCATGTATCTATTCTCATGTAATGAATTACATCAACGTGGGCGGAACAAAAGAAGAACTGGTAGCCGGACTGAATGCTGCAGTACTGATCTGTGGCGGACCTGGTATGGCATACAGCGCATTAGCACTGGATCTTTTTGATCAGTATTCTGCAGAATAGTATTTACAGTTCCAACATATGCACTTCCCCCTTCCTTTCTATGATTTAGATCGGAGGGACTTAAAGAATCCCTTGCTGTTGCTTTTATTTCTATCCCAACATTTGAATCTGGTTTCTGCTAATCCTCTTTCAAAGAGCATAAAATATCTGTTATTTGCTCCAGGCTTTCTGCAAAATATATTCCTTTTTGTCTTTCCTCTGATGACAATCCCATGTCAATCATATGTTTAAGCATTGCTTTTAAGCTATCATAGTAACCATTAAGATTATATACAATGCACGGTGCATTTAACTGCTTCAGTGATACTTTTGACATAATCTCAGTTATTTCTTCCAAAGTACCTGTTCCTCCAGGAAATGCAATAAATGCATTGCCAAGTTCAATCATTTTGTTTTTTCGTTCCGACATATCCTTAGTTACGATCAGTTTTGTAATTCCTTCGTGCTGAAATTCATTTTCAATAAAAAATTGTGGCTCAACACCCGTAACATTACCGCCTGCATTCAATACACTATCGGCTAATGCTCCCATCAAACCACTTTTAGAGCCTCCGTAAATAAGTGCGTTGCCACTTTTTCCAATCCAGGTTCCCAGTTCTTTGACTGCCCTTTTTAACGACGGATTGTTACCTTCATTTGCACCAAGATATACTGTAATATTCATTTAATTTTTCTCCTTTGTAAAAAAGTATTTTTCCAACCTCAACTCCGCACTTTTTCTTTATCTGTGAATTCAAAATACCCTCTGCATTCATCCTGCTTTTATTTTAGTTGGGACGAATAACCGTCTCATCTGTGCTTTCGTTGTCCCAATCCACACCCAATACATTTCTGCCATTTATATATATCGGAAATTTAAACCGGAGACCTTTTAATATTCTGCCATCCTTTTGCTCTTCCTCATAGATAAACACATCCGACAGGAAGCTCTTCAAAAATGTCTTCTTTTCCAGATCTGTAAATTTATCATACAGCTTATCAAAAAATAAAAGGAACTGGTAAACATTATCTTCTGAGATTTTGTCCTGCCTGATATTATAAAGTCTTGTTTCGACTTCTTCCATGGCATTCTCAATATCAGTGATTTCATCATACAGCTTGTCCAGACGTTCCTGCATGTCATTATATTTTTTATCATAATTCCTATCGGATACAGATAAATGATTCATCTGGTCAGCAATCCTGTTTTTCGCCCCGGTTGTCTGGCTCAGTCTGTCTTTTAAACCATCATATTCCCTATCAAGCTTCGAAGTATCAATGCTGCTTCCTATCTGCTTACGGATTTCCTGCTCAAACTTTGGATTCTTCACAAATTTGCGGATAATTTCCTCAACTGCCGCATTAATCCTGTCCTCATTCCACTGTCTTTTATAAGTACAGCGGTGTCCGCCCACAAGCTTCCTGTGTTTGCAGGCATAATAGAAATAATCCTTATAATAACTTCCATCCGGATGCTTCTTGCGGTTTACATTACCATACATACCGCTTCCACAGACAGGGCACTTGATAATTCCGGATAAAATATGTTCGTGCTCAAGACTATGTGTTTTTACCTGTAAAACACCTGTCTCCTGACGCTTTCTGTGTGCCTGATTCCACATTTCTTCTCTCGCCTTCTGTCTGCGGCATTCCATTGTCTGGACAAGAATATTCTCACGCTCTATCTCTGCTACCGCAGATAAAATAGATATCATCAACTTTCCAGCATACTTGGAGCTGTCAATTCCATCCTCTACACAGATAAGATTAACTCCATAATCCTGCATTTTCTGCAATGATGATAAAACATCTGCTGCATTTCTTCCAAATCTTGACAGCTTAAATACCAGCACATAATCAACATTGTCTTTACCACTTTCTATATCCGCAAGCATATGTTTAAACTGTGGTCTGCCCTCTACACTTTTGCCAGATTTACCCTCATCAGAATATTCCCCTACGATAGACATTTCCTGATACTCTGCGTATTTTCTAAGCTTATCCTTCTGTGCATCAAGGCTATAGCCTTCTACCTGCATGGAAGTTGATACTCTTGTGTATATATAGCATTTCTGCTGTTTTTTCATAGCTTTTCATCTCCTGTGTCTAAAAATCTGTCTATTTCAGTTGTCCATAATTCCATACAACTGGATTGTATGAAATGCTTTGTTATTCTTCCATACCTTCTTTTTCGTTTTCAGACAATGCTGGATGCTGCATATAAAATATTTCTTTCTGTCTTTCTATCTCTGCTTTCAGCTGCTCTTTTGTTGGCAGATATGTGAGATATTTCGACATAAAAAGTCTATCATTATCATGTAGCACAGAATACCTTGCTATATCCTCATCTGTTTCCGCACAAAGTAATATACCAAGTGTAGGATTATCTCCCTCCTTACATTTCAACTCATCATACATACGGACATACATATCAATCTGTCCCACATCCTGATGAGTGATTTTCCCCATTTTTAAATCTATAAGCACATAACATTTTAACTCAATATTATAGAAAACAAGATCAATAAAATAGTCTTCTGTCTCAGTAACAATATGCTGCTGTCTGGCAACAAAAGCAAATCCCTTTCCCATCTCCATAAGAAAGTCCCTGATATGTGTTAAAATAGCTGATTCCAAATCACTTTCAATATAAGAATCTTCATTTTTGAAGCCAAGAAACTCTGCAACAATCGGACTTTTTAGGAGTTCAAATTTATTCCTTTGATTTTCCGCTGTTTTCTGCAGCATTTCATTCATGACAGCATCTTTCTTTGGTGACTGCATTAATCTGTAATAATATTGTGTGCTGATATTTCTATCCAAAGTCCTGACACTCCAGCTTTCATTTGCCGCTTCGTTCATATACCATAATCGGGCATTCTCATCCGGCACACGTAAAAGTGCTCTAAAATGAGACCAATTCAGATTGTGAACACATGTGTTCACAATCTGCTCATCTGGAAAAGCAAGATAAAATTTACGAAAATATTGCAGATTCCTTTTAGAAAAATTTTTTCCATATTCTTTTGTGAGTTCATCCGCTAATGCCTCAATTAAAGACTGACCATATTTTGCTCTTTCTTTTCCTGCCTGTTCCTGTTCCACAATACGCTTACCTACATGCCAATAGGTAAGCACCATAGCTTTATTTGCTGCATTATAAGCCACTTCACGACCAGACGAAATAATTCCCTTTATGTCAGTAATCACATCCTGATAGTTAACGATATCATTTGCCATATCAACTTACCTCACTTTCCAGTTCTCTATAAATTCTTACTCTTTTCTACTCTGATAGCTTTGCTCTGTTTTTAATCGTATTTTCAACCTCTGCAATCCGAACTGCAACCTTCTTTACTTCCATCAGCTTCCATGCTTCTAAACAGGTTAAGAATTCCTCTGTTCCGTCTTTTTCTATTTTATCAA
Organism: Dorea sp. 210702-DFI.3.17; assembly: GCF_020560825.1. NCBI lineage: Bacteria > Bacillati > Bacillota > Clostridia > Lachnospirales > Lachnospiraceae > Dorea > Dorea sp. 210702-DFI.3.17. The sequence continues at coordinate 111,446 of NZ_JAJCNB010000003.1, forward strand.
GAACAAGCATAACAACCTGTCTGTTTACATCTTTCATTTCAAAAATGACACGGGCATTCTTTTCTTTTATATCCAGACAAAATCTCTGATAAAGCTCTTTCGCAAATGTTTCTATCTCTATTTCCCATCCCTTTTCTGAAAACACTAATAACGGAAGGCGATAATCATACTTAATCCTGAGGTAATCTTTCTTAATCATCCAATCAATGCACTTGCTGATATCATCTAATTTCATGTCATGATAATATCCATAAGCAGGGCATTCATTCAATTTATATTCTAATATCTTTTTATCCTTTGAACCCTTTAATATTTTAGCCAGCATACTTCTCCCGCCAGTTGAAATCAGCTCATCTGCACCTCTTAGAATCACCCGGATATCTTCCATTGGCAAATCCCTTATTTCTCCTGCATCAAGAACAACCGGTACTCTGCGTACTTTCCTGCTCATTCGTTATCCTCCTGTATCCATGGTAGCGAATAATATTCCTCACATATATACTCCTCCATCCCCCAGCCGAAGCCTGCAAAATCATGTAAAACACTCTCCAGCCTGTCCTTCCATAATTTATATAATTCTTCATCCTGACCTGCTGCAACTATTGCCTCATGATAAGCATCTCCAAGTACTTCGTAAAAATCTTCATCGATATCTCCGTAACCCAATGTAAAATCAGTTGCACATTCTGCAAAATATAATGCCAGATCTCCATACCACTTTCCATTATCATTCACACATATATCTGCAAATTTTGCTAACACCTGTTGCGCAGTATCAATAGAAAATCCCATACGAACAATATCTGATGGATTAAATATTTTGTATATCCTCTTTTTGTACTTTTCAAGTAATTCATTACCATATGCATCTCCAATAATTTGTAGATTATTGCTCTACTGATTTATTTGATCGGTATAAACTCATAATTATTTGAATTAGTTCCTCTGTACCCATATTATGACGCTTCTTTTCCAATGATTTTTCCGTTAATTTCTTTGACATTTCAACATCACCTCTCCACAAAGAATTTGTTTAATTATTTGTCCCAACTAAATTTTATCATCATTCCAACTGTTGCTCAACCAAAACTTTTCCCATTATACAGGTAGAGCAGGCGGATGAAAGTTTCATCCGCCCCTCATCAAACCGTGCATGAGGTTCTTCCTCACACGGCTTTCCGACATTCTTCTTTCTACAGCATTACGTCATGCTCTAGCCATTTTCTTTAATCCTTTTTCGTAAATGCTATTTCTAACAAATCCCACTCTTGACATATGTTTACGCCTTTGGTGTTTCTGGTTATACCATCTTGTAAAAGTACAGATAATGTACCAGTCTAGTGCCTGCATCCATTTCTCATTTGTTTTGGTGGAATAATAATTCTTCCAACCTGTGATTTTAGGATTTATATTCTTTATTAAATCCTCTTCCTTTGCTTGTTTCCGTTGCGTCATAATTCCGATTGCGGAAGAGACTGGAAAATGTTATTCTTATCATAGGCAGTGGAGCTTTCTTAGTTCAGTTGTTTCGTGTGGTAACTTAACAATAACGGATTATGGAAAGTAATTCCACTGCTTTTTTAATAAAAATAAAACTGCGCCACAGCCTTGGCAGGCCATCGCGCAGCGATTTTGTTCAATTGGAAGTTATCTATTTCTCCTCTTCGTTAAGACCTAGTTCATTACATATTACTTGCTATCCCTGATACCTTATTCTTTCTACCAGCGTTTCCTTTTTCAGATTACTGCTTAAAACGCAGGAAAGTACAATCTGCAACAGACCGACCAAAAAAATCATAATTAAAATTGGTACGATCGGAACATGATAGATATTCATTCCAAATATTCCATTATGTTTTGCATAGGAAAAAAGTGCATAGCCGAGCGGCAGACCAATGATCAAAGCTACGCATATGGTACCAACCGTAAACATCAGTCCCTGTAACTGCAGGCATAAATTTAATTGTCTATTCGTCATACCCACAGCCTGTAATACACCATATTCCTGCTTTTTTGTCGTAATATTCATGATCATAGTGTTTGCCATATTCATAAAACCGATGAGTCCTACAACTGCCATAAACAGATAACAGCCAAGCTTCATCATGCGGGTTACTGATTCTGCAGATTCTAACTGTGCATGATAGGTATCCATTTTTATATGCGAAGTATTAGAAATCAAAGTATTCAGACTCTGTTCCACAGATGCCACATCTTTTTTATCACAGTCCACCCACAGATAGCCATAGGCTGTTCCTCTCGGATTCATGGAACGGTATACACCTTCCGGAATGACAAGATAAGTGTCCGCACTTACAAAAGATCCTGCAATCTTTCCCTGATAGGTATAGGTTCCACTTCCATTCTCAAAGTCAAATGCAATGGATTCACCCGGAGCATATCCATCTTGTTCCATCCACGTTGACCAGCCAAAGAAAATATCACCATTCTTTACCGCCTGATCATAGTCCATAGAGCCAATATCCCCTTCTTGGCGCATAAAATCAAAATCCTTTTTACTCACAATAGTAGCCGGAAATCTTGTTCCGTTCAGATTTACAGAGACAATCTCTCTCGTCATGACATCTGTTACTCCCGGAATGCTTTTGATTTCTTCAATCAGCGAATCATTCAATGGATCATCCGTCAGAATCGTATCCAGATTATTCTCCGGATATCTTTCATCATACTCGGCAGAATAGTCAAGCTGCAGTTCAAATTGTCCATGATTAACGGAAAGACGTGCTTCATGCTCCGTGTCAATATTTCCCACATAATTAGAGATAATCACAAACAATACGCAAGAAAAACCCATTGTGAGGATGGTACCAATGGTTCTTTTTGGATTACCCGTTATATTTGCCATTGCCATAGAAAACACGGTGACATTTTTTCTGCCATTTCGTTTTCCTTTTTTTTGTGTTTCTGCATTTTCTAAATACCGTGTTGCTTCGATAGGTGAAATCCGTGAAACAATTTTCATTGGTTTACGCAGTGCCAAAGCAATGGTAAGAAATGATACGAAAATACAGAGAAGCATAACAGGCAGGGAAAACAGAGACACCTGCTGATTTTGAACTCCCATAGAGCCAGTTCCGGTTGATACAAGGTTCCCCTGTTCTACCAGCCAGTTAAAACCGCATTTTGCAATCAGAAAGCCAAAAAGCAATCCAACTGGTATTGAAAAAAATGTCAAAAACATACCCTCTCTGAAGATCAGTTGTTTCATCTGCTTTTTTGTCGCTCCCAGAGCCTTGATTTTTCCATACTCCTGTATCTTGTTGGCAATACCGACCTGAAAAATATTATAAATGACCACAACAGAGAAAAGTACAATTGCAAGAATCAAAACCCCGCATACCGCAATCGTTTCATAACTCGGCTGCAAGACCCATTGTAAATAGAGATCATTGACTATAACGTTTTTTTCTTCGATCCCACAAGCTGCTGCAATCTGCTTTATAACCGAATCAATATTATTCATAGATACATTTGCAGAATCATTTAAAGTAAAATAAATATTATACTGTCTGTCATTCTCTGCGACGTGCTCATCATAAAACTCCTGTGACCCGAAAGCAACATAAGATGCCTCGATGGTATACTCATCCCGATCATATAGGATTCCGCTGACAACAAATTCTTCCGGCTTATATTCTGACTGCATCCCTGCGCGGTAATCCAGTGTAACCGTATCTCCGATCTTTACATCACCATACCCCATTGCACGAAAAAATGCTCTTCCTGCGGCAATTTCCTGCATTTTTTCCGGATACTTTCCTTCCTTCAACTCATATTCTTTATTATAAGGAAGCATTTTTCTTGCAGTCTCATCCATGCAGACAAACCCGCCTTTTTCATTACCTTTTATGATACCTTCGGTGCACATAGTGCCTGTAGCATCTATTTCCGCACGGCGGTTTACTTCTTTTAATTGCGATCCGTCTGCGGAAACAAACAGACCATAATTGCTTCCATATGATCCTGCCGCCTGACTTTTCTGTAAATGAATTACCCCATTTCCCACAGTACTGATGATAACAAGCAGCATCGTGGTCAGACAGATTGCCATCATGATCAGTATACTTCTTGTCCTGTTCCTTTTGTCATTGCTATATGCAATCCTGCTTATTGTCTTCATCTGAAATCCACCACCTGTCCGTCCTCAATCACCAGAATACGGTCAGCGACCTGTGCAATTTCGTCATCATGGGTAATCATTACAATTGTCTGTCCATATTTTTTTGCTGTCATCTTAAGCAGAGCGATTACCTCATCACTGGTCTTAGAATCAAGATTTCCTGTCGGCTCATCTGCAAATATAATTTCCGGACGATTCACCAGTGCTCTTGCAATTGCTACTCTCTGCTGCTGTCCTCCGGATAACTGATTTGGCAGATTATAAATCCGGTTTTCAATCCCCAGAGTTGCAATAATATCATTTACATACGCTTCATCCACTTTTCTTCCATCCAGCCCCAGTGACAGTACAATATTTTCCCAGACATTAACAGATGAAACCAGATTAAATGCCTGAAAAACAAATCCGATTTTTCTTCTGCGGAAAACAGCAAGGGCATCTTCCTTCATCCTGTATAAATCTTTCCCTGCTAAAGTAACACTGCCTTTTGTCGGGGTGTCTAGCCCTCCAAGCATATGAAGTAATGTACTTTTACCGGAACCTGACTTTCCGACAATTGCGACAAATTCTCCCTGCTCAATCTGAATGTCCACCTGATTGACCGCTTTGACCTGATTCTCACCTGCGCCATAAAATTTACAAAGCTGCTTGGTTTCTAATATCACACTCATGTGTTGCCTCCTTTTTAATTCTGTAAAGTGTACCTTTTCAACCTACATCCAAATTGTATCAGGACAATCTTTCATTTCACTTTCAAAAAACGAGCAGAAGTCTTACAGAATTGTAAGATTTCTGCCCACTTAAAATTTAACCAACATATGGTAATTGAATCACAAACGTGCTTCCTTTTTTCTTTTTGCCGGAGGTTACCATGATTGTACCTCCGTGCTTTTCGATAATTTCTCTCGATAGAAAAAGTCCGATTCCTGTACCACTCTTTTCCATGACCTCCTTGGAACTTCCTCTGTAAAATCGTTGAAAAATTTTGTGATACTCATTCTGCGGAATACCAATTCCCTGATCCTCAATTTCCATTCTTACAAGATCGTTTCTTTTTTGTAACCGGATAAATATTTTTGAACCACACGGACTGTACTTGATTGCATTATCCAGAACGTTGATCACAGCTTCACCAAGCCACCTTTTATCCTGCATAATCGTGCATGTTTCCAGCTCTTTTTCATAGTCAAAAACGAATTCAATTTCTTTCTCATCCGCTTTAGGATAAGTGCGGTTCACAGCAGATATGACAGTATCCATAAGCGGAAGTTTTTTCTTATTAATCTGAATCAGTCCAGTTTCCATCTTGGATATTTCAAGAAGCGACTGCAATAATGTCTCCAGTCCATCCAGAGCACTCCGACAACGGATACGAAACTCCTCCTGTTCTGTGGCACTTAAGTCATTCTGCATCAGCACACTAAAACATGTATCCAAAGCTGCAACCGGTGTCTTTAACTGGTGAGAGATATCAGAAACCATTTCTTTCGTGCTCTCTTTTTCTTCCCGTGCTTCTTCCTTTAGCAACTGAATATGATGTCCGATTGCTTCAAGCTGGTCATTCAATTTTTCCAGTTCTGCTGGATTTTCTGCTTTCAGTAAAGCATCAAATTTATTTTCACGGAATCTGATCAGAATTTCTTCCAACTGGTCTAAAATTTTCTGATGACACGCATCTTCTTTTTTCTTCCAATAAAGTAAAAAAGTCAAAAGAAGCACGCATATCACAGTGCTTACAGCACCGGTCACCATAACCTGATGCCGGAATTGCATATAAAATGCATTCCCTTTATTTCCCCAGTATCCATATTGCTCCAATAATTGCCTTCCCTGTTCGTTGGTTTCAATATCCTTATCCTTAAGCAATTCCGAAACAGCATCCAGCCCGGAAAATTCTTCCTTTGCAGCAATCTCTGTCATAAGATTCATTTTATATTTATAATCTTCATAAAACACATATGTGGTAAAGCAATTTAATATTACAAACAATACTATGACAGGCAAAACCAAGGAGAGCGCTACTGTGATCTTCTTGCGATATCTCTTTGTCACTGCCTTACCTTCTGATTCCATATATACCCAAGACCTCTGATATTCTTTATATAGACCGGTGCAGCCGGATTGTCTTCAATTTTCTCACGGAGTCTTCTGATATTGACAGCGATTGTATTTTCATCCACAAAATCCCCTTCCAGATCAAACACATTTTCCAATATTTGTGTTTTTGAAAGAATCTGTTTCGGATTCTGAAGAAAAAAAGTCAGCATTTTCAACTCCGTTTTTGTCAGACTGATTTCACGACTCTTTATCAGAACTTTCATTTCTCCTGCGATAAATACGATATCTCCCGAAATCATCTTGCCGACTTCCGTTTTCTCCTGTCTGCGGCGGAAATGTGCTTCTATTTTCAAAAGAAGTACCGAAAGACTAAACGGCTTTGTAATATAATCATCTGCCCCTGCTTCATATCCCATAACCTGATCCATCTCCTGATCTAGTGCTGTAAGGCAAATAATGTATGTATTATAATTGCATCTCATCCACCTTACAAATTCCAGTCCATTCCCATCCGGAAGATTCACATCACAAATGGTAACATCCACATTATGATCACTTGCAATTCTTTTCGCTTTTTTCACTGATTCTGCTGAAAAAACCTCATATCCGGATTTTTTCAGTGAAAATGTAATTCCACGATTTAAATTTTCATCATCTTCAACCACGAGTATACCTGGCATAGCATCTGCACCGTTACTGAAAACTTATAAAAAGTTATAAACTTCTATGTTTCATTCCTACTTCAACGAGTATGCTTTTGATGATATAAATATCTATCTACTCACAAGTTCTTGTACTCTCCATAGGCGTAAATTCCGGACTAACGTATCCGTACATATTTGCATTAACGTTTCAGTGTCAGCTTGCAAATCGCTCTCCATAACCCTTAAGATTTATTGATGCCTGGAAATCTCTGTCAATTATATTCCCACACTCACATCTATATTCCCTGTCAGATAATTTCAAATCTTTTTTGATATTTCCACAACAGCTGCAAAGCTTTGATGATGGATAAAACCGATCAGCCACAATAAGCTGGATTCCTTTATCACTGCATTTGTATTCAAGCTGTTTTCTAAACCAAAAAAATCCTTGTTCCTGAACTGCTTTGGATAAATGTCTATTTTTCATCATTCCGCTGACATTCAGATCTTCAATACAGATAAATCTTGGTTTTCGATTTACGATCTCAGATATGGTCTGATTCAAATAGTTTTTACGGATGTTTGTTAATCTGTGATTTCGTTTTAATAAAAGTTTTTCCTTTTTGATTACATTATTAGTTTTGCAGTAACTTTCTCCTTTCTTATTTTTCTCGTAAGAACGAGAGATACTACGCTGTAATCTGCGTTTCTGTTTTTCTAGTTTCTTTACTTTCTGACTCTTATTAATATTCTTATATTTAACAGCATCAGAGCAGACAGCCAAATCTTTGATTCCTAAGTCTATACCAACTCCATCATCATTAAGTGTTTCTTTGCAATCAGGAAATTCCACACATACACTGATCCACCAGTTCAATCCGTCAAAGGATATTCTCGGATTCATATATTTAACATCTGTTGGAATACGTCCATGTT
>NZ_JAJCNB010000030.1:0-31664 GCF_020560825.1 Dorea sp. 210702-DFI.3.17
ATCCTTCCGGCTCTTCTGCCTCTTCCTCATCCAGATATCCTTCCGGCTCTTCTGCTTCTTCTGGCTTCGCTTCGTCCTCATCCAGAATCATTCGGGCTTTCTCTACTTCATTCTCCATAGAGACCTGTTCCTTGATATGTTCCGATTTGATTCTCTCTTTCTTTCCAATCTTACTTGACTGCATCATGAACTGAATCATAAGTCCTACAAATGCAAGAACTGCACCTGCTACATATTTTAACCATGACGGATCTGTAATTCCAGCAAGGTCGAGAATCGCCGGACCTGCAAGAAATCCACCTGCTATACCGGTAATTACAATGATCATCGGCTCTGCAAATATTGCAGCAAGAATCGCAAGCACAAGTGCCACTGCCAGTTCCACAATAGTAATGACTGAACTTTGTGCCGGTATCACTGCTGCCAGCACTCCCATAGAGCAGATGAATATCATCACAAATACACCCAGCCTGTATACAAGAAAAGACACTACTGCCAGCAATATCGCGCAGACTAATATAACCGCTACGGATGCAATACCTTCAATTCCCGCTAATGCACAGATTCCAGCTCCCACTCCTGCTCCAATCAGAAATCCCAGGAATGCCGCAACCACTTTCACCAGCTTCAAACCGAAAAATCCAATTAAAATACCGATTGCTATCACAGCCGCAAACACTCCCACGCTTAGCTTTCCGGCAAGGAACACTGAAGTCGGTCCATCCATGGAGCCTATCGCACTTATGCCTTTCACCAATGTTGTCTCATTCATTCTATTATCTCCTTTACGTGTTAATTATTTTCTCCCTTCTCATTCGTCTTTATTATATCAGTATCTGAAACACACGTAAAGTCTCTTTCTTGTACCCCTTATGCTTTCTTCCTGTTGATGATCAGACGTTCAATGATTTCTATCGTCTCTTTGATTCCGTAGTTGGCACTGTTAATGCACAGGTCATAATTCTCAGGAGTTCCCCATTTTTCACTTGTATAAAATTCGTAATATTTTTTATGCTGGCGATCCATTTTTTTCAAAAACTTCACCGCTGTCTTTTGATCCATCTCACGCACGTTCATCATATACTGCAATCTCACTTCAAATGGTGCGCTGATGAACAGACTGATATGTGGAATATAATTATTGCGCAGAATAATATCCGCACATCTTCCAACTATAATACAATCTTCTGTTCGTGCCAGATTACAGATCAGATCGCTCATATTAAAGAAGACGGCATCTTCTCTGTTAAGTCCATGATAACGATACATATTCCGCAGCTTTGATTTCAATGTTTCTCGTTTTTTTCCATATTTATCAAACTCTGTAAAGCACTCTTTCTCTTTAATATGAAATTTTTCTTCTTCCTGACGTTTTAGTACCTGCTCGAAAATCTCTGAATCATAATAATTGATATGCAGCTTATCTGCCAGCTCAAATCCAATATCATTTCCCGCACTTCCCTGTGTACGGCTGATACAGATAACGAGATGCGCATTTTCGTCCACTTCATCCCAGTGTGCAGCCGGATTCAGAGCCATTCTTTCTGCATTGACAATATCCGTTGCAGACATATCCGGAAGCTGCTCCATTGCTTTAAGAATCTCATTATATTCTGTCATCATACGGCTCTTATCTTCTTTATTCTTAATCGTACGAGCCATGTTACTAATCAGCGCCAGCTCACTTCGCAAGAGATGTCCGTCAGGCTTCGTATACATCAACATACTAAGTGCACGGATCGTATTCTCTCTGCTTCCTGTAAATGTTCTTCCAAGGGAAGATCCTACACATTTATATACTTCACCATCCAGATCATAGATCCGATTCGCAAGTTCTATATACATATCTTTATTATTTGCCATATCCGTAACCTCCTACAAAAAGAACACAAGCATATCCAGTATAAATACCGGAACTAAGAATGCAAGCGACCATAAGATATATCCAAAGAATGATGGCATATTGACACCATTTTCATCAGAAATCGCTTTTACCATAAAGTTCGGTGCATTTCCTATATATGTGTTTGCTCCCATAAATACAGCTCCACAGGAAATAGCCTCTAGAAGATTCACCGGAATCTGTCCAAGAGCCGTTGTAATACCTCCTGTTAATCCAAGTGTTCCCGCAGTTGTCAGGAATACAAGATAGGTCGGTGTATTGTCAAGGAAGCTGGACAGCGCTCCTGTTGCCCAGAACATCTGGTACGGCTCGCTAATTCCAAGGTTTGGTCCAACAGATTTTAACAGCATCAGTGCCGGCTGCATAGTAATAAAAATTCCGATAAACAAAACTGCAACCTCTTTGATTGCTCCCCACGTAAAATGGTTCTTTGTACGGATGGAACTGTCTGTTGTCTTAAATGACAGAAATGCTGCAAGTAAAATAATCACAATCTCAATCAGCGCAGGAAGCGTCAGTGTAACTTCTCCGTACAGACGAATTCCTCTTACATTACCTGCCGCGTCCTGGAATGCTGACATTCCCGGAAGTACTCCACTTAAAATTACTGCACCTACAATCATAATAAGGAAAATAATATTGTGCAGTCCTTCAATATAAAATTCGGTTCCCGGTCTGCTGATATCCGGTTTTCTTCCTTCCGCAATATCTTTACGGTATGCCTTTTTATCCAGATGATAAAATACAAATAACAGAATCACCAGATTAAAAATCAATATTGGCAATAAATGCATGCTCCAGAAAAATGGTACTCCACGCATAAATCCCATTAGAAGCGGCGGATCTCCGATTGGCGTAAGACAGCCACCCATATTGGAAATCAGAAAAATGAAAAATACCATAATATGTCTTTTTCTTTTTCTCCATGAATTCATCTTAATGACCGGGCGAACCATGAGCATACTGGCTCCCGTTGTTCCAATACAGCTGGAAAGCAGTGTACCCAATGCCAGCAGACATGCATTTACTCTCGGTGATCCTGCAAAATCTCCTCCAACTGTAATGTTACCAGATACACAGAATAATCCAAATAACAGAACAATAAATGTCAGATAATCATTCACGATACATTCCAATACTGTTTCAAATGTATCGCCTGCACCATAAACGATTGCAAATGGCACTACAAGTAATATGATCCACATAAACACCACAAGTGGCTGGTGTGCTTCCCACCACTCAGCACGTAACAGCGGCATGACCGCTATACATAACAAAAGCCCGGCAAATGGAATACATAGCCAGACCGGCACCTGCACTGCAGATGCATGACTTTCTGCCGCCCACACATAAGTCGGGAGCAACAGCATAACCATGAAGAATGTCCCTAATAATGTCAATATCTTCTTCAAAGCTCTCTTCCTCCTGTAAATCATTCTTTTTCAACTGTTCAAGTATAGCATATTTCTTTTACAATACAAAAGAAAAAATATTCAAGCTGATATATTACTGATAGAATAAATCATAATTATGGCATAATAGGTGTTACTGCTAACAAAAGAAAACAGATAGTAAAAGCCAGCTTTTACTATCTGTTTCTTTTTGTCTTCCTACTCGAATTCTACAGCTCCTGTTTCTGTTCCATTAATCACATAGTAGACCGCATTCTCTTCCGGTTTTATGTAAAGATCCATCTCTTTAATGTCTCCGACTTTTTTACCAGATCTCGTCCATGCTTTTTTCACACGGGCAATGATGTCTTTCTCTTCTACCTGCTTACCATAATACTCAACAAATGCTTTTATTTTAATGTCTTTCTTAGCAGCTTTCTTTACAGTCTTTGTCGCAGTCTTTGTTACAGCTTTTGCTACAGTCTTTGCCGCACCTGCACCTTTCACTGCTTTTTTCGTAATCTTATCTACTGTATCTGCAGCAGCCTTCTCAACTTTAGCTTCTACTTTCTCTTTTGTCTGTGGCTTTATCTCAGTCTTAGCTTCTGCCTCTACTTTCTCTTTTGTCTGTGGCTTTATCTCGGTCTTAACTTCTGCCTTTGCTTTCTCTTCTGTCTTTATCGAATCAGCCATAACATTTGCAGCTATTTTTACATCTTTTGTCTTTTTTACAGGTGTCCCTTTTTTTGTTACCATAATAAATCCTCCTCACAAAAAGGTATATCTCAAGTGTGAACATATTTATTATAGCACATCAAAATAGAAAATCAATTTCGAATATATTAACCTTTTGTCAATTCGTGTCGCTTATCGACAGCATTTTTCACAATTTGACAACTTAAAATTCGAAGATCTGTAAAACCATTCCTGCAATCACTGAAAGTGCATATAAAGTGAGTACAATCTTTATGTTCTCACGTTTATCCCGATTGACCTTAAAAAGTACAACCAATCCAATTCCTGCTCCGGTACAGAGACCGGAAATGGCAGATGCGAATGAAATTGCACCGCTGATATAAAGCTGCGTGATTACAACAGAAGCCGCACAGTTAGGTATCAATCCAATAAGTGCTGCAATCACTGGCTGGATAATACTATCTGCCAGAAGATATTCAGATAATGTCTGAATTCCAATTACTTCTATAATAAAATTCAAAATTGCTGTAAATACAAAAAGATAGAGAAATATCTTAATTGTATGGCGAAGTGCTGGTTTTAAAAGTCCGGCGTGGTGATCATGACATCCACAGTGATCACAGAGATTTCCACACTCTTTTGGAGTTGCAATTTGTTTCTGCAGGAAAAGATCAATGATGTATCCTGCTACGACCGCAATCACAACTTTTACCGCAAGGAGTGTCAGAACTGTCTTTCCCTGATCCGGATTGCCAAGCAAGATCAATACTGCTTCATCTGATGTTGCAAGAAATACAGAAAGCAATGTTCCTACCGATATAATCCCTCCTGCGTAGAGGTTAGAAGCCATGACTGAAAATCCGCATTGTGGTACACAGCCCACGAGTGCCCCCACAACCGGACCTGCTTTATCTACATCTTCCAGTGCCTTTCTTGTCAATTTTGTCGAATAATGCTCCAATCCTTCAATTAATAAAAATGCTGCAAAAAGAAATGGAAGCATCTTTAAACAATCTGCCAACGCATCTGCAAGTACATCTATTATCATTTCCATATTATCACCTCTAATTCTATGCCTTATTATCTAGTTACCTATTTTATTATGTTCTATTCTTAGTAACACAATCCGCAATATTATATCTTATTCTTTTCCAAATTACAAGAACTCCTCTGCAAATTTACAGGAAATTCGAGGCAATACTGTGAGGTACGGTACAAATCAAATATCACTTCATCATTCTGTAAATTTGCAGGGGAGTCCCTTTTCGATGTTATATCCGAAACTTTTTTATTTCTTTTTCAATATGTTAATGACTATGTAAACAGTTTTATGTAATCTTATCTGTAATTATAACGGGCTTTTGATCTCTTCATGTGCTCTTCCATAGCTTCTGCAGCACCCTCTCCGTCTTTTGCAAGAATAAGACCATAAATTTTCTGATGCTCTTCATAAATTTCCTGAAGCTGTCGTCCGTCAATCATTCCCGTCTCACTGACATGACGCATCAGATTACTGATTGTCTGAAGCATACTGTAAATTACAGTATTCCCGGAACACTCTGCAATACTGCTGTGGAACTCCAAATCTGCATCCAGAAACTTCTTATAATTCTGCTCTACATATGCCTGATGGATTTTATGTGATACATCATACAGACGATTCAGAGCGCGATCATCTACGCAGTCAGCTGCCAGATAAGCGGCTTTCACTTCCAGAAGATCTCTCACTTCCAAAATAGACTCTGTCTGATTGCCATTCATAAATAAAGACCAGGAAAGTGGAATGACGAAAAAATTTGCTTCATTTCCACTAATATAAGTTCCCTGCCCCGGCCGGATATCAATCATGCCAAGCACATCCAGAACTTTCAATGCCTCACGTACTGCCGAACGTCCAACTCCAAGTTTTGTCGCAAGTACACGATCTGACTCTATCTTATCCCCTTTTTTCAGACTCTTATCAAACATCTGCTCTGCAAAATACATAGTCAGGCGATTCAAAAGTTGATTAATGCTGCCTTTTTTAGACTGAAGCTTTCCAAGCGCTTCCGGGCTTACATCATCCGGTAATAGAATATGTATCTTCTCGGCAAATTCTTCTGATGGCATAGAAAAATGCATAGAATCAATTCCAAGCTGTTCTGAAACACTGATAATGACATCATTCATTCTGGGACCATCTTTTGCCTCCAGGTTAGACAATGTCGCGATGCTCATAGTTGGCTTTCCTTCTTCATCCGACAGGAATCTGTCAATGAATTCTTTTTGAGTCAGCCTTAAAGCTCTTCTTAACAATCGTAAGTTTTCTCTTTTGTACATCGGATTTAATTCGCCCATATCTTTTTCCCCGTTTCTTTCTCGAAAGGCCGCAGGATATCTCTTCCTCCGGCCTTTCGAATCACCATTCATAAATAATTATTTTTCGGATTACTCAGCAAGAAGCTTTTTAGCAAGACCTGTCATAACAACAGAAGCTTTTGCAAATTCACTATACTTTGTAAACTCTACCGGGCAGTGACTTCTTCCGTCTTTACTTGGAACGAAAATCATAACTGTCGGAAGCACCTGACCGATCTCAAGTGCATCATGTCCTGCTCCACTAGGAAGTCTCATATAAGAATATCCTCTTGCTTTGCAGTCTTCTTCCATGATGTCAAGCATACCTTCATCCAGCATAACCGGCTCGATCACAAGCTTTGTATCGATGTCATAGGATCCACCCATAGCCTTCACTTCACGGTCTAATGCTGCACGAATTCTGTTTGCGATATCATTAATATTGTCGTTGCTCTTAGAACGAATGTCAACTGTAAATTCACATTTTTCAGCTACAATATTCATTCCACCAGGTATCGTGTTAATATATCCGATTGTTGCAACTGTTCCATCAGCTTTCTCTCTTGCCCAATCTGGGATTTTAGAAATAACCTTTGTTGCTGCATCAACAGCATCAAGACGCATATCCATTGGAGTTGTTCCGGCATGGTCAGCTCTTCCGTTTACTGTTACCATATATCTCTGGATTCCAACGATACAATCTACAAGACCAATCTCAATATTCTTTGCATCCAGAACCGGTCCCTGCTCAATATGAAGCTCAAGGAATTTTCCGATAGAACCTTCCGGCCATTTTGCATCTTCAATCTTCTCTGGATCAAGTCCATATCCCTTCATGGCATCATAGATAGAAATTCCATCTGTATCTTTGTAATGTTTACAATACTCAACATCTCTGTGTCCAAGCATAGCTCCGGATCCAAAATATCCTGTTCCGAAACGCATACCCTCTTCATCGCAGAAACCAACGATTGCAAAGTTTCTCTTTGGTGTAAATCCTTCATCTTTTAACTGTCTTGCAGCTTCGATCGCGCATACAACTCCGGCGATTCCGTCAAAGTCTCCACCGTTTACTACTGAATCATAGTGAGATCCCATCATAACACATGGAAGGTCTGGATTCTCTCCTTTTAAGATACCGATTACATTTCCGGCCTCGTCCTCATGTACTTCAAGACCAGCCTCTGTCATAACCTCTCTCAGGTAATTTACGGCATCTCTAGCCTCTTTTGTAAATGGAAGTCTTGTACATCCATCTCCTGGTGTTGCTGTAAAACGTTTTAAACACTCTAAATTTTCAGCAATTCTTCCTGTTACTTCTTCAATTGCTACTGTTCCCATAGTCTTTTTTTCCTTTCTGGTTACAATAATTACTTATGTTTTGGTGTTAAGATAAACACTTTCACCGGTGAATAGAACATAGCTGCCATCATGATTACAAATCCAACTGCACAGGCTGCGGTTGTCCCGGTATATAAACCGAAAAGCATAATAGCAAATGCAATCATAATTACGATAAATGCTAATGTCAGTCCACCTTCTTTAGTTTTAAAAAAGCTATTCTTCTCCATTGTCAGCACTCCTTTTTCCAGATTCAAGACTTTCTTATAAAGCTGTCATAACAAACAATACTGCTCCAATCAAAATCGTAGACGGTATTGTAATCGCCATAAGCTTTTTCATAACTTCGCCTTCGCTTCCAAGGATACTTGCTGTTGTCGTACCAAGAATAATCTTGCTCGGGCTGATTGCAGCTCCGATTGCACCACCAGCTGACTGCGCTCCAAGGATTGCAGCAGTATTAGCCCCAAGAAGTTTTGCGGTTGTCATCTGGAAACTTCCAAATAAAATATTGGAACTCATGTTGCTTCCTGTCATAAATGTTCCAAGAAGTCCTACAAATGGTGCAAAGATAATGTAAACTTTTCCGAGTACATTTGCAATTCCATTTGCAAGTACAACTGTCTGTCCTGTTCCATCCATAATCTTTGACATAATAACAAGTCCGATAACTGCAATACCAGACGGCATTGTCATGGAAACAGATTTCACAAACACTCTCTTCGTACCACCTTCACCGATCCAGCCATGCTTTTTGTAATAAACAAGACCAATGATCGCTGATACAAACAAGAACATACTTGCATGAGTAAATGGAGCTAATGGTGAAAAGCAATCTACTGCTTTATTTACATAACCATAACCCGTAGATGTCTCTGGAAAAGCAAATCCAAATTTAAACTGTCCAAGCACTGTGTTCAGTGGTTTTACAAGTAATACCACCAGTGTGATAATAGATAACGCAAAATATGGTACAAATGCCTGAACAAGTGTCATATCCGGAATTTCTTCTTCTCCATCGGCTGCAGCAAAATCACGATTCATGATCGGGCTGTCCTCAATACACCACTCATCTTTATACATTTTTGTTCTTCCAAGAAGAAGAATGACTACCAATGAAATAACTGCCGGGATGAAACAAGCCAGTGTTGTGCTTACTTGTGTCAGCAGAAGTTCTCCGCCTCCCTGAATGACTGCCATAATTGCTACGGCTACAAATCCTTTTTTCAGTGCTTTTCCTTTACCGTAGAACCAACATGTGGCAAAACCACCGATTGCTGTCCAGATAAATAAGAAAAATGCTGTCCACATAGCTGTTGTAAGATACTCACTGCTTCCTACAGCAAGTCCGGCTGACATAGCCAGAGAATCCCACGCAGCTCCAAGTGTACCGAATGTATTTCCCCACGCCTGACCGATAAGAGGGATAATAACTGCCCACAGCGGTTTCACACCAATACCGATCAAAAGAGGTGCTCCTACTGCAACAGGTACGCCGAATCCTGTGATTCCCTGAAGGAAACTCTCAAAAATCCAGCCCATTGCAAGTACAAGAAGCAATTCGTTTGGCAAAAGTTTACGCATACCATTACGGATTACCAAAAATGCTTTTGCCTCATCTCCAACCTGATACATCAGAATTGCAGTCCATACAATGATCAATATGATCAGTGCATTCCACACACCTTTCGCACTTTCGGAAGCAAGAAGCGTAATGTCTGCTTTATAAAAAGCAACTCCAGTAACTACCGTTATCAGTAATCCTACCGGTGCCGCCTCGGTCGCTCCCCAGCCATACTTGATCATCAAGATCAGAAGTGCCGCAATTGGAAGGAACGCCATAATCCACATAAATAGATTTACTGGTATATTCATCTTGTTCCATCTCCTATTTTCTTCTCATTACTTACAGATGTGGGATAACTCCCACATCTGATATAACTATTATTGATGGATCACAGTTCCTGTCTTTCCGGCAATTCCTTCTGCCGCTTTGTCAAGAAGTGTAATCAATGTTCTTCTTCCTTCTCCTGACTCAGCAAAACGAATTGCTGCTTCAATCTTCGGAAGCATAGAACCTTTTGCAAACTGTTCCTCGGCAATATATTCCTTTGCCTGATCTACAGTCAGATCTGAAAGCCACTCCTGATTCTCTTTGCCAAAGTTGATCGCAACTTTTTCTACAGCTGTTAAGATAACCAGATAGTCTGCTCCAAGCTGAGCTGCCAGAAGGCTGCTCGCATTATCTTTGTCAATAACTGCGTTGACTCCGACCAGTTTTCCGTTCTCACTGATTACCGGGATTCCACCGCCACCACATGTGATTACGATGTGTCCTGCATTCACCAGTGTCTTGATCGTCTCAAGCTCACGGATTCTCTGTGGCATCGGAGAAGCTACTACTACACGGTAGCCTCTTCCTGCATCTTCCATACAACGCACGCCATTTGCTTCATTTTCTTCCGCCTCTTCCTTAGTAAGGAATCTTCCTATTGGTTTTGTCGGATTCTCAAATGCCGGATCATTCTTATCTACTTCTACCTGTGAAAGGATTGTAGATACTTTTCCTTCAATGTTACGGCTGTAAAGCTCGTACTTAATTGCATTCTGAAGATCGATTCCGATATATCCCTGGCTCATTGCCACGCTTGTCGGAAGCGGAACCTGTTTATAATTCTCATGCATAACAACCAGGTTGTCCATAGCATTCTGGATCATTCCGACCTGTGGACCATTTCCGTGTGTTACGATGATATCTAATCCCTGCTGTGCAAGGTCAACAATTACTTTTGCAGTCTTAGCCACTGCCTCTTTCTGCTCTTCTACATCTTTACCAAGCGCATTTCCACCAAGAGCAATGACAACTTTTTTCTTTTCCATGGCTGCCTCCTATCTTCCGGACTTATGCCTCGAATCCAAGCTTCTTAGCGTATGCTACGATAGCTTTTTCGAAACACTCGATTGGCGGGTGAACTGTACCTGCTCCAATCTGTCCTTTTCCTGCTACTTTGTTAGCAATACCTGTGTTGATTACTGGTGTGATACCTTTCTCAACTACAAGTCTTGCATCGATTCCAAGACAAATTCCCTGGAAATTCCATGTAGGAACTGTGAAGTTCGGGTTTCTGTCTGTAACGATTTCCATCATCTCGTTACTTGTACGAAGAGCATCCTCGTATCCGCCTGCACCTACGAATCTTGTTACAGCCGGTGCTGCGATCATTGCCATACCACCGACACCAAATGTCTCTGTAATAGCACTGTCTCCCATATCCGGGCAAGCATCATCTGCATCATATCCTGTAAAGTACAGTCCCTGTGGTGTATTAACCGGACCTGTGAACCACTCGTCACCCATACCAGCAATACGGATACCGAACTCATATCCGTTACGGCACATTGCTGTAACGATTGTTCCGTCTGTTCCTTTACGTGCATCATCCATAACAGCCTTACCTGTAGCCATCATGATGTTCAGGAAGAACTGATCTGTATCAGCAAGGAACTTGATAACATCATAGCGGTCTTTCTCGCTGATGTCTTTCATCTCTGTAATAAGCGGAGCCATCTCTTTTAAGAATACAAGAGAAGCTGCAATATTTCTCTGGTGGAACTCGTCACCCATTGCGATTGCTTTTGCGATCAGTGGGTTAATTGCAAGTCCATTCTCCATAGAACGAAGAGCTTTTCCAAGTGTTGGACCAAGAACATCTCTCATCCAACGAAGTCTGTTAACAACTTCCTCATCATAAGCTCCGAAACGAAGAACTTTACCAATACCCTCGTTCATTGTACAGTAAGCTCTGTTAGCTCCTGTCTCGTTCTCAACTACAAATACTGCCATGTTAGGAGATGTGATTCCACCCATAGGTCCTACTGCGTTGCAGTGGTGGCAAGGGATGAATTTGATCTCGCCATTCTCAAGCATTTTTCTAGCTTCTTCTTCTGTCTCTGCCCACTCCTCGAACATTACAGCACCTACGCAAGATCCCTGCATCGGGTCTGGCATATTCTTGTAATCTACCGGAGGACCTGCATGAAGAATTACTTTTCCATTATTTTCAGCAAACTCTGGAATTACTTCTTTTGCACGAACGTTATCTTTTAATACTGGCTGGCTTGCTACAACCTTAGCAATCACTTCACGGTTCTTCTCTTCGATTCCTTCGTAATTTCTTAAGAAGTTCAGAGTCTTAATAAGTTTTACATTTCCGCCTGCCGGTGGAGCCCAGTCATACTGTACAACTTCGCATCCAAACTCTTCTACAACTTCTGCGAAGCTCTTAAGTCCGATGTTGATGATACGTGGTTTCTCAGAAAGAAGCTCTTTTAATGTCTCAGCTGGTGTATGTTTCTCACATGCAACAACCTCTTTTGCGCGAATCTCTTTCTCTGGCTCCTGGAAATCTCTTCCGATAGCGTGGATAGCTGTCTGACATGCAAGCTTGTTGTTCTCACATACGATAACTCCAGCCTCTTTTAATTTGTTAACTGCCTCATCATATCCCTGATAATCTCTTCTTGTTCCACATACTGTAGCGATGAAGAATACTTTTCTTCCTGCTGCATCTGCTTTTGCCTGAAGTTCTTTGATTGTCGGGATCAATGATCCTGCCATATCTGCGTGTGAACCATATCCAAGCATGATGTCAAGAAGAACAACTCCTGTAGACGGATCATCTACTGCTTCCTGCATACACTCAATACGTTTTGCTGGATCGATCATCGGATGTGGTTTACCCTGTGTATAAGCATCATCTCCAAGGTCAACTACTACGTTGCCATCTAACTGGAGCATATATCCTTCAACGTCCTCTGGTGGAACTTTGCAGTTCATTGCATCTTTGATCAGCATAGCTGCCTCATTTGCAAGTGTACCACCTGAGTAGTAAGCTTTGATTGTCTTTCCGTCTTCTGCTTTGTAGAATTCAGACTCATCTACATCAACAGTAGCTTCCGGAACCTTTGTTCCTCTTACAAGACCTACAGCAAGACGAGCTGCCTCATCCAGTGTGTATGCATGATAGAAGTTCTCCTCATGATACTCTGGTTTCTCTCCAACAAACAGAGTAACAACTGGTTTGCTGAAGTTAGAAAGTCTTGCAGAGATTTTATCTCTTACTTCTTTTGCAGGCGGTTTGGAAACGATTACAAGTACTTTCACTGTATCGTCGTCTTCCATTGCATCGATCATATCCATCATTGTGATTCCACCGACCTCAGCCTTCAGGTCACGTCCACCGATACCGATAGCGTTTGTAACACCCTCACCAAGTCTGTCGATAATTGTTGTAAGCTCCTGGATACCTGTTCCTGAAGCTCCGATGATTCCGATAGAACCTTTCGCTACATTATTTGTAAATGCGATCGGAACTCCCTGAATGATTCCTGTACCACAGTCAGGACCCATAACTGCAAGTCCTTTTGAATGAGCTTTCTCTTTCAGAGCTTTCTCATCCTCGATTGTTACATTGTCACTGAACATGAATACGCTCAGTCCCTCATCCAGTGCACGGTCAGCCTCTAATGCTGCATATGCTCCCGGAATAGAGATAACTGCCAGGTTTGCATTGGACATTTTCTTCAGTGCCGCATCCCATGATTTTACACTTTCAGAACCTTTCTTTCCTTCTGCTGCTGTGGACTGTTTCTTTAAGAACTCCTCAACTTTGTCCATTACAGCATCAAGTACTGCTTCATCATTAACATCAGCTACAACTACCATATCATTTGCTGTAGCGTCCATTAACTCATCTGTTGTAAGTCCACTCTCCTTAAAAATGTCTTTGTTCGCCGGTGTAGCCATCATAACCTGAATCTTGTTGACTCCATCCAGTGAAGAAAGCTCATTTGTCAGAAGCATCAGAACTACTGAATCCTGGTAACTGCCTTTTTTTACGACTGTCTTTAACATGTCATTTCTCCCTTCTTATCTAGTTCATTGTTTTTATAGTTTGATATCATCTATTTTTGAAATGGAACCCGGGAAGCAGAGGAGTGCTCCACTTCCTGGTCCATTGGAAATTGCACGAAATAAATGAATTAGTCAGCGAATCTGTTTTTGTGATCGTATCTGTCAAAGTGAATTGCGTCACTCTTGAGATAATCAACAAGCTCATCTACGACTTCGATTCCACCTTCAGCATAAGTTTTGTCTCTTCTCATAAGAGCTCTCTGTCCTGGGTAGTATACTTTGTCGAATCCCGGAGCTGGTCTCATAGCATTTAACTCATCGCATGTCTGAGACATATTCTTCTTGAACTGCTCAGCACCGCAGAATCTCTCTGGATCGATAACGATAATTGTCTGTCCAAGCTCACGTCCTTTAGAGCAGTCATGATACATGGAGCTTACATGTTTACCAAACGGTACTCCAAGAAGTACTCCTGAGAAGATGTCTACCATCATCATAAGTCCATATCCCTTAGCACCGGCAATCGGTACAAGAGCATTTACTTTATGTGGATCTGTTACAGGAGCTCCGTCCTCATCTACAGCCCAGTCTGCAGGAATCTCAGCACCCTGTGATCTCTTGTCCAGGATTTTTCCCCAAGCCTGAACTGTTGTAGCCATATCAAATACAACATTACGATCGTCTGCTGTCGGGCAAGCAAATGAAATCGGGTTTGTTCCATAATAAGGCTCTGTTCCGCCGTATGGTACTGCCATCGGATCTGACTGGCAGAATGTGATAGCTGCAAGTCCTTCTTTTGCACACATCTCTGTATAATATCCGATTGCTCCTGTATGAGATACATTAGCCATACCTACAATAGCAACTCCGTTCTCTTTTGCCATCTCAATAGCTTTCTCAGTAGCTTTTGTTGCTACCCAGTAACCGATACCATTGTCTCCATCCATGATTCCTGAGCAAGGACCTGTCTGATTCCATGTGATGTTTGGCTCATGTGTGATTCCGCCTTTGAAGATTCTCTCACAGTAATACTCAACACGAACAGCACCATGTGAAGCAAATCCTCTCTCATGTGCCCATGTCAGAATTTCTGCTGTCTGGTCAGCGTGATCCTCACGAAGTCCCGCCTGGATCAACTTGTTTTTCATTAAGCCCTTAAGCTCTTCTCTTGAAAGTCTCATTCTTTCATACCATCCTTTTCTTTATTTTCTCTCTTTATATACCATATAGTTACCTATATAATTATCTACGTGTTTTCTTTACATGCAGTATTTTTCTAATTTATGCATCTTCTAATTCACACTTTTTCAATTCATCTTTTCTATTTTGTCACATTATTGATAAACTCTTATATAGCATATACGCCGGTACACACAGTTTCTTTATTGCTCCCAGCAATGCCGCTCGCTTTTTTTACTGTATATACCGGCATATGATGTCAATCGTATATAATTTATATTCGATTTTATTATGTGCTAAATATCATTTTCAGTGTAAGAACATTATTCAGGCTATGTACTATATATTACAGAGCAATGTCTCTGTTGCAGTCTTTAGAGTAGATGTAAACTAACTCTTCCTCACGTCCCTCATCGCCTACAGCGTAGCAAGCCTGTGGAACATAAGCGTCCATGAAGCAGTAATCACCTTTCTGAAGCGGTACCCAGTCATCTCCAAGTCTGTACATAGATTTTCCAGACAGGAAATACATACCATGCTGCTGAACATGTGTCTCGATATATCCATGAGAAGCTCCGATGTGGAATTTCAAGATATGCATGTTCATATCAAATCCGATGTCATGAGCTGATGGAAGGAAATCCTGTACATAGCAGTTCTCCATTCCTTCATAGGACATCCACTCAAGATCATTAGCATTTCCAACTACTGTATGAGCACTGTGCCCTGCAACTGGCTCATAACGGCGTCTGTATACATATAATGTAGCCTCGCCTTTAGCTTCAAAAGTAATGTTGTTACTTGCTGGTGAGTAAATGTATCCACCTTTTGTAAGTTCTGCGGACTGATCATCATTCTTTACTGAAAGTTCACCATCAACTACATATAAGAAGGATTCGATTCCCTCTCCACCGATTCCTGTATTCTTTCCACCTTCGTGGACATGTACAAGATAGTCAGCAAATGTTGCACCCATAGCCGGTGAGCCAAGAATTGTAACATCACAGTTCTCATATCCCGGAACTACATTCTTTACAAGTCCATCTGGATCAAGAACGATGTAATCTCCTTTTTTAATAATAGAACGTGTGTCCAAAAGTGCATCACGATATCCTAATTGATTGTTTAAGTAACTCATTACCAAATACCTCTCTTTCTTAATGCGGAACACAAAATCAAATTCAGGTTTTGTTGTTACCATGTTTTATGGTCTTATTATGTCATTAAAGCTTAAAATTTGCAATCGGAATTTTAGATAAAAGGTTCAACCACTTTTTATCTACTTTATGGTAAATTTTGTCTAATGACTTCTCTTGAAAATGACATTTTTTGTGATATACTGTTAATTATTGGATAAGAGCCTATATATTTTAGCTATAATCGATTTAATAAATATAAAAATAAAATAGTCGGAATTTGACCGGATTTTAATTCATTTTCAATTTTTTTGACAATTTATACAAAGGAGGATTTTTATGTTAGAAAAGAAAGAATTTGAGATTCCAAGTGAAAAATTCAAAAAAGGAGCAACCGTGTATACTGATTCAGACACACCGGTAAAAGCTGCTATCATCTATTTTCACGGAGGCGGTCTTTTATATGGAAGAAGAAAAGATCTTCCACGCCCTCACTTGAACACTCTGACTCAGGCCGGATATGCAATCATTGCTTTTGACTATCCTCTGGCTCCTGCCGCAAAGTTAGAAATTATCATGAATGATGTAGAAAGTTCCATTCAATATTATATCGATCACAGTGACGAACTAATTAAAAGCCCTAAATCTTCCGAAGGATCTCTTCCATATTTTTTGTGGGGACGTTCTGCCGGCGCTTACCTTTGCCTGATTGCAGTAGCAAAAGGAACTTACACACAGGCACCTGCCGGAATTCTTTCCTATTATGGATATGGATTTTTATGCGACAACTGGTTCAAGGAACCAAGCAGACATTACTGCACGCTTCCGAAAGTTCCAGAAAGTGCTCTTTGTGTTATTCCAGAAGGCATTCACGCAGATGGCGATCTTGACACACACTACAGTGTCTATGTCTATGCAAGACAGCAAGGAAAATGGATAGATCTTTTTTACGAGGGACGCGAAAAGTTTTTCTATCTGGATTATACACTTCGCGCCTGTGATAAACTTCCTTGCCCACTGTTCTGTGCCCACAGCACCGGAGACACCGACGTACCATTTAGTGAATTCACAGAACTAAGTAATAAATATCACGCAAAAAGATTCATCGTGTCCGGAACAGAACACGACTTTGACAGAGACACAGAAAATCCATTCACACAGAAAGTGCTGGACGAGACAGTGGCGTTTATTGAGAAGTGTTTAAATAAGTAGTTTTTAGCTTTCTTTCAGAGAAAAAATCCCCCGCAAATTGCTTTGATATACAATTTGCGGGGTTTTTATTTGTTCAATATGTTAGTCTTCAAAAATAGTTCCTTTTCGGAATCCTTTGCTTGACTTCATAGTCTTCATCAGGAAGTAGTATACAACTCCTGTCGGAATCAGGCTGACATACCATGATAACTGCATTACGAATACGGAGCAGACAGATCCTACGATAATTGCAATAACTGCTGCCCAGTTAACTCCTTTGAAGCAACCTTCTTTGTCATACATATCATTCAAATCCAATTTCTTCTTACGCAGTATGAAGAAGTCGACTGCCATTACTGCGAAGATAGGTCCTAAAAATGCTGAGTAGAACTGTGTAAATAATGATAACCCTGCTGCAGAGTCAGCTGTAACAAGTTTCCATGGCATTACGCATGCTGACAGCACACCAACAAGAATTGTTGCATGTGTCCATTTAACTTTGAAAGACTCCATCAGAACGTATGCAGGTGGAACAATATTGTTCAGTACGTTTGTTGTTACCTGAGCAAATGCGATAAAGAGCAATGTCAGGATTGTAAGAAATTTGCTTCCCATTGTAGTAGAGAATACTTCTACAGGATCACTATTTCCTGTTGCTGCTGTCACAAGAAGTCCGATAAGACCCATGAACAATGTTACAGGAAGAATAGCAACAGTGTAAATGCTTGTAGCTTTTACAGGTTTGATGTCATCTGTTGCATTTCTGGAATAGTCAGATGCATTGATGATCATTGTGGAATAAATTCCAAGGAAAGAAGTTGTTGCTGCCCAGAATGGCATGCCCCATGTTCCCTTAATTCCAGAGAATACATTTCCAATCTCTGATGAGAATTTTGTGTTTACTACATATAACATGTAAATCAGGATACCAATGATAAAGATACAGGAAATATTCTCCATCCATTTGATTCCTTCAAATCCTTTGATTGCAAGTGCAACCTGAAGAATTGTGAACAGTGCATAGATAATTGGAAGATTATCAAATCCAAATAAAATCTTCAGACAGCTGTTGATAGCTCCTGCTCCGACCCAACTCTGATAACCAAACCATACGATAGCTGGAAGTCCACGGAGAACTCCTGGAATCTTTACACCTGTTGTACCAAAACTACTTCTTAACTGTACTGTAAATGGAA
Source organism: Dorea sp. 210702-DFI.3.17 (assembly GCF_020560825.1). NCBI lineage: Bacteria > Bacillati > Bacillota > Clostridia > Lachnospirales > Lachnospiraceae > Dorea > Dorea sp. 210702-DFI.3.17. Next base: position 18,285 of record NZ_JAJCNB010000030.1, read on the forward strand.
TACCATACTCATGTCCACACTCACCGATAATTGCAAGTGCTACTGCAATAACAAGGCATCCGATACACATCGCAATAATCGCCTGCATTACAGTCAATGTTCCAATCAGGGCTGCGCCCATGGAAAATGTTCCGATAGATACACATCCACCCATGAAGCTGGCTGCATAGGATACGCTTCCCATGATACGTTTCTTTGTTGGTTGGAGATCCGCGTCTACATTGGCAACGAGCTTTGGATCCAGTACTTTGTTGTCTACAATACTCATCTTCTCTCTCCTTTTTCTTAAGTATAATTTAAAAATCAGGTGATCTTGCCTTTATTAGGCAAGATCACCTGATCTGTTACCTAATTTCGGTATTATTTAATTTTCTCAATAAATGTTCCAACACCTTTTTCTGCAACAATCTTTCCGTCTTCTGCAATAACATTTCCACGAATCATTGTCATGATTGGAAGTCCTTTTCCTTTCATTCCGACAAATGCAGAAATCTTATTTACATATAATAAGGAATCACTTGTAATCTCCCATTCTTTTTCTGGATCTACAATCAGAAGGTCAGCATCAAATCCCGGTTTGATATCTCCTTTTCTTCCATAGATACCAAATGCTTTTGCAGGCTGTACAGACATTGCATTTGCAAGAACTGTCGGGCATACATTACGTTTTACGCATCCTTCATTGAAGGTTACCTGGAAACCACTCTGAATTCCGCTGCATCCGCCCCATACATCAAATACATTTTCAATCTTGTTTCCAAGAATCTCATTAAATTTCTCATCATATGAACATGGTGAATGGTCACTTGCAATACCGCTGAATGTTCCATCTTCTACATAAGACCACAGTCTGTCAACCTCTTCCTGTGAACGAAGCGGAGGTGCACATTTGAATAACGGTCCGTTCTCTAATACATCCTGATCTGTCAGACTTAAGTAGTGAGAACATGTCTCTGCTGTGATGTCATAGCCTTCCTGCTGTGCTTCTTTAATCTTCTGTGCTACATCCGGGCTGCTGACATGACAGATATGTGCTTTACATCCTGTTGCTTTTGCAATCTCGATAATATCAACAGTTGCTACCATCTCTGCTGCAACCGGTCTGGAATCCAGGAAACACTGCCATGAATTCGGATCTTTTGCTTTCTCAATCTTCTCAAGATTTTTGATCATTGAGAAATCTTCACAATGGAATCCTGCACGTCCATCAAATTCCTTAATGATTTCCATTGCTTCATAAGCCTGTCCATAATTTAATGAACTGTAGTCTGGTGATACCGGTCCGATAAATGATTTGAATGCTACGCATCCTTTCTCATCCAAATCCTTCAGATCTTTAAAGTTATCCGGAATCAGTCCGCCCCAGAAACAGTAATCACAGTATGCATTCGGATCAACTTTTTTCAGTTTAAAATCAAATGCTTCTGCATTAACCATTGCCGGTTCATTCTGAAGTGGCATATCTATGACAGTTGTGTAACCACCAAGTGCTGCCGCTGCAGTTCCATGCTCATAATCTTCACGCCACTCATATCCTGGGTCGTTCAGATGTGCATGCGTATCGATTGCACCTGGGAAAACATAATTTCCTTTTGCATCAATAACCTTTGCTGCTTCTGGCTCTTCTCCTGCATTTAACACAGCTGCAATCTTGCCATCTCTGATTGCGATGTTCCCTTCTGAAACTCTGTCTGCAGTTACAATTCTGCCGTTTTTCACTAAAACATCATACATATTTATTTTCCTCCTAAAAAAAAGATGCATTAAAATAAGTGATTGACCAATTTCAAAATCTTTTTTAATTGTACGAGCTAATATTACTTAATTTTTTCTTAAATTGCAACTACATTTTACGGAAAAACATTTTTATTTTTATCCATTATGTATAAAATTCTATATTTTTGTTTTTTCTTTTTTATCTATTATTGACATAGTTGTGTGAAATGTTTGAAAAATATATATAATTTAATGTTAGGACAAATTTTTCACAAATCAATTTATAATAAAAAAGAGACCAGGCATTTTCATGTCCAGTCTCCTTTGACTTTTTAGATCTATTTTTCTAATGTTGTTCCTTTTCTGAAATTCTCACAACTCTTCATATGTTTCATTCCGAAGTAGTAAACAAGTCCTGTAGGAATTGTTGCTGTAAAGAATGAAATATTTACATTCAGAAGTCCGATTACAGCTCCGATTGCAATTGCAAGAATTGCTGCCCAGTTGATACCTGCATGATTTCCATTATCATCATAGAGATCATCCAGATACTCTGGTGTGATTTTTCTCTTATGAAGAATGAAGAAATCTGTAATCAATACTGCAAAGATCGGTCCGAAGAATGCAGTGTAAATCTTACTGAATAATGCAAGTCCTGCTGCTGAGCTGTCACTTGTCAGTATCCATGGGCAAGTACATACTGCCAAGATACCAATCAAGATTACGGCTGTCTTATGTTTCATCTTAAACGCATCCATAAATGCATATGCCGGTGGAATTACGTTACTTGCAAGGTTTGTTGTAAGCTGTGCAAAGATGATAAATCCAAGCGTTACGATCATTACGACTTTGTTGTCTACCATATCAGCAAAAGCATTGATCGGGTTTGCTTTTCCAGTTGCTGTAGATGCCATAGCACCGATTACTCCAAGAAGTACTGTAGCCGGTACCATAGATAAGAAGTAAGAACTTCCACGTTTCAGTGTAGAATATCCACCTTTCATCTCACGGGAATAGTCACCAGCATTCAGCATAACTGTAGTACTGTTACCAAAGAATGCAATGATTGCTGCGATAAATGGCATTCCCCATGTTCCAGACTTATTGATCAGTTTCTCACTTACGACATCGCCATACTGTGTAATGCAAAGGAATAAGAGGTAAATCATAGCCAGAGAAATAACAACTCCTCCGATATTTCCAACCCATTTTGCACCCTGGAATCCTTTGATTGATAACAGGATCTGGATAATCTGGAATAAAATGAAGAATAACCAGATATTATCATATCCAAATAATGCTTTTGAAATATTGTTGATTGCTGCTCCTCCAAGCCATGTCTGATAACCGTACCATACGATAGCCGGAAGTCCTCGAATCAAACTTGGAATTTTGTTACCTTTTGTTCCAAATGCACTTCTAAGCTGAACTGCATACGGTGCACCAGTCTTGTAACTAAACTGGTCATTCATTGCGATACCTACAACGAGGATCATAGATCCAATTGCTACTGCGAGGAATAACTGCAACAGGTTCAGTCCTGCTTCCATCTGTGCAGATCCCATTGCCAATGTTCCGATAGAAATACATCCACCGAGCCAGAGCATTGTGTTGGATCCCCAGCCCATGATTCGATCTTTCTCAGGAATTGGCGCAAGGGAGTTTGTTTCTTCTTGTTTCACTTCTTTGTTTACATCACTCATGTTCTCTCTCCTATTCGTGTTCCTATATGTATTCGTTTATTTTACCGGTGTTACATATTCGCCGTATCCGATTGCTTCATCTTTGTACATGCCATCCTGAGCAACTACTTTACCTCTGATCATTGTACATACTGGAGTTCCTTTTCCTTCCAGTCCATTGAAGCAGGAAACATGTCCTTTTGTAAGCAGTTTCTCCTGCTCACATTTCCATGTCTTTTCCGGATCAACGATTACGATATCACCGTCAAAACCTAATTCAAATGCTCCTTTACGTCCATAGAGTCCGAATACTTTTGCCGGATTATAATCCATAACCTTTGCAATCAGACTCGGGCTTAAGCCTTTTTTATGAACAACCATATCGAACATCATTGGTAAGAAGAACTGGATTGAGTTAAGTCCTCCCCATGCATGCCAGATATCTTTTGTTGCATTATCTTTTTCTTCATCTGCTGCTGGAGAATGGTCGCTTCCTACACAGGAAAGTGTTCCATCTAAAACGTAATCCCACAGCTTCTCCATATCTTCTTTCTTACGCATCGGAGGTGTACATTTTGCCGGTGCACCTTTTTCAAATACAAAATCTTCTGTAAATCCAAGGTAATGTGGACATGTCTCAGCAGTAATCGGAAGTCCTTCATGGATTGCATCCTTAACAACCTGAGCTACCATCGGGTGGCTGACATGGCAAATGTGTACGCGTCCGCCAGTTGCTCTAGCCATATCAATAACATTCTTTGTAGCAACATATTCTGTCCATACGTCATGAGAATCCAGGAAGTCACGAATCTTCTCTTCATTTGTTCTTCCTTCTTTTGCTTTTGCTTCTTTTTCTCTCTCAAGAACCTGTCCATATTCCTCACAATGGAATCCACAAAGTGCTCCATACGGTTTTAAAATTTCAAGAGCTTTACGAACATTTCCCATGTTAACTGTCGGGAACAGATCACCGTTTGGACATGTGAATCCTTTAAATGCTGCAACTCCACAATTGTGAAGATCTACAAGATCATTCATGTTATTCTTTACTGAGTCCGGTTTGTCATCATAATCTCCTACGATTCCTCCCCAAAGTGCATAATCAACTAATGAGTGTTTGCTAATTTTTCCAAGCTTCAGGTCAAAAATTTCTTTATTCATAAGAGATGGGTCATTATTAAGTGGCATATCAATCAGTGTTGTACAACCTGCAACAACTGCTGCTCTTGAACCTGTCTCAAAATCCTCACGATACTCAAATCCTGGCTCATTCAGATGTGCATGACAGTCGATGATACCTGGAAATACATAATTTCCTTTTGCATCAATCACTTCTTTCGCATCTACTGGTGCTCCCTTTGCAAAAAATCCTGCATACTTTCCGTCCTGGATTGCAATGTCTGCCTCGTAGATACGATCTGGTGTTACAAGTTTTCCGTTCTTCACTAAAACATCATACATATTCATGTTCCTCCTTAAAAATTGAATCAAATCAGCCGTAACCAGCTCAATTTCTTTCTATAATCGATATATTACTGGATTCCCCCAAAAAATACAATCACCATTTTCTTACATTTTTCTCCATCTTTTTTATCTATTTTAGATAGTTTTATCGTATTTCGTATTATTTTTTTATCCAATATATATAAAAATACGCAAAGTAACACCACCGTCTTGGCTAGGCTCCTTTGCGAAAATTTCAACCACTTTTTAATTTTTATTGATTTATATCAAAAATGATTGGTCAACCGTTTTTCAGTTTCTTTTACATATATTTTATCCTAATTTGATAATTTTCACAATGACCTATCCTCCAAAATATGACACATTTTTTTGTATAATATGCACAGTCATGTATTGTATTTTTATATAAACAATACAGTTTTATTGGTTAATTTTAAAATTTTTCATAATTTTCGTTATATTATTAACATTTTCTTCGGTTTTTGCCACTTTTTTCTCATTTAAAATTTGTGCAATTTTATTTAAAATTTCAAAAACCACATTTTATATTGTGTATTATATTGTGTACATTGTGATTTTTCGGCAAATCTGTTATGATAGTATCTGCCAGACAGGCAAAAGGAACATACACAGGAGTGCATAATTATGACATTATTTTCCATTACAGATACATCTGACTATTTAAATGAACTGCTTTCGGGAGAAACAAGCGGGACAGTCCACTCTGTATATAGAAAAACTATCAACTTATCTATTGGTGGAACACTGGCAGCCTTACAGGCAAAGGGCTCACCCATCTCGCCAATCAGTCTGATTACAACATTGACTTCCGAAAAAATGGAGAGCCTTGAAATATCTGCCGGAGATTTTGTTACTTTAAAAGAGAATATCATTACTATTTATAGAAGTAACCGCACTCTTCAGGCTTCCACAGATATGAACACTCTTGATAATAAAAGGAAAATTGGATTTTCTTTTGAAGAAGCAACAATTCACAACTTACATTTGTTACATTCATTAAAATGTGCAAACTCTCTGTCAGATACCATGCTTCACCAGCTTCATAACAATATCAGAACATGTCTTTCTAATATATCCACCGGAGGCTTTGAAGTGATCTTCAACCAACGTGTAAATGATGATACTTCTATGATGCTTGTTGCTGCAAAGAAAAAAATCGAACAATGCACCAGACTATATAGAAATAAAGAATATACAGAGACCGGAATCGAACTTGCCCGACTGATCGGGCTTGGCATCGGGCTGACTCCAAGCGGTGATGATTTCCTGTGCGGTGTGCTTGCCGGATTAATTCTTACAGGGCAAACAGAATCCACATTTGCCAAGAGCCTTCGCAAAACAATTGCAGAACATCTGAATGATACCGTCGATGTAAGTGCTGCATTTCTCCACTGTGCATTAAAAGGACAATTTAGCCTGGCTGTGAATCATTTACTCGTAAATACAGGTTGTGAATCTCCACAAGATACTTCTTATGTTAAATGCAACCCTCAAATTACTCCTGGAATTGCAAATGTCCCGGCAATTACTGAAAATTTTCTGGCAATCGGGCATTCTTCCGGGACAGATACTTTGTGCGGAATTCTATACGCACTGGAATTATTTCTTTTTCAGAAATGTAACCTATAAAAAAAAATTTGTTCATAATAAAAAAAACATTCTTTCCATGTACACCCGGCTCTGAAAAGTCGGATTATAAACCTTACTTTTTCAGAGCCAGCATGACATTCCGAATGTTTTAATAACTAATTTTCAACCAAAAATCCTAATTTTCTCAGTTCCTCTTCTATCATCCCCAGCGTTTCTTCTCTGTCCGCTGTCACAGTATGATAGTGATAATCGGAGGTAATATTCTTAAGCGGTGTTGACTTGCCACTTTCGATATCTGCCAGAAATTCTTTTACTTTTCTTCTGGAAGTAATTCCAAGTTCCGCCTCAATATGCCCATAAACTTTATGGTTTACCATAACATTTTTCACTTGACCGCCAAGATCGACAATAGTACAAAGTTCCGTCTCAAGCTGCTCGTCTGTATGACGTACTTTAAAAACTCTCTCGGCGCAAGTCTGCCCTTCCAGCACATATCCCCGGTTTGTTGATATGATATCATACCCCGAAGCCCGTAACAGGGCAATATCCTGAACAATAACCTGACGGCTCACATCATAATCCTTCGCGAGTTTCGAACCCGAAACCGGTCTGTCACTTTCTTTTATATTCTTCAATATCTCCTGTCTTCTATCAGAACCTGTCATACTGCTTTCGTAATCTCCTTCATCATCAATCACAAAATCTATCATTTAAAAACTGTTTTTAGAAGCATTTCCACTTACTGTCTTAATCATTATAATGCACATTTATAGTGTGTGCAAGAATGCTCTTGCTGATTTCAGATCATTTCGGGCTGTTTCCCGACGATATAACACCAGATCCCTCCTAGTACCGATTCCTGATTATGCTGCTCCATACAAAGCTACCCCTTCTTTATGAATATTGGAATAAAATGGATAGTTCACAATCCACTTGTTAAAATGTGCTTCACTTTTTGCAATAGGCTTTATGTCCGTGTCATGATCCATATTAAAGTCATAGGTCATGTACGAGAGCTGTTGTGCATATGCCTTTAATTCCAGATCTGATATATCCACCAGGATCATAATGTCTACATCAGAATCCAGGCGGAAGTCCCCCCTTGCATAAGAACCATAAAGGATTATCTGGCGTACATGGGAACCATAAATCTTCTTGACCGCTTCCACATACTGTTTAATTAAATCCTGCATAATCTTTGGCATACATCATCACCTCATTTTCTGCTGATAATACTATAAATTTCTTGATTTTATTATAACCAGTTTACCCTCGTTTCTCAATCAATATTTTCCATGTAACAATGTTACTGCTTTCTTCGACGAATTTTGTTCACCGTTATGGTATACATCTTGTTCTATATTTTTACTGAAATCAAAAAAAGCAGAGCCTGCTCCACTCAGACTCTGCCTCTCACTTTTTTCTTTTTATACTGCCGCTATTCTTCTACTTCTCTCTCATAAACGATCTCACCGCCAAGAACTGTCATATCCACTTTCGTGGCCTTGATCTCATCCGGGTCGATCTCATAGATATTCTTCTCGAGAACTACGAAATCCGCATTTTTTCCCACTTCGATGGTTCCGTTCTCGTCTTCTGTATAGGAAGCGTAAGCTGCGTTTTTTGTAAAAAGCTTCACCGCTTCGTCTACGGATATTTTTTCAGATGGGATCCAGCCTTCCTGTGGCTGACCGCTGATATTTTTGCGGGTAACTGCAAAATAAATATTCTCCATTGCATCAAAGCTTACCACAGGAGCATCCGAGCCGCCGGACGTATGGATTCCCATATCCAGCATACTCTTCCATGCATACACCTTATCCATACGTTGTGCGCCGATGGCAGGTTCCACTGTGTTCATATCCAGATCGATAAATACCGGCTGGATATATGCCAGCAGATCCTGGTCTTTCATCCCCTGCAAAATACGCGGATTGGTGATCTGGCAATGCACGATACCATGTCTGCCCTTTTTGTTATCCTTCCGATAAGGAGATTTCGCAGCTGCCTCAATGACCATATCCATGGCACGATCGCCTATACAGTGTACCGCCGCCTGCATCTGATGCCGGTCAAAAAAAGCAAACAGATCGTCAAGTTCATCCTGACTGAATGTGATGATCCCGGTATTTTCCGGCGAATCCTCGTAAGGCTCATTCATGGCCGCTGTTCTTGCACCAAGGGAACCATCCTGGATCAGCTTCATCGGTCCAACAGTAAAGTGATCTCCCCTCTGCCCGGTACGATATCCTTCCTCGATAAAAGCCTTCGCATCCTCCGCCCGCTCAAAAAGGCACTGCTCATAATGGCGGATACTCAGCTCTCCTCTGGCATCCAGTGCCTTGTAGGAGGCCATGATCCGACGCCAGTTTTTTCCCGGAAGGGAGGCAAGATCATCGGACTGTACACCTGTAAATCCACATTCATTCAGCTTCTTCGCACTGTATCTGATGTAGTCTTCCACTTCTTCCTGGGATGGTGCTTCCAATACGGAGGAATAAAACTGTACTGCATTCTCCTTCAGAAGTCCGGTATCCAGATCAACCTCCTTCTCAATCTCCGGAAACTCCGGGATTTTTTTCAGAAGCTCCAGACCACAGCTGTTGCACACAGCCACATGCCCGCAGACACGCACCATAATGATGGGGATTTCCGTTGAGAGTGCATCCAGCTCATCCTTATGCGGATAGCGCGGCTTATCAAAATGCTCCTCATTCCAGCCTCTGCAGTAGAGCCAGGTCAGCTTCTGACCTTTACTCTCCTCCAGTCTTTTTTTTGCTGCAGCAAGCATTTCCTCAACACTTGTGCAGTCAAACAGTTTCACAGATCTTTCCACAAATGCATAATGCAGCATATGCATATGTGTATCCACAAAACCGGGCAGCATCAGCCTTCCCTTAAGGTCAATCCGTTTTTTGCAGGAAAAAGCTTCCGCTTCTTTATCAGTTCCCACAAAAACGATCCGGCCATTTTCGATTCCCACAGCCTCTGCCACTTTTTCACTGTTATCCAGTGTTCTTATACATCCGTTAAAAAAAATCGTATCCACTGTTTATTTTTCCTCTTTTTCTTTTTTATCCTCGTAGAAAAGTGCCATATCCTTGTCTACTTTTCCGATTCCCATGTAACGCGCCTTATAATCCTTCAGCAGCTTAAAGAAGGTACCACTTAAGATAAATAATGTGGCAACATTTACAAATGTAGGGAATACGGTTGTAAAGTCTGCAATTACCCACAGCTGTGCCGGTGTTCCGTTTCCGTAAAGAGTAAGCACTGTGACCAGAAGACCCCATAATGGCGTTCCAAGGATAAAAACCTTCTCTGCGATCTTCAGAACCTTCTGATTGTTTTTCAGCCAGTGCTTCAGGATCACGCTGTAATAGGTAAACCATCCGGTTGATGTTGTCAGTCCGAAAAGGAAAATACTGATCGCGATCAGTGCTCTCGCAACAGAGCCCATTCCGGACTCAAATGCTGTCAGTGTCAGCTCTGATCCTTGAAGTCCTGAATTCCAGTAGCCTGTGGTGATAACAACAAGACCTGTCATGGAGCAGACTACGATGGTGTCTGCAAATACTTCAAATGCTCCCATCAGTCCCTGTTTTACAGGATGGTCTGTTTTTGCGGAAGCATGGATCATAGGTGAGGTTCCCCAGCCTGCCTCGTTGCTGTATACAGAACGGGCAAATCCAAGGCGCATAGCTGTTGCAACACCGGCTCCCATAAATCCGCCGACTGCTGCCTGTGTTGTAAATGCACCCTTGAAGATCAGTCCAAAGGTTTCCGGCAGCTTGTCAAAATTCACTACCAGTATTGCAAGAGATCCTACAATGTAAATCATGCACATGATCGGTGTCATATAGGAAGAGATCACACCGACTTTCTTTACACCGCCAATGATGATCAGGTAGATCGCTGCCACATACAGAAGTGACGGCACGATGTACGGCAGGTGGAAGGTACTTCCGACAGCCTCTGATACTGTATAATTCTGTAAGGTGATGAACCATGTCATAAAAATACAGCCGCCGAACAGTACTGCAAAAAGTTTCCAGAAGGGAAGCTTTTTCTCTCCGCCAAGACCCTTCTGCATGTAGTAGGTCGGGCCTCCCTGGTACTCACCGTTTGGCTGTTTTTCTCTGTAGTACACAGCAAGTGTTACCTCTGCCATCTTGATGACCATAGCAAGAAGCGCCGCGATCCAGAGCCAGAATAATGCACCAGGTCCTCCTGTTGCAATGGCTGTTGCAACACCGGACATGTTGGATACTCCAACGGTACCGCCGATCGCAATGGAAATAGCCTGGAACGGTGTCAGGCTCTTTCCGTCGTCTCCGCCTTCCTGACGGCGTTCTTTACTGAACATGTTTTTCACAATGTAACCAAAATGGCGGAACTGGAAGAAACCGGAACGTACTGTCAGATATACGCCTGTAGCGAGAATCGTGATCAGCAGCGGCAGTCCCCAGAGCCAGTTGGTCAGATTTTCAAATAATTCAAACATCTTTTCCTCTCCTATCCTTTTTATTGTTTTTCTTTTGCATACATTCGGAAAATCCGCGTACAGAATATAAAAAATCCCCAGAACGTGAAGTCAGATACGGATATCTGGTGTTCTCGACATACAGCTCTTCTGCCATATATCTGCGAGCCCCGTTTCTGCCCTCTTTATACTTCATGCTCTGGGGATCTTACATTTCAGTCCACTAATTTTCCAAACGATCACAGTATATCACAGTTCCGGAGGAATTGCTACTTTTTCCGTTTGAACTTTGTATTTTTATTCATTTTTCGTGAATATTACTATTTTACCGTATCGACTCCGGATACTCCACCCCTTCCGGCATGGGATCTCATTCGTTAAGTCCAATGCTCTGCTTGAATTTCGCCTGTTCAAGCGTAAGCTTCGGGAGATCATTCTGCAGATAATCCATCAGCTCGCTGATACCTTCCCTTGTCTTGTTATTTACCATAAAGATCCTCTCACAGCCCATGTTCTCCATCCACTGTCTGACCATTGGAATATTGGCATGTGGGGAATCTACCTTGGTGATGATCCCGACCAGCGGCCGCAGGAGAAAATTTCTGCTGCCGTCACTGAACAGGTTAAATGGCTCATTGGCTGCCTGTACGATAGCGATCACATCCGCCTCAAAGGAAAAGCAGACCAGTCCTACGCTGAAATGCTTGGATTCCGCATATTCTCCCGGTGAATCAATGGTACAGTGAAAATGTAATTCCACGATTTAAATTTTCATCATCTCGCCATTTAAATTTTCATACAAATGGCTCTTTTCCTATTACATCAAAAAACCTGTGGATTTTTATTTTGTACTCATGACAAAAAAAACCTTACGAAATCTCTCCTACTGATAAAAAACGTCCGCATAAAATCCACCGATATGACGAATCATTTTTTGCCTCTTTAATCAGATTATCGGATTTTTCTATTCCAAGTAAACCATTTAGCGATTACACTATCGTTTTTTTAGTCAGAGAAGGAAATTTCAAGCAAGAATTTAATAAGTATTCTGATGATTTGTGGACTTGCCTCAATTATTCCCTGATTACTTTTCGTAACATAGAAACTATTATCAAAACGTTAAAGAAACTAGAAAACAACTTAAAAAAATTACATCCGAAAATAAAGATTCTGCAAATGAGTATAATAAGGAATATCATGTCGTGAACGAAATAAGAAGGAATATAACAGCCGTAAACGATAACCTTCCATTTTTATCAAACCTTCCCTTAGAAACAAGAAATGATATGGCTGAATACAATTTAAAGAAAAAGAATGCCCTTCGTTTAATCATAAATGATCAAAATAAGATTTTTGAAGAAAAAGAGATAACAATTCGATTTGCAACTTCTCATGATCTTAAATTTATAAAAGAAAATTACGAAAAATTATCTAAATCCAATGAAGTTTTTTACTCATCAATCACTAACAATGATGACGAGCCCAAACAATTTAAACCTCTGTCAAATAAGTATTGGAAAAATCTGATTAATAAGATAAACGGATTTATTTTAATTGGTTTATATTATCAGAAAAAAAGAGGATTTATTGTTATCAAAGGAATCAGTAAACATGAATGTCGTTTAATTTATTTATATGTAGACGAATATTACCGGCAAAAGGGCATCGGAAAACACCTATTATCCGAAGCTAAAAATACTGCTAAGCAATTAGGTTATACCAAAATCTCTTTATATGTATTATCTAATAACGAAATTGCACAGTCACTATATAAAAATTCAAATTTTGAAACCACAAAATTACGTATGGAATGTAGTTTGAACGAATAATATTTTCCATAAAAAATTATTCAATTTTTGTATAAACTTTCTTATCTTTCCATCAAAAAAAATCTGTATCCCCTTACGCTCTTGGGTGGCGTAAGGGGTTTACAGATTTTTATTACTACTTATTCTCTACATACTGGAAGTTATCGTCTTGTTCCATTCTTATCAAAATTCTTTTTTAATGCTATTTCTGTTGGGAGAATAGACCCAATTAAAGGAATAAGTTGAACACCACAGATAATTCCTCCTATACTTCCAACACAATCTTCATTTTTTCCAATCACTAAAAGCATGAATATTACTGTTATCGGCAACATAACCATTCCACAGACATACCAGACTTTACCACAATATTTATGAGCAAATTCCCATGTGTCTTTGTTCTTCATAGACATCGAAGTCCGATATCCAAATACTGAATTTATTTCCTTTGGAGCCTTTTTCATAAAATATCTTCCAAAACCAATCATCGTAAATGGAAGAAGCAAATCCATAATCAACATAAAAATCCAAAACCCCATTGTAAACCTCCTTTACTACAACTCCCGATTGAACAAAATCGCTGCGCGATGGCCTGCCAAGGCTGTGGCGCAGTTTT
>NZ_JAJCNB010000031.1:0-31396 GCF_020560825.1 Dorea sp. 210702-DFI.3.17
ATAATCTGTATGGACGGAAGTTAATTAAGATTCCCGAACCGAGATTTGTGGTATTTTATAATGGAACAGACAAGATGCCGGAACAGAGTGTTTTACGTTTATCCGATGCTTATGAAAGTAAGTCGGAAGAACTGGATTTGGAACTGAGGATCCGATTCATAAATATAAATCCTGGATATAATGAGGAAATGGTAGAAAAAAGTCCGACATTATATCAATATGTGAAATTTGTGGATGCAGTTCGCAAATATCAGCAGCAAATACCATTCCCGGAAGCAGTGGAAAAAGCAATTGACGAATGTATCAAAAAAGGTATTCTTGCAGAGTTTTTAAGGAAGAATAGAGCAGAGGTGTTAAGAGTGAGCATATTTGAGTATGATGAAGAAAAACATATGAGGATGGAACGAGAAGAAAGTCGGGAAAATGGAATTGCGATTGGAATAGTTAAGACCGCTCAAAAGTATCATGCAGAGAAAGAACAGATTATCAATCAAATCAGTGATGAATTAAATGTGTCACATCAGGAAGCAGAAACAATATATTCTGAAGTAGAAGAGTATATAAAAACATCTCAAGAAGAAAAATAATAAAAAATATGCAAGTTGCATAAAAACACTTTGCTAAAAGTGTGCAATACCGCTGAAGTTACCCAATGTAATTGACGGCGGTATTTTTTATTACTATAATATAGATAAATGAAACGGGTTTCAGAAACGTGTTTCACAAACAGAAGAGAAAAAGACATGAATAAATAAAAAGACAAGAAAAGGAGAGAAAGAGTTATGAAACTGGCAGTTGTAGGAAGTATCAACACGGACATGACCGTAACAGCGGAGAGAATTCCACTTAAGGGTGAGACATTGATGGGCGATAGTTTAAGCTATATTCCAGGTGGAAAAGGCGCAAACCAGGCTGTTGCTATGGCAAAGCTTGGTGCTGAAGTCGAGATGTTCGGCTGCGTTGGTAATGATGACAATGGACGCAGAATGCTGGACAATCTGAATCGTGTTGGTGTAAAGACAGAGCATATCCAGGTTCTGGAAGGCGTGCCGACAGGAATTGCGATGATTACAGTTGGTGAGAGTGACAATACAATTATTGTTGTTCCGGGAGCAAATGGGAAAGTTGACAAGGCTTATGTAGATGGAATCAAAGGTGAACTGGTGAAATATGACATGGTAGTTCTTCAGCATGAGATTCCGCTTGAGACAGTTCATTATATTGCAGAGTTTTGTTACGAAAAAAATATTCCAGTCGTACTGAATCCGGCACCGGCAGCAGAAGTGCCGATGGATATCATCGACAAAGTTACATATGTGACACCAAATGAGCATGAAGCAGTGCTGATCTTTGGAGACGAGTTGAGTACAGAAAATCTTTTGAAGAAGTATCCGGAGAAGCTTGTGATTACACAGGGATCCCGAGGAGTGTCTACATGTCTGAAAAATGGAGAAGTGCTGACAGTACCTGCAAGAAAGGCAAATGTGGTGGATACGACAGGAGCAGGAGATACACTGAATGGGGCATTTTCTGTAAGAATTGCAGCAGGTGATGATATGAAGAGTGCTCTTACTTATGCGAATGTAGCGGCAAGCCTTTCCACGGAGAAATTCGGTGCACAGACAGGAATGCCGACAGCAGAAGAAGTTGCCAATGAATTGAAATAAACAGAAGAAAAATGGGGAACGGATCATTGACTAGCATAAGAGAAGTGGCAAAGCTTGCCGGAGTATCTCCGGCAACGGTGTCACGTGTGATGAATGGAACTGCAAATGTAAATGAAGAGAAGAAAAAACGCGTGGAGGCAGCGATAAAGGAGACAGGATTTCAACCAAATGAACTGGCGAGAGCTTTGTATAAGAAGTCATCGAAGATGATCGGGATGATCGTGCCGGATATTGAAAATCCGTTTTTTAGTGAGCTTGCGAAAGCGGTGGAAGATACGGCATATCAGAATGGATACCGGATTCTTCTTTGCAGTTCGGGTGGAGACGAGGAGAAGGAGGCTGTAAACATTCAGATGTTCAATCAACTCCGGGCAGATGGAATCGTTGTGATGACGAACTGCACAGAGACAGGGAAAGTGTTGGCGGACTGTCCGATACCGGTCGTCCTGGTTGACCGCAAGCTTGTTGGATTTAAAGAAAATGCATTGATTGAGTCAGACAATTACCGCGGCGGTTTTATGGCGGCAGAACATCTTGCAAAATGTGGCTGCAAGAATATTGTCTGTATGAAAGAGCCGACCGGTTATTCCAGCGGGCGCAGACGATACGAAGGTTATCTGGATGTGTGTAAAAAATACAATCTCAAAGAGCAGAGTGTGGACTGTTGTTATAATTATGAGAGTGGACTTCGGGCAGCAGAAGAGATCCTTAAGAAGTATCCGGAAGTTGACGGGGTAGTTGCGGGAAATGATATTGTAGCAATGTCGGTATATAAGGTGTTCACAAGACACGGAAAGAAAATACCGCAGGAAGTTCAGCTTGTAGGATTCGATGATGTCGGGTTCGGCGAATTATTTATTCCAGAGCTGACGACTATACATCAGCCGATTAAAGAGATGGGGCATCTGGCAGCAGAGATTATTCTCAAAGCTGTGAATGGGGAACCTTACGAGAAGAAAAATGTATTTGACGTGAAGCTTATCGAGCGGGATACAACAAAAAACAATAGAAAATGTTCGCATGAGAGTAGAGAAAAGTAACACAATAGATTATAGAAAAGAAGTGAGTACAGGGAAAACCCGATACTCACTTTTTTAATGTCAATTATATAACAAAAAAAGGTTCTGACCGAATACACAAAGTATGTTTCACTGACAAATTTTTGAATTTAATCTATGTTTAAAATTTGATTAATCTGCTCTTGACGGTAATTCCTGGAAGCACGCAATGATGTTCGGATTGTGTTTAACTGGTCGGTATCCTTTTGTAAAGCAATCTGTGCAGATTGCAGCATTGCCTGACATGCCTGGGATGACGGTGAACCGGAGCTTTGTTTTCGCTGGATAGATACGATTGGAGACTGAAGTTTCATCAGTTCCTCATGGGTAAGGGAAGTCTTTTTGCCGGAAATTTTAATACTTGCATTGTTCAAAATACGTAGGCTGATCGGAGCATCTGCAATTCCGTTACGGCTTTTAGAAATGTTAGAAATGATGTTGTGTGCGCTTCGGAAAGAAATGTGATCTTTCTGAACAAGAAAATCAGCAATGTCAGTAAGGACAGAATCGTTGTGTGCAGTAAAAACTTCCATGCGGTCATAGTGGAATGTTATGTTGTCCAATGTCCCAATAAATAGTTCTAAAATTCCCCTTAATTCATTTGTCATCTGCCAGTATGGTGTCATGCATTCAAATAGATCGCGAGAGTGACTGAAAGAGGTGCCTTTTAAACACATAAGTATATCCATATATGAGCTGGTCAGATGAGATGTTTTGCTTCGGATGTGTTCCAAAGACAATGCATTTTTCTTTTGGGGCATAATGCTGCTGCAACAGGAATAGGCATCAGAGATGGAGAGGTAGCTGCATTCTGCGGATGACCAGGTATAAAGGTCCTGTGCAAACCGTGAAAGTGTTGAACCCAGAGTAGAAAAATGGGAGGCAAGCTCTAGTAAGTAATCTCTGGATGCAACTGCATCCAGGGCATTGACGATAATACCATCAAATCCAAGAAGTGAAGCGGTATATTCGCGGTCGATAGAAAATGAAGTTCCAGCCAGTGCACAGGAACCAAGAGGAGATTGGTTCAATGTCGGATAGGCAGAAAGAATTCGATTAAAATCTCGGTCTACTGCTTCTGCTATGGCAAGAAAATAAAAATCCAGTGTAATAGGCTGGGCTGGCATACAGTGGGTATAGCCGGTAAATATTTTTCCTTGGTTTTGTTCGGCAAGAGTTCTTAATTGTTGCATAAAATAAAGCAGACGATCAAGGAGTATAAGAAGCTCATCACGGATACTCATACGAAGAATGGTAGGAGTCATGTCGTTGCGGCTACGTGCTACTTGCATTTTGCCGTTTAATTCTGCACTGAGATTACGAGTAATATATTCCTCGAAATTTAATAGATAATCTTCATTTACTGGATTATATCCGATTGTCTGTGGGTGCATGTCCATAAGCGGAATGATGAACTGCAAAAGAGAACGGGCCTCATCTTTGGCAAGAAGTCGCTGTTTGTGCAGCATGGTAATGTGGGCGATATTGGTCAGAAGAAGATTTTTGTAACAATGCTCCATATCGCTTTGCAGGAATGGAGAATAAATGTACTGGCAGACAATATTGCTTGGTTGAAAATTTAAGTGGTTTCTGGCTGTTGTGGCTTGGGTAACGTATGTACCGGAGCCCTGTTTTTTTGCCAATAGACCGGCAGAGACAAGACTGTCGACTGCCTGACGGATGGTTGTGCGGCTGACGCCGAAAAACTGACAGAGCTCTGGCTCTGTCGGAAGTTTCTGACCGACTTTCCATTCACCGTTTTCTATTTTTTCGCGAATCGAGTTTTCGACCTGATAATACAGTGCGATTCCTTTTTCTGGATTTTGTATACTGTTTTTCACTTAAAACCTCCCGAAAATATAAAGAATATCAAATTTTTACAAAGATTATGTTTTTTTTCACAATTGATTATAGTACTTATTTTGAGTAAATTCAAATGCAAGCGCGCTTATTGTGAAGAAATCATTATTGTTAAATGATGATTTAGATAATTAACAAAATATAAAAATCTTAAAAAGGCCTGAAAATAAAGGGAAAATGAAAAAAT
The DNA here is from genome assembly GCF_020560825.1 of Dorea sp. 210702-DFI.3.17. Taxonomy (NCBI): domain Bacteria; kingdom Bacillati; phylum Bacillota; class Clostridia; order Lachnospirales; family Lachnospiraceae; genus Dorea; species Dorea sp. 210702-DFI.3.17. The sequence continues at coordinate 4,773 of NZ_JAJCNB010000031.1, forward strand.
AATATAGAAAATCTATAAAAAGACTGCGAATATTGACATGATAAATAGAAAAATGTACTATATTCGTATCTTAAGAATGATGAAATGCATTTCAAAAGTAACATGGCAATAAAGGATGAAGGAGGTAGCTTATGGATGAGAAAAAAGGAATTGCAAAGATTGCAAAATACTTTGTGAATTTCCAATATGGTTTATCGATCGTGATGGCGCTGTTGCTTCTTGCTATGATCGGCTATGAAGTTGTTATGCGTTATGTTTTTAAATCATCTTTGATGGGAGTAGAAGAAGTTATGGTATTTCCAATCATCTGGCTGTATATGCTCGGTGGAGCCAATGCTTCTTATGAAAAAAGCCATATTGAATGTGGAATTTTAACTCTTTATATTAAAAAAGAACATTCAATGCTTATATTTAACCTTGTAAAACGGATTATCTGCGTAGTAATACTTGCATGGATTACTTATTGGTCTTTCTATTATTTTTATTATTCACTGACGACTTGGAAAGTAGCAGATATTACATATGCACCACTGTTCTTCGCGAACCTGGCAATGACAGTTGGTTTTGTGCTGATGCTGATTTATGCAATCCGTGATGTGATTCAGGTTACAAAAGATTTGAAAGCATATAACAAAAAAGTGGAAGGAACGAAGGAGGTGTAGCGGTTATGATGGAAAATGCTTTGCTTATTATTTTACTGGATGTAATACTTCTTGTATTTTTGCTTATGATGAGTATTCCTCTTCCGGTATGTTTCTTGGGAGCGCTGATGTTCTTAAGTGCATTTGGAAATGTATCCATGAAAACAATGCTTGTGTGGGTGTTCTCCCAGTCAACCGGAACCGTTCTTCTTGCCAGCCCGCTATTTATTCTAGCCGGAACGTATATGGGCGGCAGTGGTATAGCCAAGCGGCTTCTGGATTGTGCGGATTCATTTATCGGACATATCAAATCCGGACTTGGAACAGTAGCAATTGTTGTATGCGCAGTTATGGGAGCGATTTCTGGTAGTGGATTTACAGGAGTTGCAGCAACTGGTCCTATCATGATTCCTAGAATGGAAGAACAGGGATATGAAAGAGGTTATGCGACAGCACTTGTTACAGTATCTTCCGTACTTGGACTTCTGATCCCGCCAAGTGTAGTCATGATTATGTTCGGATGGGTTACAGAGACATCAATTCTTGCATGTTTCCTTTCTACATTAGGACCTGGACTTTTGATTACGGCGTTATTTATCGTAATACATGTAATCTGGAGCAAAAAGTTTGATTTAAAAGTACTGGAGAAAAAGCCAGCCGATGAATATCTGAAAAATGTAGGTTCCAAGACATTTAAGGCGATTCCGGCACTGATTATGCCACTGATTATCCTTGGTGGTATTTACGGTGGTGTATTCACAGCAACTGAAGCGGCAGCGGTAAGTGCAATTTACGCGATTCCTGTAGGAATCTGGGTATATAAAGCCTGTACAATTAAAGGATTCCTTCAGATGACAAAAGAAGCATCCAGTACAATTGGTTCTATCATGGTCATGATCGTATGTTGTCTGATGCTCAGCCGTGTATTTACTATTTACAGAGTTCCGTCACTGGTACTCGACCTTCTGATGGGAATTACAACAAACAAATATCTGTTACTTTTTATTATTGATATTTTCCTTTTCCTCGTTGGAATGATTGTAAACGATACAACAGGTGTCCTGATTTGTGCACCGCTTCTGATGCCAGTCATGACACAGCTTGGAGTCAGCCCGGTACATTTTGCGGTAATCATGGGCGTAAACCTGGCAATGGGAGGAGTTACACCACCATATGCAAGTATTCTTTACCTTGGAATGCGAATAGGAAAAGCGGAATTTCATGAAATCTTAAAACCGACTATGACATTTTTAATTCTTGGTTATGTGCCGGTTGTATTTCTTACAACATATATTCCGGATCTTGCACTTGCAATTCCTAGAATGTGCGGATTCAGTGTTTAGAGGAGGTGCTTCAGATGAAAATGAGAAAACGGTTAATTGCAATTTCGTTAGTTCTTGGAATGACAGCGGGACTGGCAGCGTGTGGAAACAAGACAAATCAGAATGGTGAGCAGAATTTCTTCTTAAAACTGAGCCATTACCGTGCAGAAGGTTCCGTCGCAGATGTGGATATTAATAAATTTGCGGATGAAGTAAATGCAGCAGATGATTCTCTGGAAGTCTGGGTATACCCGGCAGCACAGCTTGGAGATTACACAACAGTACAAGAACTGGTAAGTATCGGAGATGTGGAAATGCAGTTTGCGACACTTGGAACAAGTGTGGATAAATATCTTGGAATCACAAGTGCACCGTATATTTGTTCCAACTGGGATGATGCTTATAAGATTTTTAATAGAGACAGTGAATTCACAGCTACGATCGCAGATCATCTGGCAGATCAGAATATAAAGCTGCTATCCGTATATCCGCTTTATTTTGGTGGCGCTATCATGAATAAAGAAGTTGATAATCCGGCATCTATGAAAAATCAGGGAATCAAAGTTCGCTGCCAGACAATGAAAGGACCTGAGCTTGTAACAACAATGCTTGGATATATTGCAACACCAATGGCGTTGAATGATTGTTTTACATCGTTGCAGACAGGTGTTATCGATGGAATGATTGGTTCTGGTGCTGAAGGCTATTATAGCAGTTACAGGGATGTGGCAAAGTATTATCTTCCGTATAATGACCATTTTGAAGTATGGTATCTCTACATTAATATGGATAAATGGAATGAAATGTCTAAAAAACAGCAGGAAGTATTACAGACAGCAGCAAATCATCTGGAAGACGAAAGATGGAAAGAAGCGCCGACCCAGACAGAAGAATATGAACAGAAGCTAGAAGATTATGGTGTTCAGATCATTAATTTTACAGATGAAGAGTTAGATGCTTTCTATGAGAGATGTCAGAAAGAAGTATGGCCGAAGCTGACAGAGCTTTATGGACAGGAAGCAGTTGATATGGTACAGAATCTTACAAAATAAAAATATTTTGGAACAGGAGGAGCGGACATGTTGGAATCCTTTCGAATCATTACAAATAATCCGGCGGTCGTAGAAAAAAATTATGCAGAAAATGAATATTATGATGTGGATGTTCTGAAATTATTTCAGATGGTTGCCGGTGAGACCGCCAAAGGTTACCGCCTGCTTAGCCACCCGCTGACAAGTAGTGTGCGGCCGGATATTACTCCGTATAAAACGGTTTTTTTATCAAAAAGCAGAGGCTGTGTGGATGCGGAATCCCAAATTTTGATTGAACAAGCTATTGCTTATGCGGAAAGATTGTATGAGATTCGGGAGATTCCAATTTATCAAAGGTGGGATGACAAAGCAAAAAATGATTTTCAGTTGATTGACTTGTCTATTACGGAACGGGCATTGGAAATCGCTGGAGCTTAAGAAAGAAGATTGGGAGGAAGCAATATGAAACTGACGTTGAATAAATTTTATGTCAAAGATATTCAGTTTGCAGATGAGAGTAGTTATAAAGACGGAGTACTCTATATATGTAAAAGAGAACTGGCAGAATATCTGATGGAAGACAGCAATATCGCAGCTGTGGATTTTGATATCGCAAGACCTGGAGAATCGGTAAGAATTATTCCGATTAAAGATGTAATCCAGCCGCGTTATAAACAAAGTGGAACTGGACAGATATTTCCAGGATATGTTGGAAGTGTTGAGACTGTAGGCAATGGAGAAACAAATGTACTTGAAACTTGCTGTGTGGCAACTTCCGGACAGATTGTAGCATTCCAGGAAGGGATTATAGACATGTCCGGACCAGGAGCTGATTTTAACAGCTTTTCAAAAATGAACATTTTGGTGCCACTGATTACACCGGTACCAGATCTTCACAAACATGTACATGAGGCAACAGTACGAATTGCAGGACTTAAAACAGCAGCCTATATGGCAAAGCAGACATTAAATCTTGAACCAGATGAGACGGAAACATTTGAGCATGAGTCCATACTGGAAATGGGTGTAAAATATCCGAATCTTCCAAAGGTTGCCTATGTGGATATGGTTCAGTGCCAGGGGTTGATGCATGATACTTATGTTTATGGATTAAATGTAAAAGGCATTCTTTCGACCATGATTGATCCGCTTGAAATTCTAGACGGTGCAATTGTGAGTGGGAATTGTGCGGCACCGGGACATAAGAATGCAACAATCCATCATGAGAATAATCCGATTGTGTTAGATCTTCTTCGTAGACATGGAAAAGATATTTGTTTTGTAGGAGTGCTTTTGAGTAATGAAAGTGCAATGTTAAATGAAAAGAAGCGGGCAGCCTATTATACAAGTAATCTGTCAGAACTTCTGGGAGTAGATGGAGTTATTGTAAGTGAAGAAGGAGGAGGAAATCCAGAGACGGATTTGATGCTCAACTGCAAATTTCATGAACACAAGGGAATTAAGACAGTTCTTGTTACAGATGAGTATTGCGGAAGAGATGGGTCTTCTCAGGGACTTGCGGATGTGACACCTGAAGCCGATGCAGTTGTAACGAATGGAAATGGTAATCAGTTTGTTACTTTGCCGAAGATGGATAAAGTAATAGGAAACCAGGAAAATGTAAGAATCATTACCGGTGGAAATTCTGAGAGTATCAATGCAGATGGAACAGTGTCAGTAGAAATCGCGGCAATTATGGGATCCTGTTGTGAAATGGGATATGAGCATATGATGACAAAATTAAGATAGGAGGTGCGACATGAAGAAAATCGTTTATTATATAAATCAATTTTACGGACAGATTGGTGGAGAAGAGGCGGCAGACCAGACGCCGATCGTAAAAGAAGGAAGTGTCGGACCAGCTGTTGCAATGCAGGAGGCACTGAAAGATATTGGCGAGGTTGTCGCAACGATCGTTTGTGGTGATAATTATTTCGCGGATCATCAGGATGAAGCTCTGGAAGAGATATTAAAAGTAGTAGAAGAAAAGACACCGGATCTGTTTATTGCCGGTCCTGGATTTAATGCAGGTCGTTATGGGTTAGCGTGTGGAACAATTTGTGATGCAGTGGCTGCAAAATATAAAATTCCGGTACTTACCGGTCTTTATCCGGAAAACCCGGGAGCAGAAATGTTCCATAAGACAGTATATATAGTAGAAACTCCGATTTCGGCAGCAGGTATGAGAAAAGTTATTCCTGTTATGGTAAAGCTTGCGAGAAAGATGCTGACCGGTGAAGAAATTGGATTCCCAGAGGAAGAAGGATATATTCCTCAGGGCTTTCGAGTAAATGTTCACACAGAAAAGACAGGAGCAGTTCGTGCGGTAGATATGATGGTTGCAAAACTGAAAGGCGAACCATTTACAACAGAGTTGCCGATGCCTGTATTTAATAAAGTACATCCGGCCCCGGCAGTGGCAGATTTAAAACATGCAAAGATTGCGCTTGTAACATCTGGAGGAATTGTGCCAAAGGGAAACCCGGACCATATTGCATCTGCAAACCCGGATAAGTTTGGAATATATGATATTGCGGAACTTACAGATCTTACCGGAGATAAGTTTATGACAGTTCATGGTGGTTATGATCCGGTATATGCAACGGAAGATCCGGACAGAGTTGTTCCGCTTGATGCACTTCGGGCTATTGAAAAAGAAGGTGGAATCGGCGAAGTATTTGGCAAATTGTATTCGACAGTAGGAAATACAACAGCAGTAAGTAGTGCCAAGAAATTTGCAGAGGAAATTGCGGCTGATATGAAAAAGAACGAGGTGTCAGCAGCAATCCTGACTTCCAACTGAGGAACCTGTACTCGTTGCGGTGCAACGATGGCGAAGACATTGGAGAGTCTTGGAATCCCAACGGCACATATTTGTTCGATTGTTCCAATTTCGGAAGCAGTAGGTGCAAACAGAATTATTCCGGCTACCGGAATTCCGTATCCGACTGGAAATCCAGAATTGCCGGCAGACGAAGAATTTACAGTAAGAAAGAAAATGGTTCAGAAAGCGCTTGATTCTCTGAAGACCACGATTGAAGAACAGACAGTGTTTGAGTAGGTGATTCGTATGATTAAAAAGACATTTTTCCCAATTGCATTTTTCTTTATTGCAATCTCGTGGATAGCGGCGGAAAAGAATATGGATATATGGTGGATTCCTGTTACAGCTGGAATCGGAATTGTATTCTTCCTGCTGGATCGGATTTTTAAACCATGGCAGAAAAGTAAAAATCGATAAATACTGATATAAAAACAAACCCTCAGAAGTAAAAGTTTAAACTCCCCTTTTCCATTTTTTATTTAAACTTTTAAACTGAGGGTTTGCATTTTGGGGAAAAATAGTGTACAATTGAAAATAATATGGAAAAATATGATTTTGCTCTTGACAATAAAAAGGGCTTTGTGCTATAGTAAAAAATGCGCTATTGTGGAAAGTTATGCCATGATATTGCACGAAAAACTGAGTCACAAAGCTCTTTTTCGTCGTTTTTGCGATAACAGGGCATTTTGCGGACCACAAAAAAAATAAGAGGAGAGTGAAACGTCAATATGGAAAAGAACAGAATTCGTCCCATGAAAAGCGGAAAAAGCTCACGAATGAGTTATTCCAGACAAAAAGAAGTTCTTCAGATGCCGAACCTGATTGAAGTGCAGAAGGATTCTTATGATTGGTTCCTTAAGTCAGGATTGAAGGAAGTATTTGAAGATATTTCCCCAATTACAGATTATAGCGGTAAATTAAGCCTGGAGCTTGTTGATTTCACACTGTGTGAAGATGATGTGAAATACAGCATTGATGAGTGCAGAGATCGTGATGCAACTTATGCAGCACCGCTGAAAGTCAGAGTAAGACTTCATAATAAAGAGACGGATGAGATTAACGAGCATGAGATCTTTATGGGAGATCTGCCGCTGATGACACGTACTGGTACATTTGTAATTAATGGTGCGGAGCGTGTAATCGTAAGTCAGCTGGTACGTTCCCCTGGTATTTATTATGCAATTGCACATGATAAGCTGGGTAAAAAGCTTTATTCCTCTACTGTCATTCCGAACCGTGGTGCATGGCTGGAGTATGAGACAGATTCCAATGACGTTTTTTATGTTAGAGTAGATAGAACAAGAAAGGTGCCGATCACAGTACTTATTCGTGCTCTTGGAATCGGTACAAATCCGGAGATCATTGAACTCTTTGGTGAAGAACCGAAGATTATGGCAAGTTTTGAGAAAGATGCTGCAACAAACTATCAGGAAGGACTTCTTGAATTATATAAGAAGATCCGTCCGGGTGAGCCGCTTGCCGTTGACAGTGCAGAAAGTTTGATCACAAGTATGTTCTTCGACCCAAGACGTTATGATCTGGCGAAAGTAGGACGTTATAAATTCAATAAAAAGCTCCTTCTCAAGAACCGTATTTCAGGACATGTTCTTGCGGAGGATGCAGTAAGCCCGATTACAGGCGAGGTGATCGCTGAGGCTGGAACAAAGGTGACAAGAGAAATTGCAGATCGGATCCAGAACGGAGCTGTTCCGTATGTATGGATCGACAGACCGGAAGAAGAGAGAAATGTCAAAGTTCTTTCTAATATGATGGTAGATCTGAAGGAAGTTGTTGACATTGATCCGGAAGAGGTTGGTGTAACAGAACTTGTTTACTATCCGGTACTTGCAAATCTCCTTGAGGAAACGGCAGGAGATATCGATGAGCTGAAAGCGGCTATCAAGAGAGATATCCATGATCTGATTCCGAAGCATATTACAAAAGAAGATATCATGGCTTCTATTAACTACAATATGCATCTGGAGTATGGTCTTGGTAATGATGACGATATCGACCACTTGGGTAACAGACGTATCCGTGCGGTAGGAGAACTTCTTCAGAACCAGTACAGAATCGGTCTGTCCAGAATGGAAAGAGTCGTAAGAGAGAGAATGACAACTCAGGATCTGGAAGGAATTTCACCACAGTCCCTGATTAACATAAAGCCAGTAACTGCAGCGGTAAAAGAATTCTTTGGATCTTCTCAGCTGTCACAGTTCATGGATCAGAACAACCCGCTTGGTGAGCTGACTCACAAGAGACGTCTGTCTGCCTTAGGACCTGGTGGTCTTTCAAGAGACCGTGCCGGATTCGAGGTTCGAGATGTACATTATTCCCACTATGGAAGAATGTGTCCTATCGAGACGCCTGAGGGACCTAACATCGGTCTGATCAACTCACTGGCAAGTTATGCAAGAATTAACGAGTATGGATTTATTGAAGCTCCATATCGTAAGATTGACCACTCCGATCCGGAGAATCCGCGTGTAACAGACGAAGTTGTTTATATGACAGCGGATGAAGAGGATAACTATCATGTAGCACAGGCCAACGAGACACTGGATGAGGAAGGACATTTTGTTCATAAGAACGTATCCGGTCGTTACCGTGAAGAGACTCAGGCTTATGAGAGAAAAGCATTTGACTATATGGACGTATCTCCTAAGATGGTATTCTCTGTTGCTACAGCTTTGATTCCATTCCTTCAGAATGACGATGCTAACCGTGCGCTGATGGGATCCAACATGCAGCGTCAGGCAGTACCGCTTCTTATGACAGAGGCACCGGTAGTCGGAACAGGTATGGAAGAAAAAGCTGCTGTTGACTCAGGAGTATGTGTAGTCGCTGAGGAAGCAGGAGTTGTTGAGCGTTCAACATCAGCAGAAATCCAGATCCGCCAGGATGATGGAAAACTGAAAAAATATAAACTTACAAAATTCCTTCGAAGCAACCAGAGCAACTGCTACAATCAAAGAGCAATTGTGTTCAAGGGTGACAGAGTGGAGAAAGGCGATGTGATCGCTGACGGTCCGTCTACATCTAATGGTGAGCTTGCATTAGGAAAGAACCCGCTGATCGGATTCATGACCTGGGAAGGTTACAACTACGAGGATGCGGTTCTCTTAAGTGAGAGACTTGTTCAGGATGATGTATATACATCTATCCATATTGAGGAATATGAGGCAGAAGCCCGTGACACCAAGCTTGGACCAGAGGAAATCACTCGTGATATCCCGGGTGTCGGTGATGATGCGCTTAAGAATCTGGATGACAGAGGAATTATCCGCGTCGGTGCTGAGGTCCGTGCCGGAGATATTCTTGTTGGTAAAGTTACTCCTAAGGGAGAGACAGAGCTGACAGCCGAGGAGAGACTGCTTCGTGCAATCTTCGGTGAGAAAGCACGTGAGGTCAGAGATACATCTCTGAAAGTACCTCATGGTGAGTACGGTATCGTAGTAGATGCCAAGGTATTTACAAGAAGCAACGGCGACGAGATGTCACCGGGAGTGAACCAGTCTGTTCGTATCTATATCGCTCAAAAGAGAAAAATCTCTGTTGGTGATAAGATGGCCGGACGTCATGGTAACAAGGGTGTCGTTTCCCGTGTACTTCCAGTAGAAGATATGCCGTTCCTGCCAAATGGCCGTCCGCTTGATATCGTGTTGAACCCGCTGGGTGTGCCTTCACGTATGAATATCGGACAGGTCCTTGAGATTCACCTGTCTCTGGCAGCAAAAGCACTTGGATTCAACATTTCTACACCTGTATTTGATGGTGCGAACGAGATAGATATTATGGATACTCTTGATCTGGCAAATGACTATGTCAACTTAAGCTGGGAAGAGTTTGAAAAGAAACATAAAGAAGAGCTGCTTCCGGAAGTTCTGGATTATCTGTATGAGAACAGAGATCACAGAAAACTCTGGAAAGGTGTTCCGATTTCACGAGATGGTAAAGTTCGTCTTCGTGACGGAAGAACAGGAGAGTATTTTGACAGCCCGGTAACAATCGGACACATGCATTATCTGAAACTGCATCACCTGGTTGATGATAAGATCCATGCACGTTCAACAGGTCCTTACTCACTGGTAACACAGCAGCCATTAGGTGGTAAAGCACAGTTTGGTGGACAGCGTTTTGGAGAGATGGAGGTATGGGCTCTTGAGGCCTATGGCGCATCTTACACATTGCAGGAGATCCTGACTGTGAAGTCTGACGATGTAATCGGTCGTGTGAAGACATACGAGGCGATCATCAAGGGCGAGAACATTCCGGAACCAGGTATTCCGGAGTCATTCAAAGTACTTCTGAAAGAGCTTCAGTCTCTCGGACTGGATGTTCGTGTACTTCGTGATGACAATACAGAGGTGGAGATTATGGAAACTTCCGATATGGGAGAGACCAGCTTCCGCTCACTGATCGAAGGAGATGGAAAATATCGTCGTGATGAGGAAGACTTCGGCAAACACGGTTATACAACTCAGGAGTTCCAGGGAGAGGAACTTGTAAATGAGGAACTGGAAGAGGACGAAGACGATTACGATTCAGATTATGACGACGATAGTTTTGATGACTATGATGACATGTCAGATGATGAATAGAAAGGGGTGCCTGTATGCCAGAAAATAGTAAAGAACAATCATATCAGCCAATGACTTTTGATGCAATCAAAATCGGGTTGGCATCACCTGAAAAGATTCTGGAGTGGTCAAAAGGCGAAGTAACAAAGCCTGAGACTATTAACTATAGAACCTTAAAACCAGAGAGAGATGGTCTGTTCTGTGAAAGAATTTTTGGACCAAGCAAAGACTGGGAGTGTCACTGCGGTAAATACAAAAAAATCCGTTATAAAGGTGTTGTTTGTGACCGTTGTGGTGTAGAGGTTACTAAGGCAAGTGTACGTCGTGAACGTATGGGTCATATTGCCCTGGCAGCCCCAGTATCTCATATCTGGTACTTTAAAGGAATCCCAAGCCGTATGGGATTGATCCTTGACTTGTCTCCTAGAACACTGGAGAAAGTATTATATTTTTCTTCTTATATCGTACTTGATAAAGGCGAGACAGACCTGCAGTATAAGCAGGTTCTGTCTGAGCAGGAGTATCAGGAAGCAAGAGAATCCTGGGGAAAAGGTTTCCGTGTTGGAATGGGAGCTGAATCTATCTTAGAGCTTCTTCAGGCAATCGACCTTGAAAAAGAATACGAAGATCTGACAGAAGGCCTCAAAGGCGCTACCGGACAGAAACGTGCAAGAATCGTAAAACGTCTGGAAGTTGTAGAAGCTTTCCGTGAGTCTGGAAACAAACCGGAATGGATGATCATGACAAATGTTCCGGTTATCCCGCCAGATCTTCGTCCAATGGTACAGCTTGATGGTGGACGTTTTGCAACATCTGACCTGAATGATCTGTACAGAAGAATTATCAATAGAAATAACCGTCTGAAACGCCTTCTTGAGTTAGGCGCTCCAGATATTATCGTAAGAAATGAAAAGAGAATGCTTCAGGAAGCGGTAGATGCCCTGATTGACAACGGTCGTCGCGGCCGTCCGGTAACAGGACCTGGAAACCGTGCACTGAAATCTCTGTCCGATATGCTGAAAGGTAAATCCGGACGTTTCCGTCAGAACCTGCTTGGTAAGCGTGTTGACTACTCTGGACGTTCCGTTATCGTTGTAGGACCGGAACTTAAGATTTACCAGTGTGGTCTGCCGAAAGAGATGGCAATTGAGCTGTTCAAGCCATTTGTTATGAAAGAGCTTGTTCAGAACGGAACTGCACACAACATTAAAAATGCTAAAAAGATGGTTGAGAGACTTCAGCCAGAGGTTTGGGACGTCCTTGAGGATGTCATCAAAGAGCATCCGGTTATGTTGAACCGTGCACCTACACTGCACAGACTTGGTATTCAGGCATTTGAGCCGATCCTTGTAGAAGGTAAGGCTATCAAGCTTCATCCACTTGTTTGTACAGCGTTTAACGCCGACTTCGATGGAGACCAGATGGCTGTCCATCTTCCGCTTTCCGTAGAAGCACAGGCTGAGTGCAGATTCTTACTGCTCTCACCAAACAACCTCCTGAAACCATCTGATGGTGGTCCGGTAGCCGTTCCTTCACAGGATATGGTACTTGGTATTTACTATCTGACTCAGGAAAGACCAGGTGCAGCAGGAGAAGGTAAGATTTTCAAGAGTGTAAATGAAGCAATCCTTGCTTATGAGAATCAGGCAATCACACTTCACTCTAAGATTAAAGTACGTGTGACAAAGACAATGCCAGGTGGAGAAGAAATCACAGGAATTGTAGAGTCCACACTTGGACGTTTCATTTTCAACGAGATCATCCCACAGGATCTTGGATTCGTTGATCGTGAAAAAGAGGAGAACAAACTTCTTCTGGAGATTGATTTCCACGTAGGAAAGAAACAGTTAAAGCAGATCCTTGAGAAGGTTATCAATACACACGGAGCAACTGCAACAGCAGAAGTTCTGGATGCTGTAAAAGCAATTGGATATAAATATTCTACAAGAGCTGCCATGACCGTATCTATTTCCGATATGACGGTACCTCCGCAGAAACCACAGATGATCCAGCAGGCACAGGATACTGTAGACCGCATCACTAAGAACTTCAAACGTGGTCTCATCACAGAGGAGGAGCGTTACAAAGAAGTTGTAGAGACATGGAAGGCAACTGACGACAAACTGACAGAGGCACTGCTTTCTGGTCTTGATAAATACAATAACATCTTCATGATGGCTGATTCAGGAGCCCGTGGATCTGACAAACAGATCAAACAGCTTGCAGGTATGCGTGGATTGATGGCTGATACAACTGGTCATACAATCGAGTTGCCTATCACTTCAAACTTCCGTGAAGGACTTGACGTACTGGAGTATTTCATGTCTGCCCATGGAGCACGTAAAGGTATGTCTGATACAGCTCTTCGTACAGCCGATTCAGGATATCTGACAAGACGTCTTGTTGACGTATCTCAGGAGCTGATCATTCATGAAGTAGACTGTGCAAAGAAAGATGCACCGATTCCTGGAATCTTTGTAAAAGCATTCATGGATGGAAAAGAAGAAATCGAAAGTCTTCAGGAGCGTATTACAGGACGTTACCTGTGCTATGACATTGTAGATAAAGATGGCAATGTTCTTGTTAAGAAGAACCATATGGTAACACCAAAACGTGCAGAACTGATCTGCAAGAAGGGTGTAAATGAGAACGGAGAACCATTAACACAGATTAAGATCCGTACAATCCTTACATGTCGCTCACACAGTGGCGTATGTGCAAAATGTTATGGAGCCAACATGGCAACAGGTGAGCCGGTACAGGTTGGAGAGGCTGTCGGAATTATTGCTGCTCAGTCAATCGGAGAGCCTGGTACACAGCTTACAATGAGAACATTCCATAATGGTGGAGTTGCCGGTGGAGATATCACACAGGGACTTCCTCGTGTTGAGGAGCTTTTTGAGGCAAGAAAGCCTAAGGGACTTGCGATCATCACAGAGATTGCAGGAACTGCGAATTTGAACGACACGAAGAAGAAACGTGAGATTATCGTAACAAATCATGAGACAGGTGAATCAAAAGCATATCTGATTCCTTATGGATCACGTATTAAGGTAGCAGACGGAGCGGAACTTGAGGCCGGTGATGAGCTGACTGAAGGTAGTATTAATCCGCATGATATCTTAAGAATTAAAGGCATCCGTGCAGTTCAGGATTACATGATCCAGGAGGTACAGAGAGTTTACCGTCTGCAGGGTGTTGAGATCAACGATAAGCATATCGAGGTTATCGTTCGCCAGATGCTTAAGAAGATCCGTATCGAGGAGTCTGGAGATACAGAGTTCCTTCCGGGAACAAATGTAGACAGACTTGAGTTCGAGGATGTGAATGAGGTACTGGAGGCAGAAGGAAAAGAGCCTGCAATCGGAGAGCCGATCATCATGGGTATTACGAAGGCTTCTCTTGCAACCAATTCCTTCCTGTCAGCCGCTTCTTTCCAGGAGACAACAAAGGTTCTGACAGAGGCAGCAATCAAAGGAAAGATCGATCCGCTGGTAGGTCTGAAAGAGAACGTAATCATCGGAAAACATATCCCGGCTGGTACAGGTATGAGAAAGTATCGTGATATCAGACTGAATAGTGAGTTATCTATGGATGACGATCTGTTCTTTGAAGAAGGATTAGATGATGATGACGATTTAGATATTCTGGATACAGATTTTTCAGACGATGATCTGTTAGAAGAAAATGAATTTACAACAGAAGAATAAGACTTGCGTAAGAGTTTTGAATGAAAGTACCGCCGCACGAATTCGTGCGGTGGTACTTTTTTGTATAATACCTTTAGGCTGCCCGTGCTGGAGCAGCCTGAAGTGCATTATGCAAAAAAAATAGAAATGATGTATGAACAATTAATAAAAAACATAAAAAGATAGTCAAGACAAACTTTTTTGATAAAACATTATTGACAATGATTATCATTAACAATATAATAAGCGATGGAAATGATAATCAGTTTCAAATCGTGCGAGGTAATATATATGAGCCAAGAAGAGAGATTTCAAGAAGTATTAAATCAATTAAAGAAAGCTGGCTATCGGATTACCGAACAGAGAAAGCTTCTTTTACACATTATATTGAATAATGAATACTCCTCTTGTAAGGAGATTTATTATGCGGCAAAGAAGCAGGATGACAAAGTCGGAATTGCAACTGTGTATCGTACTGTGCAACTGTTGGAAGATATGGAACTGATCCATAAAGAGATGGTTGTGAGAATTTAGCGAGGAGAAGGAGTGGATTATGATGCCGTTAACGATGTTAAATCCAGGCGAAAGTGCATCTATCGTCCGGGTAGGTGGAAATGAAGAAACAAAAAGATTCCTGGAGAATCTCGGATTCGTAGCTGGAAGTGAGGTGAAAGTTATTTCCAGTAACGAGGGTAACATAATTGCCCAGATCAAAGAATCACGAGTTGCAGTCAGCAAAGGAATTGCTAATAAAATAATGGTCTAGGAGGAACGGGAGAATGACTTTAAGAGATGTGAAAGTTGATCAGACAGTATCCGTAGTAAAGCTTCATGGAGAGGGAGCTACAAAAAGAAGAATTATGGATATGGGAATCACAAAAGGAACCAGCATTTATGTCCGTAAAGTAGCACCACTTGGTGATCCGGTGGAAGTTACTGTACGTGGATATGAATTGTCTCTGAGAAAAGCAGACGCAGAGATGATCGAAGTTAAATAATTAATTAGAGAGTAAAACAGGAGGATGTAAAAAATGGGAGTGAAGATAGCACTTGCCGGAAACCCGAATAGTGGTAAGACAACACTTTTCAATGCTTTGACAGGTTCCAATCAGTTCGTTGGTAACTGGCCTGGAGTTACTGTTGAGAAAAAAGAAGGAAAATGGAAGGAAGACAAAGAAGTTGTAATTATGGACCTTCCAGGTATCTATTCTTTATCACCATATACATTGGAGGAAGTTGTAGCCAGAAATTATCTGATCACAGAGCGTCCGGATGCAATCCTGAATATCGTAGACGGAACAAACCTGGAGCGTAACTTATACCTTACAACTCAGTTACTTGAGCTTGGTATCCCGGTTGTTATGGCAATTAACATGATGGATATTGTACGCAAGAATGGTGATGAGATCAACACAAAGAAACTTGCTGAGAAGCTTGGCTGTGAAGTTGTAACAATTTCTGCTCTGAAAGGTGATGGAATCAAAGATGCAGCTTCAAGAGCAGTAAAGCACGCCGGACAGAAAGCCGGACAGGAATCTGTGCATGAGTTCGCACCGGAAGTTGAGAACTACCTGAATGAGATTGAAGGCAGACTTGGATATGAAATTCCGGAAGAGCAGAAAAGATTTTACGCGATCAAATTATTTGAGCGTGACGATAAGATCAAAGACGCTATGAAAAATGCACCGGACGTTGAAGATATCATTGCTCGTGCAGAGAAAGAGATGGATGACGATGCAGAGAGTATCATCACAAATGAGAGATACAGTTTCATTGGTTCTATTATCGGAGACTGCTTAAAGAAGAATAAAACACAGGAACTGACAACATCTGATAAGATTGACCGCATCGTAACAAACAGATGGCTTGCACTTCCAATCTTTGCAGCAGTTATGTGGCTTGTATATTATGTGTCTGTAACAACAGTAGGTTCCATATTGACAGACTGGACAAATGATACATTGTTTGGTGAGTGGATTATTCCGGCAGCTCAGAGCTTCTTTGAAGGAATCGGATGTGCGGACTGGTTAACAGGTCTGATTGTAGACGGAGTTATCTCCGGAGTTGGTGCTGTACTTGGATTCGTACCTCAGATGCTTGTATTATTTATTTTCCTTGCATTCCTTGAGTCTTGCGGATACATGGCACGTATCGCATTCATCATGGACCGTATTTTCCGTAAGTTCGGACTTTCCGGAAAATCATTTATCCCGATGCTGATCGGAACAGGCTGTGGAGTTCCTGGAGTTATGGCTTCCCGTACAATCGAGAATGACCGTGACCGTAAGATGACTGTTATGACAACAACATTTATCCCTTGCGGAGCGAAACTTCCAATTATCGCCCTGATCGCCGGAGCACTTTTCGATGGCGCTTCATGGGTAGCACCAAGTGCTTACTTTGTTGGTATCGCAGCAATCATCTGCTCTGGTATCATCCTGAAAAAGACAAAGATGTTCGCAGGAGATCCGGCACCATTTGTTATGGAGCTTCCTGCATATCATATGCCAACTGTTGGCAACGTTCTTAGAAGTATGTGGGAACGTGGCTGGTCATTTATCAAAAAAGCTGGTACAATTATTACATTATCAACAATCGTTGTTTGGTTCTTATTGAACTTCGGTTGGACAGATGCTGGATTCGGAATGCTGAACTTCGATGGACTTGAGGGAGCAGCTATGGAGGCAGCACAGGCAGAGTGTATTCTTGCTAAGATCGGTAACTTGATTTCCTGGATCTTCACACCACTCGGATGGGGAGATTGGAAGATGACTGTAGCAGCTATTACAGGACTTGTAGCGAAAGAAAACGTTGTAGGTACATTCGGACAGCTCTTCGGATTTGCAGAAGTTGCAGAAGACGGACAGGAAATCTGGGGAACACTTGCAAGCAGCATGTCACAGATCGCAGCTTACTCATTCCTTGTATTCAACCTTCTGTGTGCACCATGCTTCGCAGCAATGGGAGCTATTAAAAGAGAGATGAACAACACAAAATGGTTCTGGTTCGCAATCGGATATCAATGCTTACTTGCTTACCTCGTAGCTCTTTGTATCTTCCAGTTTGGTACACTCTTCACAGGTGGCGGATTCGGTATCGGAACAGTAGCAGCAATCGTAATTCTGATCGGTTTCCTTTACATGCTGTTCTGTCCTTACAAAGAGAGTACATCACTTAACGCTAACACCGTTTCAAGTGTAAAAGCAGCTTCTAAATAAGCAGAAAGAAGGAGATTTTATGATGGCATTGGCAGCACAGACAAGTATTTTATCTACAATGATTGTAGCACTTGTAATCATTGCGATTGTAGCATGGATCATAAGAGGCATGATACAAAAGAAGAAGAGAAGTGGTACATTTATCGGATGTGATTGTGGGTGTGCCAATTGTCCACACTCCTGTCATAATCCAAAGAATAGTAATAGTCAGAGTGGCTGCGGCGGCTGTGGCGGGTGCTAGTCTGGAAAATGTATGACTTAGATTTAAGTTATATGATGTAAAATAATCTTATGTGTGAATAAATGTGTGAATAGACAGGGAAATCCTTGCAGATGAGTTTCATTTGCAGGGATTTTCTTTTGCGCTTTGCTCTTTTCAATGGGACGCAAATAGGGTAAAATAAATGCTAGGTGAATATGATGAATAAGAAATCTTTATACAAATTAGAATACAATAAAATAATTGAAAAACTGACAGAGCACGCAGGTTCTTTTGGAGGCCAGGAGCGTTGCAGAAAATTAAAACCAAAGACGGAAATCTCTGAAATTGAGAGAATGCAGGAAGAAACGGCCGCAGCATTTACACGGATCATAAAGAAAGGACGTCCATCTTTTGGAGGCTGTAGTCCGGTAAGTGAATCTATGATGCGTCTGGAAATCGGAGGAACACTTGGAAGTGGGGAGTTACTTCGCATATGTAAGGTTCTGGAGACTGCAGGACATGTGAAGAATTACGGGCGCCATGACAATGCAGATGATATGCAGGATATATTGGACGGATACTTTGAACAGCTTGTTCCTGTATCTATTTTGTCCACGGAAATCCGCAGATGTATTCCGGCAGAAGATGAGATTAGTGATGATGCAAGTCCGGAGCTTAAGAGAATCCGTCGTGCTATGGGGCAGATTAATGATAAGGTTCATGCAACATTGTCTTCCATGGTGAATGGTTCACTCCGCACATATTTGCAGGATCCGATTATTACGATGCGTGGGGATCGTTACTGTATCCCGGTCAAGGCCGAATACCGTGGTCAGGTCCCGGGAATGATCCATGACCAGTCATCAACAGGTTCTACTTTATTTATCGAGCCGATGGCAGTTGTAAAGCTGAATAATGATCTGAAAGAATTATATGGAAAGGAACAGGAAGAAATTCAGGTCATTCTTGCCAGGTTGAGTGCAGACGCAGCAGAATATGTTTCTGAAATCCGTACGGACTATGCAACATTGACAGAGCTTGATTTTATATTTGCAAGAGGAGCTCTTGCATTGGATATGAATGCCAGAAAACCGATGTTCAATCAGGAGAGAAGGATCCGTATCCGCGAGGGAAGACATCCGTTATTAGATAAGAAGAAAGTCGTTCCGATCAGTCTGACACTGGGCGAGGACTTTGATCTTCTGATTGTGACAGGACCGAACACCGGTGGTAAGACTGTATCACTTAAGACCGTTGGATTATTTCAGCTCATGGGACAGGCCGGTCTTCATATTCCGGCACTGGACCGTTCTGAACTGGGTGTATTCCGTGAAGTTTATGCAGACATCGGTGATGAGCAGAGCATTGAACAGAACTTAAGTACATTCTCATCACATATGACAAATGTAGTGTCATTTATCAAGCAGGTGGATGAAGATTCACTTGTACTTTTTGACGAGCTTGGAGCTGGAACTGACCCGACTGAGGGTGCGGCACTGGCAACAGCAATATTGAATCATTTGCATTGTCAGGGAATCCGTACTATGGCGACTACGCATTACAGTGAATTAAAGGTTTATGCCTTGTCCACACCAGGGGTAGAAAATGCGAGCTGTGAGTTCGACGTGGAGACACTTCGCCCGACGTATCGACTGCTTCTTGGAATCCCAGGAAAGAGTAATGCATTTGCAATTGCAGGAAAACTGGGACTTCCGGACTATATCATCGAGGAAGCAAAGACACATTTGACGGAGCAGGACGAATCTTTTGAGGACTTGCTGACAGATCTGGAGAGCAGCAGACGAACCATCGCGAAAGAACAGGAAGAGATTGCGGCTTACCGCCGTGAGCTGGAGGCTCTGAAGCAGGAGACGGCGCAGAAGAAAGAAAAGCTGGAAGAACAGCGTGACCGCATTTTACGAGAAGCGAATGAAAAAGCACATGCGATTCTGGCAGATGCCAAAGAGACAGCAGATGAGACAATGCGTAACTTTCATAAGTTTGGAAAGGCCAATGTTTCGGCAACGGAGATGGAAAAAGAGCGTGAGCGCCTGAGAAAGAAGATGGAGAAGACACGCGAGGGC
The DNA here is from genome assembly GCF_020560825.1 of Dorea sp. 210702-DFI.3.17. Classification (NCBI taxonomy): domain Bacteria; kingdom Bacillati; phylum Bacillota; class Clostridia; order Lachnospirales; family Lachnospiraceae; genus Dorea; species Dorea sp. 210702-DFI.3.17. Next base: position 24,364 of record NZ_JAJCNB010000031.1, read on the forward strand.
ATGACAGAGGAAGTGAAGAAGCCGAAGAAGCAGTATAAGCCATCTGATTTTAAATTAGGCGAGACGGTTAAAGTTCTGAGCATGAATCTGACCGGAACAGTGCATTCACTGCCAGATACAAAAGGCAACCTTATGGTTCAGATGGGAATTCTTAGCTCAAAAGTACACATTTCTGATCTGGAGATTGTTGATGAGAAGCCGGCATATCTGAAAAAGACTGCTGCAAGAACAAGTAAAGGTAAGGTGAAGATGGGCAAATCTTTGTCCGTAAGCCCGGAAATCAATCTGCTTGGAAAGACCGTTGACGAGGCGGTCGCAGAGCTGGATAAATATTTGGACGATGCGTCTTTGGCACATTTGACAAGTGTGCGCGTGGTACACGGAAAAGGAACCGGAGCTTTAAGAGCGGGCATCCACCAATATCTGAAACGCCAGAAGCATGTGAAATCTTACAGATTAGGAGCATTTGGCGAAGGAGATGCCGGAGTGACGATTGTAGAACTGAAATAATGCAAAAATCAGGGAGAATAAATAATGGTTAATAAACAGAAAATTTTGATCGTGGATGACGATGAGGCAATTGCAGAGCTTGTATCTTTGTATCTTGCAAAAGAATGTTTTGACACGATGATGGTTCATGACGGGGAGAAGGCGCTTGTAGCATTCGACACCTATCACCCGAATCTGGTACTTTTAGATCTGATGCTTCCGGGCATTGACGGGTATCAGGTCTGTCGCGAGATCCGTGCGCGGGCAAATACACCGATTATCATGCTTTCCGCAAAAGGGGAGGTTTTTGATAAAGTACTTGGTCTGGAGCTTGGAGCCGATGACTATATTATGAAGCCATTTGATTCAAAAGAGCTTGTGGCGCGCGTAAAAGCAGTGCTCCGCCGTTATCAGGCAGTGCCGAAACCAGAGGTTCCTGCAGTAGATAAGGGAAAATGTGTGGAATACCCGGGAATCGAGATCAATCTGACGAATTATTCTGTTCTGGTCGATGGGCAGAATGTGGAGATGCCGCCGAAAGAGCTGGAGCTTCTTTACTTCCTGGCATCTTCGCCAAATCAGGTGTTTACAAGAGAGCAGCTTTTGGATCAAATCTGGGGATATGAGTATATTGGAGATACCCGTACTGTTGATGTGCATATTAAGCGTTTGCGCGAGAAGATCAAAGATCATAATGGCTGGAAACTTGCCACCGTATGGGGCATTGGATACAAGTTTGAAGTAAAGTAACAGATCAGGAAACCACATAGAAGAGGCATTGTATGAAAAGTACATTGTATTTAAAATTTATCATCATATATATGATTTTCGGGTTCATGAGTTTGTTCACAGTAGCAACGCTTACAAGAACATTGACAGAAGAACCTCTTGAACGGGATCTGGCTGCGGATGTTTATCAGGAAGCGAACCTGGTGGCAAATGAGTATTTGCCACATTATTTCCTTGGACAGATTGATGAAAGTGCTGTCCATACACAACTTGTTGGAATGGAAGCGCATCTGGACGGGGCAGTCTGGTTCGTAGACCGGGAAGGTAATATGATCACTTCCGCACATTCCGACGGATATCCGACAGCACCGACTGCGATTGAAGATTTTAACCCGGCAGAAATTGGCAGCGCAAAGTATGAAGTCGGAACATATCACGATTATTTTAAAGAAGATATGATCACAGTCATTGCACCGGTTGTACATGGATATTCCACACAAGGGTATCTGCTGATACACAAAAGCATGACTCAGATTGGACAATTACAGATTACGTTAATGAATGCAGCGTATATCACACTTGCAGTCATCTATCTGTTGTCATTTTCCATTTTGCTTGGAATTCAGTTTATCGTGTACAGACCGCTCTGCAAGATAACCGAGGCAGCGAAACAATATGCGTCCGGTAATCTGGACTATGAGATTCCTGTGAACACAGAAGATGAGATTGGTTATCTGTCAGCATCGCTGAACTTCATGTCTTCCCAGCTTCGGGATATGGAGGATTATCAGAAGAAATTTGTGGCAAATGTGTCACATGATTTCCGCTCTCCTTTAACATCGATCAAAGGGTATGTAGAGGCAATTGCAGATGGGACAATCCCGCCGGAAATGCAGGGGAAATATCTGAATATTATTTTATTTGAGACAGAGAGACTGACCGATCTGACCAAGGATCTCCTTACGTTGAATGAATTCGATACGAAGAATTTATTACTGGATAAAGTTCCATTTGACATTCATGAAATGATTAAAAATGTGGCAGCCTCCTTTGAGGGACGTTGCACGCAGAAAAAGATTTCTATTGAGCTGGTCTTTGCCAGAAAGCATTTGAAAGTAGTAGCAGATAAACGAAAGATTCAGCAAGTGCTCTACAATTTGCTTGATAATGCGATCAAATTCAGTGACCAGGATTCAATCATTACGATTGAAACGACCGAACGTGGGGATAAGATCTACACGTCGGTCAAAGATTATGGAATTGGAATTCCGAGAAATGCACTGAATAAGATCTGGGAGAGATTTTATAAATCCGATCTGTCCCGTGGAAAAGATAAAAAAGGAACTGGCCTTGGGCTTGCAATTGTCAAAGAGGCGATACAGGCTCACGGTGAAAATATTAATGTAGTCAGTACAGAAGGTGTCGGTACCGAGTTCATTTTCTCGTTGCCGAAGGCAGAGGGATAAGGTATACTGTAAATATCTTCTTTGTTGAATATAAGGTTTGTAAAGGAGCCTGCGTGTACGCATGAAAGATGAGAAAGAACCATTAGAGCAAAAGCAGAACTCGGAAGAAGAGGAGTATTCTTTTTTACAGGAAATCATTAAAGATGAGGCAGGAGATCAGGCGAAGTGGAAACACGACGTCCTTAGAAGGATTCAGTTAGGATTAATATTCGGACTGGTGGCCTGCTTTACTTTTTTTGCGTGCAAACCGTGGGTGGAGAAGAGATTTGAAGGAGATCCGACGGAAGTAACAATTCCACAGGACGAACAGCAGGAAAAAGATCAGACACAGCAGGAACAGGAACAAGTCCAGGAACAGAAACCCGTTCTGACAACAGAAACCTATCAGGAAATGCTGAATAATCTGAAGCAGGTGTCAGGAGAAGTGAGAAAAAGTGTTGTAGAGATTCAGGGTGCTGTTACAGAAGAGAAATTTTCGAAAGATCAGGAAGATAAGGAAAAGAGCATTTCCGGAATGATCGTGGCAGATAATGGTCAGGAACTTCTGATTCTCGCAGGAGAGCTTCCGGTAAAAGACGCGAAGATCATCCGTGTTACATTTTCCGGAGACAGTCAGTGCGATGCCACTTTGAAGAGCCGGGATGCAGGGCTGGGACTGTGTGTTTATGCAGTTCAGAGAAAGAATATTGCGGATGATGTATGGGCACAGATTGAGACAGCGACACTTGGCGGCTCAAAAGTTGTATCCGAAGGCGATACAGTTATTGCTGTCGGGAAATTGTACGGCTGTGATACGATTGCCGGATATGGTGTAATCGAGTCTGGCGAAAATTATCTGGATAAGGCAGATGGACAGTATCAGACCATTTATACGGATGTGGCAGGAGATATTTCCGGAAGCGGAGTTCTTGTGAATATCCGTGGAGAGGTGATTGGAATTATCAACACTTCTGTCAGAACAGATGATCAGACAAATAAGATTTCCGGATATGGAATTTCTGATATCAAAGATGTGATAGAATTACTTTCTAATGGGAAAAATGTACCATATCTTGGAGTGTCCGGTGTAGAGGTAAGCAGCGAGATGCAGGGACAGGGAATTCCACAAGGTGTTTATGTGAAAGAAGTCGATGCAGGATCTCCGGCTATGGCAGCAGGAATTCAGAGTGGTGATATCATTACCAATATTGCAGATACAGATATCATCAATCTTCTTGGTTATCATAATACGCTTATGAAGCAAAATGTGGGAGATAAAATTCTTGTTCGTGGAAAACGTCAGGGAACCGGAGGAGAATATGTGGATATTGACTTTGGAGTCACAGTTGGGTATAAACAGTAAGGAATACTATGCGAAACTATGATGGTGTGTTGCAACAATAACAGAAAATAGTGAACAAATGTCAGCGGAAGCTGACTGATATAAAATTAAGAAAAGAAAGGCACGAATTATGAGATATATTGATACTCTTGTAGAAGGAGAAACAATTCGAAATATATATTTATGTAAAGGAAAGAGATCCGCAGAGACGCGGAATGGAAAGCCGTATGACAATCTGATACTTCAGGATAAGACAGGAACTCTGGACGGAAAAGTCTGGGATCCGAATTCCAATGGAATTGCTGATTATGATGAGAAAGATTTCATTGAAGTATTCGGAGATGTCATCAGTTATAATAACAATCTTCAATTGAACATCCGCCAGATCAGAAAAGCACAGGAAGGTGAATACATACCTGCAGATTATATGCCTTCGACAGAAAAAAGTGTAGATGGGATGTACGAAGAACTGCTTTCCTACGGAAGACAGATCAGCAATCCGTATCTGCGTGGAGTGATCGAGTATTATTTTGAAAAAGACGAGAAATTCATTCGCACATTCAAAGGACATTCCGCAGCAAAGAGTGTACACCACGGATTTGCCGGAGGACTCTTGGAGCACACATTGAGTGTTGTGAAATTCTGCGAGTATATGGTTGGACAGTATGATATTCTCAACAAAGACCTGCTTTACACAGCAGCTATGTGCCACGATATCGGAAAGACAATTGAGTTGTCACCATTCCCGGAAAATGATTACACAGACGATGGACAGCTTCTTGGTCATATCATTATCGGAATCGAGATGATCGATGATGCAATCCGCGAGATTCCAGAATTCCCAAAACAGCTTGCAAGTGAGCTGAAACACTGCATCGTGGCACACCACGGAGAGTTAGAATACGGTTCCCCGAAAAAACCGGCACTGGCAGAAGCCATGGCACTAAATCTTGCCGACAACGCAGACGCCAAGATGCAGACATTAAAAGAAATATTCAAAGACAAAAAAGCCGGAGAGTGGCTTGGATATAACAGATTGTTCGAGTCAAACTTAAGAAAAACAACAATATAGTAATGTAATGGGGACGTAGCAAAACGTAAAAATACTACGTCCCCACCAGTGATTAAGGGTGTCCCTTTTTGCAAAAAGGGGTGCCCCAATTCTTATTATGAGGTATGAATATGCAGAAAAATGATTTGGTTACAGTGGCAATTGAAGATATTGGTGTCGGGGGAGAAGGCATTGGTAAAGTAGATGGGTATACGTTATTTATAAAAGATGCGATTATCGGTGATGTGGTTGAAGCCAAGATTGTGAAGGCAAAGAAGAACTACGGTTATGCAAGACTTATGAATATTGTTATGCCGTCTGAAAATCGTGTAGAAAAGCCAGCGTGTCCGATGGCGAGAAGATGTGGTGGCTGCCAGATTCAGGAGATGAAGTATGGAGCCCAGCTTGCATTTAAAGAAGGAAAAGTCCGTGGTAATCTGGAACGGATCGGAGAAGTCCCGACAGAGCTTCTTGACAATGTCATGCAGCCTATTGTTGGCATGGAAGAGCCATTTCATTATCGAAATAAAGCGCAGTTTCCAATTGGAACAGACAAAGAAGGACACATTATCACTGGATTTTACGCAGGAAGAACACACAGCATCATTCCGAATACAGACTGTGCACTGGGTGTAGCGGTCAATCAGAAAATTCTTGAGATTATTCTGCATTTTATGGAGAATAATCACATTTCTGCATACGACGAGGAAAAGCATAAGGGGCTGGTGCGTCATGTTCTCATCCGTTATGGATTCAAAACTGATGAAATTATGGTCTGCCTTGTGATTAATGGGGAAAAACTGCCACACGCAGAAAAACTTGTGGATAAATTATGTGAAATCTCAGGAATGACAAGCATCACAATCAGTGTGAACAAGGCAAAAACTAATGTCATCATGGGAAATGAAATAAAACTGCTCTGGGGGCAGACGTACATCACGGATTATATTGGAAATGTAAAATATCAGATTTCCCCGCTTTCATTTTACCAGGTCAATCCGGTACAAACTGAGAAATTGTATGGACTGGCGCTTGATTATGCAGATTTAAATGGAAATGAGACGGTGTGGGATCTCTACTGTGGAATCGGAACTATTTCATTGTTCCTTGCTCAGAAAGCAAAGCAGGTATATGGAGTGGAAATCGTACCGCAGGCCATTGACGATGCAAGGAATAATGCGAAGATCAATGATATTACGAATGCGGAATTCTATGTAGGCAAGGCAGAGGAAGTTCTGCCGGAATATTACCGTGAATATCAGGAGAGCCACGGTGGCGAAACGGCTCACGCAGATGTAATTGTTGTAGATCCGCCACGCAAAGGCTGCGAGGAATCATTGCTACAGACCATTGTAGACATGCAGCCAGAAAAAGTTGTATATGTTAGCTGCGACAGCGCCACACTGGCAAGAGATGTTAAGTTCCTAAGAGAAAGCGGATATGAACTTAAAAAAATCACGCCAGTTGATCAATTTCCGAATACGGTGCATATAGAGACAGTTGCTCTTTTGTCCCAACTGAAACAAAAGCCGGATGATTACATTAATGTCACGATTGAACTTGATGATATGGATATAACATCTGCAGAGACTAAGGCAACATATGATGAGATAAATCGGGATTGACAGAGGTAATGAAATGTTTGAAGAATTAGGAATTATGTAATGAACTAGGTCTTGACGAAGAGGAGAAATAGTTAACAAAGAGAGGTTATTAACAGGTAAATATAAATTAAAAAATCATATAAGTAGATGTTGTGTTTTATAAGATACTAGACTGGAATATTATTGAAAGGAGTTGATGCTTTGAGTAAATATTATTCTATACATGAATTCTCAAAAATTATAGGCGTATCTGCTCAGACATTACGAAATTGGGACGCAAATGGAAATATTGATAATACTGAAAAATCTGAACAGCATGAACTTGTTGAAGATCTGGTTCAAATAATCACAGTATTCAGCTGCAAATTACAAG
>NZ_JAJCNB010000032.1:0-30361 GCF_020560825.1 Dorea sp. 210702-DFI.3.17
CTTTGCGGACATTTAAGAAGATATAAAAAGATAGTCAAAAACACATATATAATTTCATAAATAAAAGATAACTGTCTGCATAGTTAAAACAGGAAGTTTTATTTGCGTTTACCAAGTCTTCCCTGATATTTTTCTTCGCAGTATTTGCAGCGGTATACTTCTTCGTCTGGATCGGTCAGTACGAAGACATGATCCAGTCCCTGCTCAATAGAAGTGATACAACGAGGATTTTTACAGCGGATCACATTGCGGATTTCGTGAGGAAGGTGAAGACATTTTTTCGCAACAACCTTCTCATTCTGGATAATGTTGACAGTAATGTTGTGATCAATGAAACCAAGGATGTCAAGATCCATAAAATCGATCGGACATTCGATTTTCATGATATCCTTTTTGCCCATACAGTTACTTTTTGCATTTTTGATAATTGCAACACAGCAGTCCAGTTGATCTAAGTGAAGATATTTGTAAATATCCATACTTCTTCCTGCCTGGATGTGATCCAGTACAAATCCTTCTGAGATCTGACCTACATTCAGTGTATTCTTAACCATAGTATATTCCTCCTTAGACTTCGATTTCCAGTAATGTCAGAATCAGAGCCATTCGAATGTATACTCCGTACTGAGCTTGAGCGAAATAAGCAGCTCTTGGGTCATCATCAACTTCAACAGCAATTTCATTTACTCTAGGAAGTGGGTGAAGTACATACATATCCTTTGGCGCAAGCTCCATCTTCTGAGCATCCAGTACATAAAAATCTTTCATACGGATATAGTCTTCTTCATTGAAGAAACGTTCTTTCTGTACACGGGTCATGTAGAGAATATCAAGCTTTGGAAGAGCATCTTCCAGACGAACGACCTCTTCGTACTGTGCATGTTCTTTATCGAGAACATCATTGCGGATATAACTTGGAACACGAAGTTCTTCTGGTGAGATCAGAATGAATTTTACATTTTTGTAACGCACCAGAGCGTGAATCAGAGAGTGAACGGTACGGCCAAATTTTAAATCTCCGCAAAGACCGATCGTGATATTATCAAGATGACCTTTTAAAGAACGGATCGTAAGCAGATCGGTCAGGGTCTGTGTCGGATGCTGATGTCCGCCGTCTCCTGCATTGATGACAGGGATTCTGGAATGCTCGCTGGCTACCAGCGCAGCTCCTTCTTTCGGATGTCTCATTGCACAGATATCCGCATAACAGGAAATCATACGAATTGTATCTGCAACAGTTTCCCCTTTTGTTGCAGAACTGGAATCGGCAGAAGAAAAACCAAGAACACTGCCTCCGAGATTAAGCATTGCTGCTTCATGACTGAGTCTAGTACGTGTACTTGGTTCAAAAAATAAAGTTGCTAATTTCTTTCCATCACATGCATGAGCATATTTCTTAGGGTTCTTTTCGATGTCCTGGGCTAAATCCATAAGATTGTCTAATTCTTCCACTGTGAAATCAAGTGGACTCATCAAGTGTCTCATAAAATCCTCCTTCGCGACGTTTACTTAAAAGTCTCTGTACATAATATAACAAACCTGTCAGATTTTCAATGTAAAAATTATTTTTTTTGAATGTAAAAAATAATTTTTTTGAATCTGTAATCAGGATAAGAATGTAAGGTGGATTTTAGATATGAAATGTATTATAATGCAATAGTGTCAGTATAGAGAGGCGAAGGATGCAAGTGATACTGACTATGGTATTTGTAAAGGAGACAAGATGGATGGCTACATTAGAAGAATTAAGAGGACAGTTAGATGTCGTAGATGATCAGATCGTGAAGTTATATGAAGAGCGAATGAAAATATGTGAACAGGTTGGAGAATATAAGGTCGAAGCAGGAAGAAAAGTATTTGACCGTGTAAGGGAGAAAGAAAAGCTTCAGAATGTAGCATCAAAAGTTTCTTCTGATTTTGATAAAAAAGGAATTCAGGAACTATATCAGCAGCTTATGTCCATGAGCCGCAAGTTACAGTATCAGCAGCTTGTGAAGGCAGGAGCTCTTGGAAGACTTCCTTTTATAGAGATTGATTCACTTGGCGTGGAGAAAGCGAGAGTCGTATTTCAGGGCATGGAAGGTGCTTATGGACAGGCAGCTATGAAGACCTATTTCGGAGAGGACTGCAACAGTTATTCCGTCCGTACATTCCGGGATGCAATGGAAGCAATCGAGGAGGGCGCCGCAGATTATGCAGTGCTTCCAATCGAAAATTCTACAGCAGGTGCGGTAAACGAAGTCTATGACCTTCTGGTAGAATTTGAAAATTATATTGTAGGAGAAGTCATAATTCCAATCACGCATACACTGGCAGGACTTCCAGGGACACAGCTTTCTGAACTGAAGCGAGTGTATTCTAAAGCGGAAGCGCTGATGCAGACGACCAGGTTTTTGGAAGAACACAGTGACTGGCAGCAGATCAGCGTGGCAAATACAGCTATTGCAGCAAAGAAAATCCTGGATGACCAGGACCGGACTCAGGCGGCAGTCTGCAGTGCCTATGCGGCAAAAGTCTACGGACTGGAAGTGTTGGAAGATAACATTAATGATGAATCCGGAAACTGTACAAGATTTATTATTGTGACGAACCAGAAGGTGTTCTTGAAAGGGGCAAAGAAGATCAGTATTTGCTTTGAGGTTCCACATGAGAGTGGATCGCTGTATCATCTACTGTCACATTTTATTTATAATGATCTGAATATGTCAAAAATCGAGTCCAGACCAATTGAGGGAAGAAGCTGGGAGTACCGTTTCTTTGTAGATTTTGAAGGCAATCTGGAAGAACCAGGTGTGAAGAATGCACTTAGGGGCTTGCGGGAAGAGAGCAGAAGCCTGAAGATACTTGGAAATTACTAATACCAGTGTGGGAGTGCCGGACATAGAGTAATCCGTTAGAGGATTTGTATAATAGAAAAACATAAAATGACATAAAAAAGGAGACATCGAGGAAATGAGAACGAATGAATTGATTTTATATAAAGATATGGAAGACGGGGAACTTCTCCAGGACATGACATTTCTTATGGAGAACTATAATAATGAATATTACAATGAGGACGATATGAAGAGTCTTCTGTATTCTACTATTGGTGATCTGACAGAGTTATCAGTCAGTCACGGATTTGAAGGAAATCTGTGGCATACTTATCTGACTTACCTTATGGTTAGTCATGAGAATGCATACAGCACTTCCTGTGAGATTGTCGGACCGGTCGAAGGAAGTATTAATATTGCAGCACTGCATGATTTTAAGATTTTTAAAGAACTGTTTGACTATGATTTCCAGAATCTTGGAGAGGTACTTGGAGAAGACGGACTTGCCATGATCCGGGATTACAAGGGGGTCAATGGACATGGACAGGTCTTCAATGAGAGAATCCGTGACCGTATCTGTGACCTTGCAAAGACACTTGATGGAACGAAATGTGCAGAAGAATTTAAAGAGAAAGTAACACAGTTCTACAAGGAATTTGGCGTTGGCAAACTGGGGCTTCATAAAGCATTTCGTATTGAGCATACCGAAGAAGGGGCAAGAATCGTGCCGATCACAAAGATTGCTCACGTGCACCTGGATGATCTGGTGGGATACGAGATGGCAAAGAAAAAACTGATCGACAATACAGAAGCATTTGTTATGGGAAGAAAATCCAATAACTGTCTGTTATTTGGAGATGCCGGAACCGGAAAATCTTCTTCTATCAAGGCAATCCTGAATCAGTATTATGATCAGGGCCTTCGTATGATCGAAGTCTATAAGCATCAATTCCAGGATCTCAATAATGTAATTGCGCAGATCAAGAACCGTAATTACAAGTTCATCATATACATGGATGATCTGTCATTCGAGGAATTTGAGATTGAATATAAATATCTGAAAGCGGTCATCGAGGGAGGACTTGAGAAAAAACCAGATAATGTGCTTATTTATGCAACATCTAACCGAAGACATCTGATCCGTGAGACGTTTAAGGATAAAGAAGATAGAGATGAGGAATTACATACAAATGATACCGTACAGGAAAAGCTGTCACTGGTAGCAAGATTTGGTGTGACGATCTACTTTGGAAGACCACAGAAACGAGAGTTTCAGGAAATCGTGTGCCAGCTTGCTAAGAGAAATAATCTTAATCTAACGGAGGAGGAACTCCTGGCAGAGGCAAATAAATGGGAGTTAAGTCACGGAGGAATGTCAGGAAGAACTGCACAGCAGTTTATTGATTATCTGGCAGGAAAAGAGGCGTAATCATGAATGTATTTTTGCCGGCAGATATTCTGATTCCGGATGTAGAAAGCATGGAGAAGTGGTCGGTGATTGCATGCGACCAGTTCTCTTCGCAGCCAGAATACTGGAAAGATGTAAAAGAGACGGTAGGGGATGCACCATCTTCCTTTCATTTGATCTTTCCGGAAGCAGAATTGGAAGATGTGGACGAGAATGAAAAGATAAAGACAATCAATTGGAATATGCAATCATATCTTGAACAGGGAATTTTTCAGAAATATGAAAAATCCTATGTTTATGTAGAGAGAACCCTTAAAAATGGCAGTATTCGAAGAGGGCTGATCGGGATGATTGATCTGGAAGCATATGATTATTCGGAAAATAGTTCTTCCAGAATCCGTGCGACGGAAAAGACAGTGACCTGTAGAATTCCGCCAAGAGTCAGAATCCGTGAGGATGCGCCTGTCGAATTGCCACATGTATTACTTTTGTGTGATGATAGAAGTGATGGGTTGATAGAATGGCTGAGCGGGAAAAAGGAAGAAATGCGTAAGATTTATAATTTTAATCTTATGAAAGAAGGCGGACATATCAGTGGCTGGCTGGTGTCTGGAAAACTCGCAAAAGATTTTGAAAAGAAGATTACATCTTATGAGAATATAAGTGCAGAGATGCCTTATGCGGTTGGCGACGGGAATCATTCACTGGCTACAGCAAAAGTATGTTATGAAAATTATAAAAAAACACATTCCGATACAGAAAATGCAAATGCTCCGGCAAGATATGCGATGGTGGAGCTGGAAAATATTCACGACAAAGCGTTGGAATTTTCTCCGATTCATCGAATTGTTACAGAGACAGATGAAGAAGCATTATTGGATGAGCTTCAAAAAACATGTTGCGCCCCGAATGGATATCCAGTACAATGGTATACGAAAGAGCGCCAAGGTGTTCTTTATTTAAATCCGAACAAAAGTAGGCTTGCAGTCGCAATTTTACAGAATTTTTTAGACGGATATCTGAAAAACCATAGAGGGCAGATGGATTATATACATGGAGAAGAGGCATTAAAGAACCTGGCAGAGAAGGAAAATGCGGTTGGCTTTTTATTGCCTGCAATGGAGAAAAGAGAGTTGTTTCCTTACGTGACTGAAAGTGGAACACTTCCAAGAAAGACATTTTCCATGGGACATGCGACGGAGAAAAGATATTATTTGGAAGCAAGACAGATTCGCTGATATGACTAGAAAAGATAAAATCATAATAATGATATGGAGGTAAAAGGATGAAAACATCATTAGTTATTATGGCTGCCGGGATCGGTTCCAGATTTGGTGGAGGAATTAAGCAGTTAGAGCCGGTTGGAATGCATGGAGAGATCATTATGGACTATTCCATTCATGATGCAATCGAAGCTGGATTTAACAAGATTATATTTATTATCCGCAAGGACATAGAGGAAGCCTTCCGGGAGGTTATCGGAGAGAGAATCGAAGCTATCTGTAAACAATTAAACGTAGAGATTGACTATGCATTTCAGGCAATCGACGATCTTCCAAAAGGAGTAAAACTTCCAAAAGACCGTACAAAGCCATGGGGAACAGGTCAGGCAGTTCTGGCATGTAAGGGTCTTATAAAAGAGCCATTTGCGGTAATTAATGCAGATGACTATTATGGAAAAGAATCATTTTTTAAACTGCATGATTTTCTGGAGGAGTACACACCAGAGAAACCGACAGATTTTTGTGCGGCAGGGTTTATTCTGAAGAATACACTCAGTGAAAACGGCGGCGTTACAAGAGGTGTATGCCAGGTCAATGAGAATGGATACCTGACCGGAATTAACGAGACAAAGAACATTGTAAAAGTGGGAAATAAGGCAGCAGTTCAGAAAGAAGACGGACAGGAGCCAATTGATGAGAATTCCCATGTATCGATGAATATGTGGGGACTGACACCGGAGTTCGTAGAGACACTGGAAAAAGGATTCAAGGAATTTTTTGAAAAACCAGATGTGGATGTGCTAAAGGGAGAGTATCTGCTTCCGATTTACATTGATGAGTTACTTCAGAAAGGCGAAGTGACTGTAAAAGTCCTTGAAACACAGGATAAATGGTTCGGAGTTACTTACAAAGAAGATAAGGACTCAGTTGTAGAATCTTTCAAGAAGTTGATTGAAGAGGGCGTTTATAAAGAAAAGCTGTTTGATGATATTCTGTAATAAATGATAGAATAAGTGAAAATCGCAAGTACAATACGAAAAAGGTCGTGCGGGAATTAATCCTGCACGACTTTTATGTTGCTGATGTCAGAGTCAATAACGAGAGAGTAGTTTGTATAATAAACCACAAACCCGGGTTTTGCTCCGTTTGGTTTCTTGACATGCTTCTTTTCAATGTAGTCAATCTCGACTTTATCACTGCCGTGGTTCTTAGAATAATAAGCAGCCAGCCGTCCGGCTTCTTCAAAAGTACGGTCCGGAAGTTCATCGCCATTTGTCTTGACAATGACGTGGGATCCGGGAGCACCTTTTGCGTGAAACCACCAGTCACCGCCATTTGCAAAAGAGAAAGTCAGTTCATCGTTCTGGATATTATTTTTACCAACGTAAATGTCATATCCGTCACTGGAGATGTAGTGCATTGGTTTGTTAGTCAGTTTTACTTTTTTCTTTGTGAATTTTCTGCGCACATAGCCGCTGGCAGTCAATTCTTCTTTGATCTGTCCCAGATCCGCTTCGTTTAGAGCAATGTCCAGAGAGTTGCTGACGGATTCCAGATAGCGGATTTCATCAGCTGTCTCCTGGATCAGTTCGGACAGCGCCTCGAAAGTACGCTTCTGCTTATTGTATTTTGCAAAATATTTTTGTGCATTTTCCTGAGGAGTTTTCTGTGGATCCAATGGAATCGTAATATCTTCGTTCGTATAGTAATTCAGGCAGGTCAATGACTTTGCTTCCGAATCCAGGTTGTAACCATAAGTGTTGATCAGTTCTCCGTAAACTTTGTATTTTTCACGGCCTTCGGTTCCTTGTAGTTGTTTGGATTGTAAGTCATATTTTTTCCTTGCACGTTCCAGATTCGTCTGCACAACATGGCGCAGGTCTGCACTTTTCTGACGTATCCGTGTTACGGTGTTGCGAGTCGCATAATAAGTGCGAAGCACACGTGAGATGGAATCGAAGCATTCTGCCCGGTAATTTCCGTAATGAGAAAATGGAATGGCGGTGAATTCTTTTGGCACTTCGTTGCTATAGTAAATCACTGGGTGGAAATTTCCTTCCTTCAGGTCTTCGATATAGTAGGAAAACTGGCGGTACAGGTGAATGAGCATATCTTCGGAAATGTCGGAAGCCGGAATATCCGTATCCAGTCCGGACTCCGAGACGATATGTTCCGCTACTACAGGACTGATACCGGTAAAGCTTGTGTAGATTGCTTTCCCAAGGGCAGCAGGTTTTTCTCTCAGTGCCAGGACAAAGTTTTTAAAAGAAACTGTGAGCGGGTCCAGTTTAGACATCGTGTCCGGGATGAAATAGGTTCTTCCAGGAAGGACTTCCCGGACAGAACTCATTTGTGCGGAAACATGCTTAATGCTGTCCAGAATCTTATCTTTATCATCGCAGAAGATGATATTGCTGTGCTTGCCCATGATTTCTACGATCAGACGCTTACGGCAAAGGTCCCCCAGTTCATTTAAATGCTCAATATCAAAGAATAAAATACGTTCCAGACCAGGCTGTGAGATAGCTGTGATACGCCCATTCCCAACATATTTGCGAAGAAGCATACAAAAACCAGGTGCAGTCATAGGACTCGGTTTATTCTCATCAGTGAGATAAATCAGTGGAAGAGATGCACTTGCAGAAATATATAGTTTGCGTTGTCCTTCGGGTGTTTTTATTGTGATCAACAGCTCGTCTGGTTCCGGCTGTGCAATTTTGTAGATGCGTCCACCCAGGATAGAATCGGAAAGTTCTTTTCGGACTGCTGCGATTGTTGTTCCGTCAAATGCCATAATATAAGCACTCCTTTAAAATAATGTTATAAATGTATGATAAATGTTTACTTTTCATATCATACCATAGTTGACTCAAAAATCCAAATGAAGTATAATAAAACGTACGGTTAAAACCGTATTTATTACTGAAAAGAAGAGGTAATACACATGATCAAGAGTATGACCGGTTTCGGAAGATGTGAAATATCAGAGGGAGACCGCAAGTTTACCGTAGAGATGAAAGGTGTGAATCACCGCTATCTGGATATGAGTATCCGTATGCCGAAGAAACTGAATTTCTTCGAGACGGCAATCCGGACAGAGATTAAGAAAAGAATCCAGAGAGGAAAAGTAGACATCTTTATCAGCTATGAGGATTTATCTGACGGACAGGTTTCATTAAAGTATAATGAAAGTCTGGCAGCAGAATATCTTGAATATTTCAAGCAGATGGAAGAAAAGTTTGGCATTGAGAATGATGTCCGTGTGTCTGCACTTTCCAGATATCCTGAGATATTTACAATGGAAGAGGGCAGTGAGGATACCGATGAACTTTGGAAGGGACTTAAAAAAGCACTGGATGGAGCCGTTGACGGATTTGTAACTACAAGGACTGCAGAGGGAGAACATCTGAGAGAAGATATTCTTGCAAAGCTCGATGGAATTCTTGAGATGGTAGCATTTATCGAGGAGCGTTCTCCGAAGATCGTTGCCGAGTATAGAGAAAAGCTGGAAGCCAAAGTTAAAGAACTTCTTGAAGATACGCAGATTGAGGAGAATCGTATTGCAGCAGAAGTTGTGATTTATGCAGATAAGATCTGTACAGATGAAGAGGTCGTACGACTGAAGAGTCATGTCGTACATATGAAAGAGACGCTCCAGTCAGATGAGGCAGGAATCGGACGCAAGCTTGATTTTATTGCACAGGAGATGAACCGTGAAGCAAATACAATCTTGTCAAAGGCAAATGACTTGGAAGTTTCCAATACAGGAATTGGGTTAAAGACAGAGATTGAGAAGGTCAGAGAACAGATCCAGAACATTGAATAAGAGGTATAGCTATGAATAAAGAGGGAATTCTTATTGTAGTATCCGGGTTTTCCGGTGCCGGCAAAGGTACGATTATGAAAGCACTTCTGGAGAGATATGATAATTATGCATTATCCATCTCTGCAACAACAAGAAACCCAAGACCGGGAGAAGAAGAAGGAAAGGCTTATTTTTTCAAAACAACGGAAGAATTTGAAAAAATGATTGCGAAAGATGATTTGATAGAGTATGCTATGTACGTGGGAAATTATTACGGAACACCGAAAGCATATGTGGAAGAGCAGCTTCGTGCAGGGAAAGATGTAATCCTAGAGATTGAAATCCAGGGCGCATTGAAAGTCAAAGAAAAATTTCCGAATACATTATTACTGTTCGTAACACCTCCGAGCGCAGAAGAACTCAGAAAGCGTCTGGAAGGACGGGGGACTGAGACACAGGAAGTCATCGATGGGCGTATGAAGCGCGCTATTGAAGAGGCAGAATATATGGATCAGTATGATTATCTGGTCGTGAATGATGAATTAGATGTGTGCGTGGAAGAGATGCATCATCTGATTCAGGGAGAACATGAGAGATGTTTCCGTAATCGGACATTTATAGAGCATATGAAGAGAGAGTTGAAAGGAGAATAGTGTACATGTTACATCCATCTTACACAGACTTAATGAAGGTCGTTAATAAAGACGTTGAGGAAGGCGAGACAAAGGTTGTTAACAGCCGTTATTCTATCGTTATGGCTACAGCTAAAAGAGCACGAGAGATTATTGATGGTTCTATGCCATTAGTAGATACAAAGCCGGGTGAGAAGCCGCTTTCTATCGCGATCAGCGAGATGAATCAGGGAAAGATCACTATACTTGCTGAAGAAGAGGCTGCAAAACTTGCGGAACTGGAAGCAAAGCAGGCAGAGGAGAATGCAGAGGAAGATTTCTTGAATATTCAGGAAGAGGATTCAGAGGAAGACGCAGAAGCAGTAGAAGAGTCTGAAGATAACGAATAGAGAGATTACTACACGGTGTGCCGTGTGCCTGAGGCAGATACCGTCTGGTATCTGCTTTTTAAATAAGACATACAAGGAGAACTATATGAATATTTTATTTATATCCCTCGGCTGCGATAAGAACCTGGTGGATTCAGAGGTCATGCTTGGACTTTTGGATAAAAAGGGATATCAGATCGTAGATTCAGAAGAAGACGCAGATATTATTGTTGTTAATACCTGCTGTTTTATTCATGATGCAAAGGAGGAAAGTATTCAGACCATTCTTGAGATGGCAGAGTACAAAAAAGAAGGGAAGCTGAAAGCTCTGATCGTGACCGGGTGTCTGGCACAGCGCTATCAGCAGGAGATTATTGACGAGATACCGGAAGTTGATGCAGTACTTGGAACTACTTCTTATGATCATATCGTAGAAGCGGTGGAAGAGGCTCTTGCGGGAAATGGACATGTTGTTCTGGAAGATGTGGATGCACTTCCAGATGTAAAAGAAAAGAGACTTGTAACAACAGGCGGGCATTATGCATACATGAAAATTGCCGAAGGCTGCGACAAGCATTGTACTTACTGTATCATCCCAAAACTTCGTGGTAATTACCGCAGTGTTCCGATGGAGAAGCTGCTGGCAGAAGCGAAAGACCTGGCTGATCAGGGAGTAAAAGAATTGATTCTTGTTGCACAGGAAACGACCGTATACGGAAAGGATTTATATGGAGAGAAATCTTTGCATAAATTGCTCCGCGAGCTTTGTAAAATATCCGGAATCCAGTGGATCCGAATTCTTTATTGTTATCCGGAGGAGATTTACGATGAACTGATTCAGACGATTAAAGAAGAAAATAAAGTCTGTCACTATCTGGATCTTCCGATTCAACATGCAAGTGACGCAGTGCTAAAAAGAATGGGAAGAAGAACTTCAAAAGCTCAGCTTGTAGAGATCATTGAAAAGCTTCGAAAAGAGATCCCGGATATTTCTCTTCGTACCACATTGATCACAGGATTTCCGGGTGAGACACAAGAACAGCATGAAGAGCTGAAGGATTTCGTAGATGAGATGGAATTTGACAGACTTGGAGTTTTTACTTACTCACCGGAGGAAGATACACCAGCTGCAACTATGACAGAGCAGATTCCGGAAGAAGTCAAGGAAGACCGCCAGGCAGAATTGATGGAACTTCAGCAGGAAATCGCATTTGATCTGGCAGAAGATATGGTCGGACGTGAAGTTCTCGTTATGATTGAAGGAAAAGTTGCAGATGAAAATGCATATGTAGGAAGAACTTATAAAGATGCACCGAATGTGGATGGCTTGATTTTTATCAATACAGACGAAGAATTGATGAGTGGAGATTTTGTAAGAGTCCGCGTGACCGGTGCACTGGAATATGATTTGATAGGAGAGCTGATATAATGAATTTACCAAATAAACTGACAGTATTACGAGTTATCATGGTTCCGTTTTTTGTATTTTTTATGTTGACTGATGTGGGAGGACCGGCAAATAAATGGATCGCGTTAGTTTTGTTCTGTGTTGCCAGTCTGACAGATATGCTGGATGGTAAGATCGCCCGTGCAAGAAATCTTGTGACAAACTTTGGAAAGTTCATGGATCCTTTAGCAGATAAGCTGCTTGTGTGTTCTGCTATGATCTGTATGATTCCGTTAGGAAAATTACAGGCATGGTTCGTCATCATCATCATTGCCCGTGAGTTTATTATTAGCGGATTCCGCCTTGTGGCTGCAGATAATGGAATTGTCATCGCAGCAAGTTACTGGGGTAAATTTAAGACAGTATCCCAGATGTTCATGATCATTGTATTGATTGCAGATCTTGGAGGTGTGTTCGATATCGTTGGCACAGTTCTGATCTGGCTTTCACTGATCCTGACAGTTGTATCACTGATCGACTATATTGCAAAGAATGTGCAGGTGCTGACACAGGGAGGTATGTAATGATCGTACGTGAACTGGAAAAACAGGAAAGAAAATACGCTCTGGATATTATCTGGAGCGTTTTTTGCATGGATGTGGCCGAGGTGTATGAACAGGAAGGGATTGATACATTTCGTGAATATTTAAAACAGGAGAATATCGACCAGCTCTGTGATAGCGGCGAACTTCTGATGTTCGGTGTATTTGAACAAGAAGAACTGGAAGGAACCATATCCCTTCAGAGGCGGGGACACATTTGCAATTATTATGTGCGCAGATCCTGTCAGGGAAAAGGTGCTGGAAGGTTACTTTTTGACTATGCGAAAAGGTATTGTAAGGAAGAACTGCATAAGACGATTATGACCGTTGATGCTGCTCCGGAGGCGGTGAAAAAATATATCCACATGGGCATGAAACCAATCGATGAGATGCAGATGATACATGGAAAATGTTATGTGCCTATGGCAATGGAAATTCTTTAGTAGAATGACTATAAAAAGCGGTCCAAACAATTTAAAAATGTAGCGTAGTGCCAATTGACGAAAAATGTTATTTATGAGAGAATAAAAAAGGATATGGTGTTAAACTTATAACAAACACTATTTATAAAACACACATAGTTGAAAGGAGTTTTAAAATGATTTATTCACAAGAAGTAGAAATGATGTGTCCGGTAGCGCAGGGCGCTAATCACGGACCAGCTCCGATTCCGGA
Source organism: Dorea sp. 210702-DFI.3.17 (assembly GCF_020560825.1). Lineage (NCBI taxonomy): Bacteria > Bacillati > Bacillota > Clostridia > Lachnospirales > Lachnospiraceae > Dorea > Dorea sp. 210702-DFI.3.17. The sequence continues at coordinate 12,917 of NZ_JAJCNB010000032.1, forward strand.
AGAGGCAAAATGGGTTCAGGCTAAGGAGATCAAAGATATTTCCGGTTTTACACACGGCATTGGCTGGTGTGCTCCTCAGCAGGGTGCTTGTAAGCTGACACTGAATGTGAAAGATGGAATTATCCAGGAGGCATTGGTTGAGACAATCGGCTGCTCCGGAATGACACATTCAGCTGCTATGGCTTCAGAAATCCTTCCAGGAAAAACTATTTTAGAGGCATTGAATACAGACCTTGTCTGTGATGCAATCAATACAGCAATGCGTGAGTTATTCTTACAGATTGTATATGGAAGAACTCAGAGCGCATTTTCTGAAGACGGACTTGCTATCGGAGCAGGACTTGAGGACCTTGGAAAAGGACTCCGCTCTCAGGTAGGAACAATGTACGGAACATTAGCAAAAGGACCTCGTTATCTTGAGATGGCAGAGGGTTATGTAACAGGTATCGCACTCGATGAAGCAGGCGAGATCATCGGATACCAGTTCGTAAATCTTGGAAAACTTACAGACTTCATCAAAAAAGGCGATACACCGAATGATGCATGGGAAAAGGCAAAAGGACAGTATGGTCGTGTTGAAGACGCAGCAAAGATTATTGACCCAAGAAAAGAGTAGGAGGACTTTTTAAAATGGCTTTATTTGAATCATATGAAAGAAGAATTGATAAAATCAATGAAGTGCTGGCAGGTTATGGAATCGCTTCAATCGAGGAAGCACAGAAGATTACAAAAGATGCCGGACTTGATGTATACAATCAGATTAAGAGCATTCAGCCAATCTGTTTTGAGAACGCATGCTGGGCTTACACAGTAGGTGCTGCAATTGCAATTAAAAAAGGCTGTAAGACAGCAGCAGAAGCAGCAGCAGCAATCGGTGAAGGACTTCAGTCTTTCTGTATTCCAGGATCTGTAGCAGATCAGAGAAAAGTTGGTCTTGGACATGGTAACCTTGGAAAGATGCTTCTGGAAGAGGATACAGACTGCTTCTGTTTCCTTGCAGGACATGAGTCATTTGCAGCGGCAGAGGGTGCGATTGGTATCGCTGAAAAAGCAAACAAAGTTCGTAAAAAACCACTTCGTGTTATCTTGAACGGACTTGGAAAAGACGCAGCTAAGATTATCTCCCGTATCAATGGATTTACATATGTTCAGACAGAATATGACTACTATACAGGAGAGCTGAAAGAGGTTCAGAGAATCTCTTATTCTGACGGACTTCGTTCCAAAGTAAACTGCTATGGAGCAAATGATGTACGTGAAGGTGTTGCAATCATGTGGAAAGAGGGTGTAGATGTATCTATCACAGGTAACTCTACAAACCCGACACGTTTCCAGCATCCAGTAGCAGGAACGTACAAAAAAGAGTGTGTTGAGAAAGGTAAAAAATACTTCTCAGTAGCATCTGGTGGTGGTACAGGACGTACACTTCATCCAGATAACATGGCTGCAGGTCCAGCATCTTATGGTATGACAGATACACTTGGACGTATGCACTCAGATGCACAGTTTGCAGGATCATCTTCTGTACCGGCTCACGTAGAGATGATGGGTCTCATCGGAGCAGGTAACAACCCGATGGTTGGTATGACTGTTGCAGTAGCAGTTTCCGTTGAGGAAGCAGCAAAAGCTGGCAAATTCTAAGAAACCGCCAGAAAAGCAAGAAATAATAATGGAATAATGAGAGGAGCTTAGCGTATGCTAGGCTTCTCTTTACGTTTATAAGTGTGAACTTTAATACAATTCTTTGATTTTGTAGTGTTTTGAGTTGTCGAAAAATATTGAAATATTTACCTTACTATTATATAATTGCTCAAATATTAGATGACAGTTGGTCAATTTTATAACAAGGAGGACAAAATTATGGCGTTTAAAAAGGTTGTAGTTGTAGGCGGTGGTGTGCTGGGGAGCCAGATCGCTTACCAGGTTGCGTACAAAGGATTTGATGTGACGGTATGGCTTCGAAGCGAAGGTTCCATTGAACGTGCAAAACCGAAATTTGCAAGATGGCATGAGACATATTTAAAAGATCTGGAGGCAACGAAAGCTTTGATCGGAACAGGGACAAAGCTGTATCCGAGAGGTCTGGTTGATGATTTTGAGAATCTGACAGTAGAAAAAGTAGAGGAATTAAAAGCGCAGGCTGACCAGGCATTTGAAAGTCTTATATATGAACTTGATATGGCGAAAGCAATGGCAGATGCAGATCTTGTGATTGAATCTTTATCAGAAGATCCGAAAGCAAAGATTGCATTCTATCAGCAGATGGCGCCGCTTCTTCCGGAAAAGACAGTTATTGTGACAAATTCATCAACTATGGTACCGAGTGCATTTGCTCAGTACACAGGAAGACCGGAAAAATATCTTGCACTGCATTTTGCAAATGAAATCTGGAAAAATAACACGGCTGAGATTATGGGACATGCCGGTACAGAAGGAAAATATTACGATGAGGTTGTAGAGTTTGCCGGACAGATTGGTATGATTCCATTGAAATTACATAAAGAACAGCCGGGATATATTCTGAACTCTCTGTTAGTTCCGTTTTTGAATGCAGGAGAAGCACTTTATGCAAATGATGTGGCTGATCCGGAGACAATTGATCTGACATGGAGTCTTGCTACCGGAGCTCCACTTGGCCCATTCCGTATTCTTGATATTGTGGGACTGGAGACTGCATACAATATCGTTTGTATGGATCCGGCTGCAAAAGATCCGGAGACAACACCGGGAAAGATTGCAAAACGCTTGAAAGAAAAAATCGATGCAGGCAAGAAAGGCGTCTGCACAGGAGAAGGATTTTATAAATACACGAAGTAAAAAGTATGACCGTCAGGATATGTTTCCTGACGGTTTTGACGTATGGAAAGTAATTTGGTAGAATAATAAAAGGCCGTAACAAAACAGATGATGAATGATAACGTAGCAGACAGAAAGGAATGTGACAGATATGCAGTATCAGGAGTTTGGAAAAACAGGCTTGAGGGTTTCGAAGCTGTGTCTTGGAACATGGGGTATCGGAGGTGCCGGTTGGGACAGTTATTCGGATGAGTCACGAATGGACGCAATTAAGGCAGCGTTGGAGTGTGGCATTAATTTTATAGATACAGCACCGGCTTACAATGCAGGAAAAGCAGAATGTTATGTTGGTGAAACTTTGAGTAAGCTCAAAAAGCGCAGAGAGGTGGTCATTTCTACAAAATGTGGAAATAAGTTCGTAGATGGAAAATATCTTCGCTGTGGTTCAAAAGAGAGTATTTTAAAGCAGTGCGACGAGTCGCTGAAAAATCTAAAGACAGACTATATTGATATTTATCTGGTACACTGGCCGGATCCGGATGTTGAACTGGAAGAGACAATAGATGCGGTGAGTGCGTTGAAAAAAGAAGGAAAAATTCTGCATGCAGGAGTTTCTAATTTTTCAAAAGAACAGATTGAAGAAGCCCAGAAATATTGCAAAATCGAAGCTTTTCAGCCACAGTATTCACTGGCAGATCGAAAAGACGAGAAGTTGATTCGCTGGGCTCATGAACAAGGACTTGGAATTATGACTTATGGAACTTTAGGTGGCGGAATTCTGACTGGAAATTACCGAAAACTTAGAACCTTTGAGCAGACTGACAGCAGAAATCGATTTTACCCATATTTTAAAGAACCATTGTTTTCAAAAGCAATGGAACTGTTAACAATCATGGATCAGATTGCAGAAGAGAGAAATGTTTCCTTGGCTCAGATCGCAGAGAAATGGGTGATTCAGAAGAGATTTGTATCCAGTTGCATCATAGGGGCGCAGAGCCGTGCCAGAGTAGAAGAAAACTGCAGAAATCTTCAATGGGAACTGACGGATAATGAGATTCGAAGACTGGAGTCTGTAAGAATATTATAACAGTCGGATAACTGATTTATGGAAGGGAAAATAGTGGAAGAGAAGAAAAAGGTGTTATTCCATTTATTTATTTCAACTTTATATCTGAGCGCATTTACTTTCGGTGGAGGATATGTGATTGTTTCCCTGTTAAAGAAAAAATTTGTGGACGAATATCACTGGATTGAAAATGATGAGATGTTAGATCTTGTGGCAATTGCACAATCGGCACCGGGAGCAATCGCAGTTAATGGAGCGATTGTGGTGGGATATAAACTGGCGGGGATTATAGGAGCATTTGTAGCGGTTATAGGAGCAATTATTCCGCCATTCGTGATTATCACAATTCTTGCAATGTGTTATCAGGCATTTCGTGATAACTGGTTGATCAGTCAGATGCTGGAAGGCATGCAGGCAGGTGTGGCTGCAGTCATTGCCTGTGTGACTTACGAAATGGGAAATGGTATTGCAAAAGGCGGTGACAAAATGTCACTTCTGATAATGGCTGGAGCATTTGTTGCGGCATGTTTTATGAATGTAAACGTAATATATATTATTCTGACATGTATTATATTTGGTGTGGTACGGACTCTTTTAAAAAGGAGGAAAGAAGCATGATTTATCTGCAGTTGTTCTTAAGTTTCCTTCAAGTTGGCATGTTCAGTTTCGGAGGTGGATATGCAGCGCTTCCTCTGATTCAGGGGCAGGTCGTAAAAATGCATAGCTGGCTTAGTATGTCAGAATTTACAGATCTGATTACCATATCTCAGATGACACCGGGACCAATAGCCGTGAATTCAGCAACATTTGTAGGTGAAAAGATTGCAGGTATACCAGGAGCGCTCTGTGCAACAGCCGGGTACATATTGCCGTCTTGTATTATTGTAACGGTAATTGCAAAGATTTATCTAAAATGGCGGAATATGGAGTTATTTCAGGGGGTGTTAGGCTCTTTGCGCCCAGCGGTTGTTGCATTGATAGCATCGGCAGGAATATCAATTCTCATTACGGCATTTTGGGGAAATGATATGATTACTTTTGCAGGAACTAATTGGGGTCTGGTTACAATATTTGTAATCTGTATTTTTCTGATACAGAAAGTGAAAATGAATCCTGTGTGGGTGATGTTGCTGGCAGGGGTGATGAAAGTTGGCGTGAGTTGTGCTCAACGCTTGTAGGATAATATTTATACCAAAATAAATAATATAAAAAAGGTGTATAGGTGGAAGGAGAATGTACAATGGGAGAATTTGAAAAATCATGTGTTAACTGTGGCGTATTGAACTGTGCTAAGAGAGATAAGGAATATCCAGAGTTCTGTCTGACTACAAATTTTGATGTAAAAGAGCTGGAAGAGATTAAAAAACTATATCTTGAAGATGAAGAGAACAATAAAGTTTCTGTGATTTCAGCAGAGATTGAAGCTGAATTTTATTGCCGTTATACGAGAGTGGAGGAAATTATCGAATTTTCAAAGCGGATGGGCTTTCATAAAATTGGAATTGCGACATGTATTGGATTGATTGAAGAAAGCCGTATATTTGCTCAGATTTTGAGAAAGAACGGTTTTGAACCATATGCAGCACTTTGTAAGGCTGGAGCATTTAATAAGACGGATATAGGAGTAAGGAAAGAGTATACAACGCAAGTAGGAAATGCGCTGTGTAATCCGATTATGCAGGCAAAGCTTTTGGAGAAAGCCGGGACAGATTTTAATGTTGTAGTTGGATTATGCGTCGGACATGATAGTTTGTTTTATAAATATACACACACACTGACGACAACGCTGGTGACAAAAGACCGCGTGCTTGCACACAATCCTGTTGGAGCATTGTATCAGACAAAAGCGTATTACAAGAAACTTATGGCTGATCCGGCGTCAGGAGAAAAAGAACAATAATTTGAAGCGAAAAATGGATTTCAAGGCCTGAATGAAAGGGGAGCGAAAATTACATAAGGGGAGCGAAAGTAAGTATGGCTAGAAGAAAAAAGAATAAGAATCTAAAAGGAATTCCTGCGGCAATCATGCTGATTCTTGCATTAATCGGCGGATTTGCGGAGCGTGGGGATTTGATGGAACGAATGTCTGGTGAGCCTGTACAAAACATTGCAGATACGGTTGCGACCGGTCAGATGAAAGTGACCTATCTCAATGTAGGACAGGGTGACTGTACAATTATTCAGACAGAAGGTCATAATGCAATGATCGATGCTGGGAATAACCATGAAGGAAAAGATGTGGTGGATTATCTGAATCAACAGGGCATAGACAAGCTTGACTATCTGATCCTGACACACCCGGATGCCGATCATATAGGTGGCGGCGATGATGTTTTGGAGAATGTTGAGGTAGAACAGGTTATTATGCCGGATGTGGCGAATGATACAATGACTTATGAAGAAGTTATGGATGATATTGAGAAAGAAAATGTTCCGGTAGAGCATCCAAAAGTCGGCGAAGAGTTCGGATTTGGAGATGCGACATTTACTGTGCTTTGTCCGGAAACGGATCTGGTCAGTTCAGATGATACCAATGATGCTTCAGTAGGAATTAAACTGGTGCACGGGGAGAATTCTTTTGTCATGTGTGGAGATGCCAGTGAGAAATCTGAGAGCGCAATGGTGAAGAGATTTGGAAGTGCGTTGGAATGTGATGTGTTAAAATGCGGACACCACGGAAGCAGAACTTCTACAAGTGAAGTGTTTTTAAAAGCAACAAATCCAACATGGGCTGTTATCAGCTGTGGCGTGGATAATTCTTACGGACATCCGCATCAGGAGACGCTGGAGCGCCTGAATAACGATGATGTGCAGGTATACCGCACAGATCTGCTTGGAACAATTATTGCAACGAGTGACGGAACGAATATTTCCTGGTTCAGTGAGAAAGAGTAAAAATCAAAAAAGATAAAAAAGTTCTTAGAAAAGATAAGATAGATACTTGACAAATACATGAGATATTGCTATTATTTAAAAACAGAACGCACTCTGTTTTTGAAAAGATACAAGAAAGAGGTGCATTATGCAGAGAGTTTATTCATTATTAGTTGACAACAATTCCGGAGTATTAAGTAGAATATCCGGACTATTCACAAGAAGAGGATACAACATCGACAGTATTACAGCCGGTGTGACGGCAGATTCAAGATTTACGAGAATCACGATTGTATCCAGTGGAGATGAGATTATTTTATCTCAGATTGAAAAGCAGATTGCCAAGCTGGAAGACGTGATCGTAGTGAAGGTCTTAAAGCCGGAAGAATCCGTATATCGTGAACTGATATTGGTTAAGATCCGTGCCAATGCACAGCAGCGGTCAGAGATTGTTTCAATTGCTGATATTTTTCGTGCAAAGATTGTTGATGCAGAGAGAGAGTCTCTCGTGATTGAGCTTACAGGAACCCAGTCGAAGCTGGAAGCGTTCTTACAGCTCCTGGATGGTTATGAGATCCTGGAACTTGCCAGAACCGGAATTGCCGGACTGTCAAGAGGAATCAAGGATGTCACATTTATCGAGTAGTTACCAATTTAAATTTACATATTTATTAGGAGGAATGTCAAAATGGCAGCAAGAATTTTTTATCAGGAAGATTGTAATTTATCAGCACTGGAAGGACAGAAGATTGCTATCATCGGATATGGTAGTCAGGGACATGCTCATGCTCTGAACCTGAAAGAGTCTGGATGTGACGTAATCGTAGGTCTTTATGAGGGAAGTAAATCCTGGAAGAAAGCTGAAGAGCAGGGATTGAAAGTATACACAGCAGCAGAGGCAGCAAAGCAGGCAGACATTATCATGATTCTTATCAATGATGAGTTACAGGCTGATATGTACAAGAAAGACATCGAGCCAAACCTTGAGGAAGGAAACATGTTAATGTTCGCTCATGGTTTCAACATTCACTTCGGATGCATCAAACCACCTAAGAACGTAGATGTAACAATGATCGCTCCTAAGGCACCAGGACACACAGTTCGCAGCGAGTATCTTGCAGGAAAAGGAACTCCTTGCCTTATCGCTGTAGAGCAGGATGCTACAGGAAAAGCTTGGGACAGAACATTAGCTTATGGTCTTGCAATTGGTGGAGCAAGAGCAGGACTTCTTGAGACAACATACAGAACAGAGACAGAGACAGACCTCTTCGGTGAGCAGGCAGTCCTTTGCGGTGGTGTTTGTGCACTTATGCAGGCAGGATTTGAGACACTTTGCGAAGCAGGATATGATCCGAGAAATGCTTACTTTGAGTGTATCCATGAGATGAAACTGATTGTAGACTTAATCTATCAGTCAGGATTCGCTGGAATGAGATATTCTATTTCTAACACTGCAGAGTATGGTGACTATGTAACAGGACCTAAGATTATTACAGAGGATACAAAGAAAGCTATGAAGAAGATTCTTTCTGATATCCAGGACGGAACATTTGCAAAAGAGTTCTTACTTGACATGTCTCCGGCAGGACGTCAGGTACACTTCCAGGCTATGAGAAAGCTTGCAGCTGAGCACCCATCAGAGAAAGTTGGAGCTGAAGTTAGAAAGCTGTACAGCTGGAATGGAGAAGACAAACTGATTAACAACTAATCGAGATTTGCAACATAGAATCAGACTTGATCTTACATATTTGACATAAGAGATAAAAGAAGCTTTACGAACTGTAACAGGAACGCAGAGCTTCTTTTTTGTATAATCGGAAAAAGCAGTTCCTATTATATAAAGAACTTCCGCAGAAAGTCATACGTGTGAATAAGGATTATGTGGGTAATTTTGAATGATGCTTTTGTATGTGAAAAATACACAAAAAATTATAATTTTAGTTTTCAATTACATACATATATGATAGAATAAAACATAAAGTAAAAAGTTCGATACCAATTTTAAATGCGGCAGAATGAATCGAATGATTACGAACGACTGGAAACAGCAAGCATCAAGGGAGGTATGAGACATGGATGAAAGATTAGAGAATCTGCGGTCGACGAAAAATCCAAAAGCGCGTATCAAGATTATGAAAGGACATTTTGCTACAAGCAACTCACATCTGGATACTTATATTGATATGTCAACAGTAAAGATTCGTCATAACAATGCGAGAGAGGCAGCGAAAGTACTGGCGCAGGAGTACGTGACAAGTACATATGTAGATACGATTGTATGCCTGGATGAGACAAGTGTGATTGGAGCATTTCTGGCTGAACAGCTGGCAGATAGCACGCATATGGCATTGAGCCATAAGAATAATATTTCTGTGATCACACCGGAATATAACGGATTGGGGCAGATTATGTTCCGTGATAATCAACAGAGAATGATCAAAGATCAGCAGGTACTTGTGCTGGCAGCATCCATTACGACTGGAAAGACGATCAAGCGTGCTATTGATTCTGTATTATATTATGGAGGAACGATTTGTGGAGTATGTTCTATCTTCAGTGCTGTAACAAAAGTAGCAGGCATGGAAGTAAAGACAATTTTCACAAGCAAAGATCTTCCGGCATATCATGCATATGAGCCGAATAAGTGCCCAATGTGTGAAGCAGGTGACAGAGTAGAAGCAATTGTCAACAGTTTTGGATATTCAAAATTATAGAAATAGAACAGGAGTATCAGTTAAATAATAAGATGAGGAGTCGGAGAGAAAAATGCGAGCATTTATTTCCGGCTCTTTTTAGTGGAAGTGCAGTTTTCTATTATATATAAAAAAGACAACCACATGACGGTATGGTTGTCTTTCAATGTTTCTCTATGAATTAAGCAATTCCGTTAACAGCTTTTGTCAGACGGGAAATCTTTCTAGAGCATGTGTTTTTGTGGTATACACCCTTGCTTCCAGCTTTGTTGATTTCAGCGATCGCCTCTTTAAGAGCTGCTGCAGCTGTTGCTGCATCTTTCTTCTCTACAGCTGTCTCAACTTTTTTTACGTAAGTTTTAACTTTAGACTTGATTGCTTTATTTCTAGCAGCCTTTGTCTCGTTTACTAAAATTCTCTTCTTTGCGGATTTGATATTAGCCAATTTGTCCACCTCCAATATCTATGATTTCGATTATAATGATCAGTTCGACAGATCCGGACACGGACGTTCTCTCGAACACACTCATTCATTTTAGACCAGCTGACTTATTCTGTCAATACATAATTATGGAAATATTGTAAAAACTAGTATAAAAATAGTGCTTGCAGGTGAAAGGGGGAGAAAATCATGGTTGAAAAATATAACATACGGACAGATTTGGCATTGGAAGAGAAGGAACGTTTTGAGTCTGACCAGGTGGAGGTACAAGGAGTTGTGTTGGAGGAAGAATATGATAAGGAGCGGGAAATTAGGGTGACGACTGTACGGATTGAAACCGAAAATGGTGCGAAGACTATGGGGAAACCAGTCGGAACATATCTGACGATTGAAGCCCCGAATTTATCTTCGCCGGATGAGGGAATCCACCGGGAGGTTTCAGAAGAACTGGCAAAATATCTGATAGAAGTTATGGAAAAAATCATACCGGAAAGTGAACATGATAAGGAAGTTTTGGTCATAGGGCTTGGAAATCGTCAGGCGACACCCGATGCTCTTGGTCCTTATGTGGCAGATAATCTGAACGTTACCAGACATATTGTGAAAGAATATGGGAAATATGCAGCACTAGAAGAGATGAATTGTGTGGTCAGTGCCATAGTTCCAGGAGTGATGGCACAGACCGGAATGGAAACAGCGGAGATTATAAAGGGTGTGGTGAGGGAGACCAAGCCAGATCTTTTAATTGTAATTGATGCCCTTGCTGCGAGAAATTCCAGAAGACTGAACCGGACGATCCAGATTGCTGATACCGGAATCAATCCAGGCTCCGGTGTCGGTAATTACCGGAATGCGATTACAAAAGAAACAATTGGAGTTCCGGTAATTGCAATCGGAGTTCCGACAGTTGTTGATGCTGTGACAATTGTAAGTGATACGATGGAAAATCTATTGTCAGCACTGGAGACATCAGAATCGTTAAAAGGAGTCGGACTTGTGCTAGGAGGATACAGCGAAGCAGAGAAGTATGAGCTGATCAAAGAACTGATCGCACCAAACCTGAACAGTATGTTTATGACACCGAAAGATATAGATGAGACAGTAAAACGTCTGAGTTACACCATCTCGGAGGGGCTGAATCTTGCGTTTTCAGGGCAAAGTTTTGAATAGAAGATATTTTGGATTTCTGAAAGGACATGCACATAAGAACCCCAATTGCATCATATATTATTAGAACTAAGACGCACACGGGGCGGTGTAATGCAAGAAAAAAAGAAAAGAAATCGAATACTGATGCTATTGATCGTAGGGATGCTGCTGATTTATGCATTTACAGATATAGAAAATGTAAAAATAAGTAGGGGTAGAAATATTTTTTTGGGCTTGGTAAGTCAAAATGTCCTGAAGCAGGCGGCAAACTGGCTGCTTCCGGGACTTACATATGTAAAAGAGGGGCGGAAAGACACATTGACGGGAAGAATTGAAAAAAGTGTTTTAAGCTTCGTTCCAATCAGTGAATATGTTCGAAATCATGAAGAACCGGAAACAACCGTGGAAGATACATTGACACGAACTATGATTCTGGAAAATCAGGCAAATGATGAAAATGCTATCGATGAGAACGGCAATCTGATTCCGGCTGGGAGTATGCAAGAATCCGTTGGGGCTGGGGTGCCAGAAGAAAATGCAGCAGTATTAGCCAGTACACCGGTTCAGGACATTGATATGAATCAATTAAATGATTATGAATATCTGGTGGGAACATTTTACACCGTTGACGGGACAACTATGACCGGTCCGGAGGAACTGAATGCAGGGAAGTTTCTGGAGAAGAATCTGGCGCTTGATATGACAACAGGAGGACCAAAAGCACTGATTTATCACACACATTCCCAGGAGGCATTTGCTGATTCTGTTGATGGAGACACTTCTACGACAATTATGGGGATAGGTACATATTTGACAGAGCTTTTGAATGCAAGGGGAATTGAGACGCTTCATCATGAGGGCATTTATGATCTGATTGATGGGAAATTGGATCGCAGCCGGGCCTATCAGCTTGCAGAGCCGGATATCCGGCAGATTTTAAAAGATAATCCAAGCATTGAAGTGGTGATTGATCTGCATCGAGATGGCGTGGCGCAGGGCACACATCTGGTGACGGAAATTAATGGGAAACCAACCGCTCAGATCATGTTTTTTAATGGTCTTAGCCGGACAAGGAAAAATGGAGAGATAGCATATTTGAATAATCCATACCGTGAGGATAATCTGGCAACGTCTTTTCAGATGCAGCTTATGGCAGCAAGATATTATCCTGGTTTTACGAGGCATATTTATCTGAAAAGTTACCGGTATAATCTGGATCTGGCACCGAAGGCAATGCTTATTGAGGCAGGAGCACAGACGAATACAGTAGAAGAGATGAGAAATGCTATGGAAGTATTGGCAGATGTGCTGAGTCGGGTGCTGACACCCTGAAAAGCTTGAAAAAGCTTGAAAAAGCTTGCGCTGACGTCTTGAAAATTTATTTGCCTGTCTTTTTGTTTTGTGCTATATTTTAAATAGTATGTTTAAAAATGGAAAGGAACTGACGAAATGGCAAAGAACAACACTTATGATGCAGATAGTATTACCGTCCTGGAAGGACTTGAGGCAGTCCGGAAGAGACCGGGAATGTATATCGGAAGTGTATCGACGAAAGGATTGAACCATCTGATCTATGAGATTGTAGACAATGCAGTTGATGAACATCTGGCCGGATTTTGTACGGAGATTCATGTAACTCTGGAAAAAGATGGCTCTGCGACAATTTCGGACAATGGCCGAGGAGTCCCGGTCGGTATGCATGCAAAAGGCGTTTCAGCGGAGCGAATTGTATATACGACACTGCATGCAGGTGGTAAATTTGATGACTCTGCTTATAAGACAAGTGGTGGTCTTCATGGAGTTGGTTCTTCAGTTGTAAATGCATTGTCTGCTTATATGGATGTGCAGGTCAGTCGTGATGGATATATTCATCATGACCGGTATGAGAGAGGTATTCCTGTAGTTGAACTGGAAGATGGACTTCTTCCGACACTCGGGAAGACAAGAAAGACCGGAACGAAGGTTAACTTTCTGCCAGATGATACGATATTTGAAAAAACGAAGTTTAAAGCAGAGGAAGTCAAAAGCCGTATGCATGAGACGACCTACCTTAATCCGAATCTGACGATTATATTTGAAGATTTAAGAGGTGCAGAACCAGAGCATATCGTTTATCATGAGCCAGACGGAATTCTTGGATTTATCCGTGAACTAAATGCAAAAAAAGAATCTGTCCATGAGCCGGTTTATTTTAAAGGTGAGGCAGACGGAATAGAAGTGGAAGTTGCATTCCAGTATGTAAATGAGTTCCATGAAAATATTCTTGGATTCTGTAACAACATTTATAACAGTGAGGGCGGTACACATCTGACCGGATTTAAGACAACATTTACAACAGTCATTAATCAGTATGCAAGAGAACTCGGAATTCTTAAAGATAAGGATCCTAATTTTACAGGAGCGGATGTGCGAAATGGAATGACAGCGATCGTGTCCATCAAACACCCGGATCCGCGATTCGAAGGTCAGACGAAGACGAAGCTGGACAACCCGGATGCATCCAAGGCGACTGGCAAGGTGGTCGGTGAGGAAATTGTTCGTTTTTTTGACCGCAATCTGGAAACACTGAAAAATGTCATCGGTTGTGCGGAGAAAGCTGCAAAAATCCGTAAAACAGAAGAAAAAGCGAAGACGAATCTTCTGACGAAGCAGAAATATTCTTTTGACAGCAACGGAAAGCTTGCCAACTGCGAGAGCCGCGACGCATCAAAATGCGAGATATTTATTGTGGAGGGAGATTCTGCCGGAGGATCTGCAAAGACAGCAAGAGACCGTATGTATCAGGCAATCCTGCCGATCCGGGGTAAGATTCTGAACGTGGAGAAAGCAAGCATCGACAAAGTCCTTGCAAATGCGGAGATCAAGACTATGATCAATGCTTTTGGCTGTGGATTTTCCGAGGGCTACGGCAATGATTTTGATATTACAAAACTGCGCTATGACAAGATTATTATTATGGCTGATGCTGACGTGGACGGCGCACACATTTCCACATTGCTTCTGACGTTGTTCTACCGCTTTATGCCGGAGCTTATTCGGGAGGGACATGTCTATATTGCCATGCCACCGCTTTATAAGGCTATGCCGAAGAAAGGCGAGGAAGAGTATCTGTACGATGACAAGGCCTTGGAAAAATACAGGAAAACCCATGATGGTCCATTTACTCTGCAGCGCTATAAAGGTCTTGGAGAGATGGACGCAGACCAGCTTTGGGAGACAACACTGAATCCTAAGACAAGACTTTTAAAATTAGTAGAGATTGAGGATGGAAGAATGGCGTCCAGTGTGACTGAGATGCTGATGGGAACAGAAGTACCGCCAAGACGTGCATTTATCTATGAAAATGCGACAGAAGCGGAGCTTGACATATAAAATTTAGGAGAGAAAATATGCAGGATTCACAGATTATCAGAACGGAATACAGTGAGTTGATGAAGAAGTCTTACATTGACTATGCCATGAGTGTTATCATTGCCAGGGCACTTCCTGATGTGCGGGATGGACTAAAGCCAGTACAGCGACGTACGCTTTATGATATGTACGAGCTTGGTATCCGTTATGATAAACCATATAGAAAATGTGCCCGTATCGTTGGGGATACGATGGGAAAATATCACCCGCACGGTGACAGTTCTATCTATGATGCATTAGTTGTCATGGCACAGGAGTTTAAAAAAGGAATGGCACTGGTGGACGGACATGGTAACTTCGGATCCATTGAAGGGGACGGAGCAGCCGCAATGCGTTACACAGAGGCAAGACTTGCAAAGATCACGCAGGAAGCTTATCTTGCTGACCTGGATAAGAATATTGTAGATTTTATGCCGAACTTTGATGAGACGGAGAAAGAACCGGAAGTTCTTCCGGTGCGTGTACCGAATCTTCTGATCAACGGAGCGGATGGTATTGCAGTTGGTATGGCGACCAGTATTCCACCGCATAATCTGGCAGAAGTCATTGATGCGGTAGAAGCGTATATGAAACATGAAGACATTTCCACAAAGCAATTGATGAAATATATCAAAGGACCGGATTTTCCAACCGGAGGAATTGTTGTCAATAAAGATGACCTTCTTGAAATCTATGAATCTGGTGCGGGTAAGATCAAAGTTCGTGGTAAAGTGGAAGTAGAGGAGATGAAAGGTGGCAAGAAGCGTCTTGTCATCACTGAGATTCCTTACACGATGATCGGAGCCGGAATCGGCAAGTTTTTAAATGATGTTTGTGCGCTTGTAGAGACAAAGAAGACAAACGATATCGTAGACATTTCCAATATGTCTTCAAAGGAAGGAATCCGCATTGTTATTGAGCTGAAAAAAGGAGCAGATGTTGAGAATCTGACCAATATGCTCTATAAAAAGACAAGATTGGAAGATACTTTCGGGGTAAATATGCTGGCAGTTGCAGACGGACGTCCGGAGACTATGGGGCTTAAGAAGATTATCGAGCACCATGTAGATTTCCAGTTCGAACTGGCAACAAGAAAATATAAGACATTGCTTGCAAAAGAGCGGGACAGAAAAGAAATTCAGGAAGGTCTTATCAAAGCGTGTGATGTCATTGACCTGATCATTGAAATCTTACGGGGAAGTCAGTCTGTGGCTGTTGCAAGAGCCTGTCTGACACAGGGAATCACCGAAAATATCAAATTTAAATCCGGGATTTCCAGGAAAATGGCTGCGATGCTCCGTTTTACTGAGCGCCAGGCAAATGCAATCCTGGAAATGCGTCTCTACAAACTCATTGGTCTGGAAATTGAAGCGCTGATGAAAGAACATGAGGAGACTCTGAAAAATATTGCAAGATATGAAGATATTTTGAATAATTATGATTCTATGGCAGAAGTTATCATTGAAGATCTGGAGCATTTCAAAAAGGAATATGCACGCAAACGCCGCACTGTTGTAGAGAATGGCCAGGAGGCTGTCTATGAAGAAAAGAAAATAGAAGAACAGGAAGTAGTATTCCTGATGGATCGTTTTGGCTATGCCAAGACAGTGGATGTGGCAACTTACGAGCGAAATAAAGAGGCGGCAGATGCAGAGAATAAATGGATCGTAAATTGCATTAATACCGGGAAACTGTGTGTATTTACCAATACCGGCAAGATGCATCAGATTAAAGTGCTCGATCTTCCATATGGAAAGTTCCGTGATAAGGGGCAGCCAATCGACAATGTAAGTAATTATGACAGTACACAGGAAATGGTCGTATATATGTGCGACGAATTACAGCTTCGTTATGCGAAATTATTATTTGCAACGAAGCAGGGGATGATTAAGAAAGTAAAGGGAAATGAGTTCCAGGTGGCAAAACGTACCATTGCAGCAACAAAGCTTCAGGAGGATGATGAGCTGATCCGTGTTCAAGTCATTACTGATGACCAGCATGTAGTCCTTCAGACAAAAGATGGATATTTTCTGCGTTTTTCAGCTCAGGAAGTTGCCGAGAAGAAGAAAGCGGCTGTGGGAGTCCGTGGCATAAAGCTTCGTAAGAATGATGAGCTGGAACAGATTTATCTCTTTTATGAAGGAACGGAACACAAGATTTCATACGGTGACCGGGAACTGACGTTGAACCGGCTGAAGGTTGCAAAACGTGACGGGACCGGAACGAAGGCTAGGAGTTAAGAGTGAAAACCCAGGCATCAATCATGCCGGGGCATTTATAAGAGAGCAAGATACAGCAGGAAAGAAGGCAGCAAAATGATTCAGGATATTGCACCACATAAACTGAATAATCAGTATGGACAGAAAAAAGCACCGGATGCAGGCAGCAGATTTTTATATTATGATGGCAGAAAGGTTCTGGTGAGAAAAGGAATTGGCGGGAACGAGAATCAAATCGCATATCCGACTTATGAAGAACTGAAAAAGTGTATGCCTAAAGATGTGGCAGAAGATACAGAATATACATATTTATTTGCAGTAGACGATAAAAGCTATTATCTTGGAAAAAAAGAGAATGTCGATATATTATCTGAACAGATGGGATACGAGTGGATCGATCATCAAGAGTTTAGATGTGTATCTCCAAAGTATGAGGCCTTTGCAGGAATCACAGGTTGGCAGCTTGCCAGATGGTATCAGGATCACAAGTTCTGTGGGCGATGTGGAAATGTGATGAAGCCAGATCATGTGGAACGGATGATGCAATGTCCGAAGTGTGGACTGATGGAATTCCCGAAGATCTGTCCGGCTGTGATTATTGGAGTTATTGACGGTGACCGGATCTTGATGTCCAAGTATGCAGGACGGGAATATAAGAAATATGCACTTCTTGCGGGATTTACAGAGATTGGTGAAACACTGGAAGAGACTGTGAGCCGGGAGGTTATGGAAGAGGTTGGTTTAAAAGTAAAGAATATTACTTACTCAAACTTCCCACACCAATAAGGTGTGCTGAACCTTGATAACTCTATATTT
>NZ_JAJCNB010000033.1:0-28029 GCF_020560825.1 Dorea sp. 210702-DFI.3.17
GGGCGGTGGGCAGCTCTCGCAGCGTGATTGTCTCGGCTATGAATTTGCGGCTGGGTATGTCCCCTTGCTGACGGAGAACATCGTTCCAGTCTTTCCTTGCCGGAACAAGGCGAATGACGGCGATCTCGCCGGGAATGGACTGTACCAGTCGGGTGCAGGCTTCACTTCCTGCGGTGTCGCTGTCAAGGCAGAGGAACACTTTTCGGGTGTCCTTGCGTTCAGAAAGAAAACGGTCAAGGGCTTTGCCCGAAACGCCGCCCAGGGCAAGATAGCTCCTTGTCTGCCAGTCCTGCGGATAAAGGCAGATGAACGATAACAGGTCAATCGGCGCTTCAAAGACAAAGAGCTGGTTGCCGTTGCCCTCATAGCGGAACGGATAGGACTTGTCAGACCCGGCAATGTCCTGTCTGAATGGGTCTGCCGTTCCTCGCACATGGGCGTATCTCGGCGTACCGCTTCGGTCTCTGCCAACAAACACAACATTGTGCCGCTTTGCGTCCTCGTAAATATCCCCGGAAAGAAGAAAAGCCTCAACAAGCGTTTTGTTGAGACCTCGGCTTTCTGTGAGATATTGGATTGCTCTGTCGGCTGTTCTGTTGTGCAGGGGCAAGTGAAACGCTGTGGGCGGTGCTGTGCTGGCTTCGCTCTGTCCCTCGCCGCTTTCGCCGGTTAAGAGCTGGACAGCTTCGGGAAAGGACTTTCCGTAAAACTCCATGACAAAATCAATGGGATAGCCGCCCTTACTCTGGCTGTGGCGAAACCACTTGTTTCCCCGGACGGTCAAGCTGTCATGTTCTTTCCAGCGGTATTCCCGTCCGCTTTTGATTAGTGTCTCTCCCTGTGTACGGAGAAAATCTTCCAGACTGACGGCATTTGCCCGGTCAATCTGTGCTTGGGTGTAATTCATCGGGATAGTTCCTCCTTTTTCTGTCGTGTTTGGGGTCGATTTTGGAGCATTTGTTCCTCTGTACGCTCGTTAAATCGGGCGGCAGTATCTACGCATGACTTGACCTTCCAAAGACGGTGTAAATCGTCTCTGACGGTCTTGAACTCGCCGTAGGTGGTTTCGTGCGCCTGTTCCAACTCGTCATACTCTTCGGTCAGCTTTTTCATATCCACCTTGACGTCCGGGAACTCCTCGGTCAGCTTGCGTCTGGCGGCGTAGAACATTTTCAGCTCGTCGGCGTGTTCCGCCTTGTACTTGGCTCTGGGCTTCTCAAACTTGATTTTCTGCAAGCCGTCATAGACAGGCTTCAAGCTCTGGAAAGCAGCGGAGCTGTCATAGAGCTGCTTAATTGCTTTCATTCGGGCGGTCTGTTCGTCCAGCGTTTTCTTCAAGCTCTCTGTGGCAGCACTGTGTTCGCTGACACGGTGTTCCAAATCTTCAAGGGAGTAAATGCCGTTTGCCCGGAGATAATTGAAAGTCTCGTTCATCTCCTTTAGATTGCTGACCTTGCCTTTCTGCGAATACGCCCCGGCTCTGCGCTGGGTGTAATAGGCGTTCAGCAGAGAAACAAGGTCGGGGGCCTGCGGCTTGGCAAGCTCTGCTTTTGCTTCGGCAATCCAATCGAACAGGAGAGCGATTTTCTTCTTGATGTCACGGATAACGGCATTGGTGGCTTTGATCCAGCGGTTGAACTCGCCTTTCTCGGTGCGTATGCCTTTCTTCTCCATTGCCCGGACGGTTGCGCCCTCGGGAATAAAGGAAAGCAGCATAGTAGCATGACCCTTTAGTAAAGTCAAAGGAGTGCGTAAGTCATGCGAAAAAGCAGCATTTAGACGGCGCTGTTCAGCAAATTGTCGAAACATAGTTTCATTATTTTTCGACAAACAGTCTTTCATTTTTTCAAAGGCATGACAAAGTTTCCCCATTTCATCATTTAATGGATATGATAACGTAAAATCTAAGTCATTTGCTTCAATTTTATGATACGCATTAGTTAATAGCTTAATAGGTTTCGATAATTTTTTTTTATAAAAAAATGTTACACAACATATCATACTAATAGATAATACGATAGGAATAATTGCAATATTTAATGAACCTAAAGCACTGTCAATAAGCCTATCCCGGTTTGTAAAATTAGGTAAAACTTCGATATATGAAACATGGTTCGGATAGACATATTCGTGTACTGGGCGTTCTTTTTGATAATCAACATTGAACTTGCATATCTCGTTTCCTTTCGTGTCAAATATTGTGTATTTTGTTTGGTCATTACTATAAGTGGCGGTAAATGAGCCATTTTCCGGTATATCATACCTCGTTGACAGATTTTCATACTTATAGTTTAAATTTATTCTGTATCTGTCAACCATTGAAATTAAAAGTATACAAATAATTATTCCAATCAACAACGAAAACAAAGCATAAAGAACAAAGGTCATTCTAATACTCATGCTATTTAACCGATTGAACAATCTGCTTCTCTTTAATTTTTCCATCTATATCCGCACCCCCAAACAGTTTCAATGTAAGGTCTATCGCCTAAAGATAAAAATTTCGCCCTAATACGTCTGATATGTTCTGTAACAACTGTATTATCACCAATGCCGTCTAATCCCCAAACTTTTTCATAAATAGTTTCCCGGTCAAAAACAATTCCTTTGTTTTGCGAAAGGAAAGATATTATATCAAATTCCTTTTTGGTAAAAGCCATATCCTTATTATGATAAAACACAATACGTGAGGAATAATCTATAACCATATCTTCATCAAATTGCACCTTTGAAGATATATTGTGTCTTTTTTCTCTGCGAAGATGTGCTGCAATGCGAGCTTCTAATTCATCAACAGAAAATGGTTTTATTACATAGTCGTCTGCGCCAATAGAAAATCCTTTTATTTTATCACTATCTTCAATGCGTGCTGTTAAAAAAATTATAGGGCATGAAACATAATCCCGTATCCTTTCGCAAACAGTAAATCCATCTATATCTGGCATATTGACATCTAACAAAATAATGTCAGGTTTTTTTTCTACTTCTTTTAATGCAGCATTTCCTGCTGTTGCAGTATATACCGTATATCCAAGTTTGCTGAAATAGCAATACAGCATTGATACAATTTCTTTTTCATCGTCTACAATTAAAATACTCTGCGCCATAAATATGCCTCCATTGTGAATATCTGATTTAAGATTATCAAACAAAAATCTATTTCTAATCAATTTCTTTAATTTTCGATGTCATTAGTTATTATATATGGCAATATGAGTTGTAGCAACCTTACTCTACATGTTTTATGCGAAGCATATATCCGGCACTTGTGTAAACATCAATACTATCGTGGTTTATGTTGTATTCTGCATAAATTGTTCTCATTGTATCTTATCTCCATTTTTTAATAATCATTTACAGAGTTAAATATCGAAAACATTTCATTCAGTTCACCATGTCGTTATTGTTATATGTTATACTATGTACGAATTTTTCTTTCCCTTAATTTTTCCCATATTAAGGTTCATGAAAACCAATGAGAGAATATAATACAAGGGAAAGAGTAAGGGAAAGTTCACTTGCTACAAACTTAGTATTTTCAAGGGTTTGTGAGGAATTTGATAATCAAATATAACAGTTATTAAATTTCCTAAAATAAGTGAAATATCAACTTGAATTTATTTGGAAGATTTTATTATCCATTCATCAAGAAATTTCATTTGTTCATCCGTATGAAACCAATGCTCTCCATTTTTCATAATAGAAAGTGTTGAATTAGTCCTCTGTACAAATTCAAATATCGTTCCATAAGCGGTAAGATTATCTTTTTCACCATACAAAATGTGCGTTGGGATTTCCCATATAATAGGATTTTCTCTTGCATAGCAAAGATAATCCCATGAAAGAGTCTCTCCAAAGGTTGTCTGAATTTCTTTTTTCTCTTTGAGTTCATCCTCTGTAACATTTGCCCAAATCATCATATCAGCAATAAGCCTTTCCATATCTACAACGGGCGAAATAAAATATGCTTTCTCTATTTGCTGATTTGATAAGGCATTGATAGCAAAATACGCTCCAATGCTATTGGCAATTACTTCAACAGTCTTGTAGTTTCTATAAATTGAATTAAAAAGTAATGGAAATTCTTCTTTTGCTTCCCATGGAAACTGTGCAGTATAGTCGAGACCAATCACATCACAATTACTAAAGAACGGTTTGTAATGAATAGCTTCTTCAGCATTACCACCTTTTCCATGTATATAAATAACTGCTTTATCCACAATAGTTTATCCTCCACAAATTCAAGTTTGTCAATTTGCCCTTTGAGAGAGGAGAAATCCTTTTCTCAAAGGGCTTTTTCTATTTATACGGATATTCGCAAACTACAAGATAAAGCTAAAACTTCATATACTCTAAGCACAAGGAGGTTGAGGTTTGGCTATGAATAACAGTTTAGCAGAAGTACGCCCGGAACTTGTTCCTGAGTGGTCAGAGAAGAACTTACCGCTTAAACCTGATGAGATTACTTTCGGTTCAAATAAAAAAGTATGGTGGAGAGGTGCTTGCGGTCATGAATGGCAGACAAGCGTTAAGGCTCGTTCCAATGGAGAGAAATGCCCGATATGTTCCGGTGCAAGAGTGATTGCAGGGATTAACGATTTGGCAACATTAGAGCCGCTACTGGAAAAGCAGTGGTCGGAAAAGAATAAGATAAAACCGACAGAAGTTTCTATTGGTTCTCATAAGAAAGTGATTTGGAGATGTGAAAAAGGACACGAGTGGGAAGCTGCTGTTAAGAGCAGGACAATAAATAAAACAGGTTGCCCATATTGTTCCCATAATAAAGTGTTGGCAGGATTTAATGACCTTGCAACGCTTTTGCCGGATATAGCTGCCGAGTGGTCGGACAGAAATTATCCGTTACTTCCGACTCAGGTTACGGTCTTTGCCAATCGTAAGGCTTGGTGGAAGTGTAAGGATTGCGGCAGAGAGTGGAACACCCTTATTTCTACTCGTTCCGGTGGCAGTAAATGCCCGTATTGCAGTGGGTACATATTCCTGAAAGGGTTTAACGATTTGCAGACAACACACCCTGAAATTGCTTCGGAGTGGTCGGAGAAGAACTTGCCATTGAAGCCTGATGAAGTAAATGCAAAGTCGAGGAAAAATGTCTGGTGGAGATGCAGTAAATGCGGTAACGAGTGGAAATCTGTTATCAATGCCCGTGTGAAAGGTACGGTATGCCCCGTTTGTGCAGAGAGAGGAGGAGATGGAAGCTCTGTTCATAAACAATCAAACAAATTAAATTTTGGAGGTATTCAACTATGACTATTTTTAAGAAAAAAGCAACTGACATTCAGGAAACAAAGAAACTGCCTATGACCGGAAAGGTTAAGAAAGGCTTCCGTGCTTACTGCACAATGGTCATTGTCGGTGCGTTGGCACTTGGAATGACAACGACTGCATTTGCAGCGAATGACCCGCTTACCGTAGTCAATAATCTGTCCGATTTTATCTTCGGACTTATCCGTGCCATCGGTATGATTTTGCTTGGCTTTGGTATCGTGCAGGTCGGTCTTTCACTCAAATCTCACGACCCTTCTCAGAGAGCCAATGGCTTCCTGACTCTTGCGGGTGGTGTCATTATCACTTTTGCGAAAGAAATCCTTACTCTTATCACAGGCTAAGATAAGAGTTACACAGTTATCGAGGGGTGTGCCAAGTTAAGGTACACCCCTTAATTGTAAGGAGGTGCTTTGAATGAGTGATAACTGGGTAGTTCAAAATCTTGAAAATGCCCTTGAAACTTGGAATGAGAAACTGTCAGAAATATGGACGCTCATCACAACTACACCGCAGAACTTTAAGGGCGGGAATATCTGGAAGGTTATCGTTGACATCAACGGTGCGGTTCAGGCTATCGGGCTTGCCTTGCTTGTATTGTTTTTCGTGATAGGTATGGTAAAGACCTGCGGAAGTTTTACAGATGTGAAGAAACCGGAACACGCTCTGAAACTCTTTGTTCGTTTTGCACTGGCGAAAGGTGTTATCACATACGGAATGGAGCTTATGCTTGCATTATTTAATATCGTGCAAGGTACGATTTCAACCATTATAAATGCTGCCGGATTTGGAACTCCGGAACAGACGACTTTGCCCGCAGAGATGGTAACGACCATAGAGGATTGCGGATTTTTCGAGAGTATCCCTTTGTGGGCGGTAACGCTTATTGGAGGATTATTTATCACGGTGCTGTCGTTTATTCTGATAATGACAGTGTATGGACGATTTTTCAAGTTGTATATGTACACAGCACTTGCACCGATACCGCTTTCCACATTTGCAGGAGAACCGACACAGAATGTCGGCAAGAGTTTTATCAAGAGCTATTGTGCAGTTCTGCTTGAAGGGGCAGTCATTGTACTTGCTTGTATTATTTTCTCCGTATTTGCTTCATCGCCGCCAGTAGTGAATCCTGACGCAGCAGCAGTTACGCAAGTGTGGGCATATATTGGGGAACTGGTATTTAATATGCTTGTTCTTGTCGGTGCAGTGAAAATGTCTGACCGTATTATCCGAGAGATGATGGGACTTTAAGGAGAGATTTTGAGATGAACCAAAGAGATTGTAAGAAATGCGTTTACTATGGCGGTAAACGAAAAGGCAAAGTCTTTTGCCTGAATGATAAATGCGTGAGGGAGAAAGACCGAAACCGCAGGAAAGGAAACAGATATGGAAGTAAAAATTAACCGAGAAATCAGAAATTATACAGAGTCAATGTTTTTTGGACTGTCGCTCAGACAGTTCATTTTTTCTGTTCTCGCTTGTGGCGTTGCGGTAGGACTGTATTTCTTGCTCAGACCGTATGTTGGCACGGAAACCGTATCGTGGGTGTGCATTTTGGGTGCTGCACCGTTTGCGGCACTGGGCTTTGTGAAGTACAACGGTATGACCGCAGAGAAAGCAATCTATGCGTGGATAAAATCGGAGTTTTTAATGCCGAAGAAGCTGGTATTTCACTCCACCAATGTTTATTACGAACTGATGAAGCCAAGCATTGAACAGAAGCAGAAGGAGGTATTGAAGTCAAATGATTAAGACTCTTACAAATTTGTTTAAGCAGGATAAAGAAAAATTTGTTGTACCGAAAGGGGTGCAGGACGTGATTCCCGTGGCAGCTATCTTTGATGATGGCATTTTCAAAGTGGGAAAGGATAAATATTCAAAGACCTACCGCTTTACGGATATTAACTATGCAGTGGCGAGCCGTGAGGATAAGGAAGCGATGTTCCTTGAATATTCCGAACTTCTGAACTCTCTTGACAGTGGTGCAACGACAAAAATCACAATCAATAATCGTCGGCTCAACAGACTGGATTTTGAGCAGACAATCCTTATTCCGACAACCGGAGATAATCTGGACGAGTATCGAGAGGAATATAACAAAATGCTTCTTGATAAGGCAACGGGTGCAAACTCCATTGTTCAGGATAAGTATATTACCATTTCCATCAATAAAAAGAGCGTGGAGGACGCAAGAACATATTTTGCCCGTGTCGGTGCAGATTTGATTGCTCACTTCGGCAGGCTTGGAAGTAAGTGTGTGGAACTGGAAACAGACGAAAGACTTCGTATTTTCCACGACTTCTATCGTGTGGGAGACGAAAGTTCTTTTCACTTTGATATTAAGGAAACAAGAAAAAAGGGACACGATTTTAAGGATTATATCTGCCCCGACACAATGGAATTTGAAAAGGACTATTTCAAGATGGGAAACCGTTATGGAAGAGTCCTTTTTCTTCGTGAATATGCGTCCTATATGAATGACGGCTCGATGTTTACGGGACTGATGAAGTACAGAAACAAGAGCTTTTGGGAAGGTCATAAGACGATTACCTTTGATACACTGACGGACAGACACCGGTATGAAGTGATTGCAGTCTTTAAGACAGTCGTTTATACAGACAGCTCCGATAGCTTTAAGTATTATGAGTTTACGGACGCAGAAAATGCGGCAGAGTTTGATGCGTATGTTGTTAAGTGCAAGGAACTTTCTTTGTATGATACCGGAGTATCGGCAGAATATGGCGACAAGCTGATTTCTCTTTCTACTTGTGAATATTCAAGAAACAATGGCAGGCTTGTTGTTGTCGCTAAGAGAGTGGATTAAACCCCACTCTCTATTATTTTTCGAGAAAGGAGGAAACCGATGGCTGATATAAAAACAAGAGATACAAGCAAAGGTACAATCAAGACCATAAATAAGGCAGCAGTTGCCACGGAGCGAATGAAGAAAGCCTATGTGATGACGAAAGATAAGGCAGAACATTCCACCAATGCTTCGGAAAATTCCGCAGAGGAATATGCTTCCGATAAAATCGAAGCGGCAACGGATAGGGCTGTTCACGAAACTGCATACCGTGCGGATAAAGTCGGCAGATGGGGTGTGCGTGAAACAAGGCAGAATTATCAGAAAGCCAAAACGGGAATTGAGAATTTCAAGACCAAGCGTGCAGAGAAACAGCTTCAGAAACAATCGGTCAATCCTGTCGGAAAACAGAGCATCCGAACTCTGGAGCGTACGGAGAAAACAATTAAACAGTCTGCAAGGTCGGCAGGAAATACGACAGTCAAGACCGTATCGAAAGGTGCAACCAATACTGTTCAAAGGTCGGTCAAGACCGCAGAACAAACGGCAAAGACTTCTATTAAGACCACCAAAGAAGCTGCCATTATAGCACAGAAAACAGCAAAAACAACAGCCAAAGCAACACAGAAAGCGGCTCAGACGGCAAAGAAAGCGGCGAAAGCCACAGCAGATACCGTTAAAGCCACAGCGAAAGCTACTGTTGCGACAGTCAAAGCGATTATTGCAGGGACAAAAGCACTTGTAGCAGCAATCGCCGCAGGCGGTTGGATAGCGGTTCTGATTATTATGATTGTCGTGCTGTTTGGTGCTGCCGTAGCAATGTTTGGAGGAGGAAGTGACAGTAATTCCTATACTCCGGTAAGTGCAGAGGTAGAAGCCTATGAACCCATCATACAGAAGTATGCCAAAGAGTACGGCATTCCTGAGTATGTGGAACTTATCAAGGCGGTTATGATGCAGGAAAGCGGTGGCAGAGGACTTGACCCTATGCAGGCAGCAGAGGGAAGTTTCAATACAAGGTATCCGCACGAACCTAATGGAATTAAAGACCCTGAATATTCTATCCAGTGTGGAGTTCAGGAATTGAAAGCGGCTCTTACTTCGGCAGAAGTGGAAAGTCCGATAGATATGGAGCATATCAAACTTGCCTTGCAAGGCTACAACTTCGGTAATGGGTATATTTCTTGGGCAAAAACAAAGTATGGCGGTTATTCTTATGCCAATGCAGTGGAGTTTTCCACTCAGCAGGCACAAAGGCTTGGTTGGGACAGTTATGGAGATACCCAATATCCGGCTCACGTTTTGAGATACTATCCGTATGGGCGAGCCTTTACTGCCGGAGGTAATCAGGCGATTGTTGAGGTTGCCTTGACACAGCTAGGCAATCAGGGCGGACAACCTTACTGGAGCTGGTACGGCTTTAATAGTCGAGTGGAATGGTGTGCCTGCTTCGTATCTTGGTGTGCTGACCAATGCGGGTATATTGAAAGCGGACTTGTTCCGAAATTTGCAGGTTGCGTGGATGGTGCAAACTGGTTTAAGTCAAATGGGAAATGGCAAGACCGCACTTATGAACCAAAGGTAGGAGATATTATCTTCTTTGATTGGGAAGGCGACGGTACAACAGACCACGTTGGTATCGTAGAGAAGTGTGAGAATGGCACAGTTTATACCGTAGAGGGCAACTCAGGCGACGCCTGCAAGCAAAGACAGTACGCAGTCGGAAGCAGCAATATCTATGGATACGGTATTCCGGCATATTAAAAATTCCAGACGGTGTCTGGAAAATTGAAAAGATGGCTGCTCAGTTGAGTAGCCATCGGGTACATTATGAGAAATCAGTTGTTTCTCTGTTATTCAGGAAAATATGGTGTGTGTGATAAGTGAAGCTAAAAAGCATATCGGCATTTTCTTTACTGCCGTCTAAAAAGGAAATATCATCGGCAAGGATAAAAAGAATTGCTAACAGCTTCTTGATATATCCAGTGTAGCAGGCATAATCTACATAGATGTTGGCGATATATCCCTCGGCAAATTCTATCAGGTCAGCGTCAATTTCAAAGCTATTGGATAGTTCGTAAACGGTTTTGATAAATTTATCCTTGTCAGCAATTCGCTCTTTACTTGGAACACTTCTGCGGTTCTTCTGTATAAATTTTAAAAAATCATCAGCTTCCGTAAAGTCAGGAGTGATTGTGTTGCCAGTTCCCAAATCTGTTTTGTAATCCTCAAATTTCTCTTTTTCAAACCGATTACTGAATATTATCTTTTGTTCGTCCATTCCTTTTTACCCCTAAGTTTATTCTATGGAGATTGTTTAACTTGGCTCTTGGGTTGTGATTTGTCTTTCGCCATTAACAATCGTGAATTACTACTTTTATAGTATAACATAAAAACAGTTTGGAATCATCACTAATAGTTGGTTTGACTTCCTTTGGGTGCGTGTGATTTGAAATCAACTTAACCTATACTATTAGTTATGGAAACACACTAAGGGAGGTGATGTGATGAAGCTCGATACAATCGGCAAGAATATAAGAAAGTTCCGACTTGCGAGGAAATTACGCCAAGAAGATTTGGCTGAGAAAACAGATTTGACAACAAATTATATTGGTATGGTTGAGCGTGGAGAGAAAATTCCGTCACTCGAAACTTTCATAAAGATAGTAAATGCTTTAGGTGTATCATCGGATATGGTTCTTACTGATGTCCTGGAAACGGGATATACAGTCAAGAACTCAATGCTTAATGAGAAGCTTGAAAAACTTGCTCCTGAAGATAGAAACAGAATTTATGAAGTTATAGATACACTTGTGAAGCAATCAAAGCAAATACTTCCATAAAACACAGAAGTTCGTCCTAATCGACGAGCTTTCTTTTTTCGGTATAAAAAATTTCTGCTATCGACAAATTTTTCGGGACTTCGACAGAGAGAATATGCTATAACAACAACTGTCAGTGATAGACACATACTAATAGACATAGGAGGAAGTAGAAGTGAACGACATTTTCAGACAAATAGCAAAAGAAAATGGAACAACCGAAAAAGCAGTAAAAGAGGAAATGAAGTTTGCCATTCGGGAAGCAATGAAAAGTGCTGAACCGGAAGCAATCGCTTTTTGGAAAGCAGTTGCACCGGACGGAAAAGAGCCGCCGATAGAAAAGGTCATAGCAATGATTGCGTTGAATGTTAATAATAGAATGTATAATTGAGGTGCTTCGGCATCTCTTTTTTATTATTCTTTAGAAGAGTTGCATTAGGTGTTTGCAAAAAGTGACACCTTAGTGTCTGAAAGGTTACATTTCTGTCTGAAATCTTGAAATGCCTGAAAATTTAATATATAATGTTAAATGGTTAACTGTAACGAAGAAGAATTATAAGATGAAGAGGTGTTACTGATGAAGATATGCTATAACAAACTTCAAAAACTTATGATTGACAATCAAATGAAAAGACAGGATTTAATGCGTGCAGCCGAAATTACATCATACGCTGCAACGAAGATAAATAAGAATGAGCCAGTATCTCTTGAAGTACTGATGAGGATATGTCAGGTGTTTCATTGTGATATTGGAGATATATGCGAAGTTATTTTAGACGAAGATTAAAACACGGAGGTAATTATAGATGGCAAGGGCTGCTAAACCAAAGAAAGAAATATCAATGGAAGAAGCACTTTGGAAAAGTGCTGATAAACTGAGAGGTTCTGTTGAGCCTGCGGAGTATAAGCACGTTGTTCTGAGTTTATTCTTCCTTAAATTTGCCAGTGACAAGTTTGAGGAATGCCGTAATAAGATTATTTCTACACACGGCGAAAAGTATGCGGATATGAAGCCGTTTTATACTCAGGAAAATGTATTCTATCTTCCTGAAGAAAGCCGTTGGAAGTACATTATTGAAAATGCAAAGCAGGACGATATTGCCCTGAAGATAGATACAGCACTTTATACGATTGAAAAGAACAACCCGGCACTGAAAGGTGCTTTGCCGGATAACTATTACTCCCGCTTACATATTGATACGGCAAAGTTGGCTTCTTTGCTTGATGAAATCAATCGTATCAACACTGATGATAAAGAGAACGACATTATAGGTCGTGTATATGAGTATTTTCTTAGTAAGTTCGCTCTTGCAGAAGGAAAAGGTAAAGGAGAGTTCTACACACCAAAGTGTATTGTAAACCTGATTGCCGAAATGCTTGAGCCTTACGATGGAATACTTTATGACCCTTGTTGCGGTTCGGGCGGTATGTTTGTGCAGTCCATCAAGTTCGTAGAAGCACACAGCGGTAATAAAAAGAAAGTGTCTATTTACGGTCAGGAATACACAAATACCACTTTCAAACTGGCAAAAATGAACTTAGCTATCCGTGGTATTTCTGCAAATCTTGGAGAAATGGCAGCCAATACATTTACCAATGACCAGCACAAAGACCTTAAAGCAGATTTCATTATGGCAAACCCGCCTTTCAATCAGAAGCAGTGGAGAGCCGAAAATGAGCTTGTAGATGACCCTCGTTGGAACGGCTATGAAGTTCCGCCGACAAGTAATGCAAACTATGGTTGGATACTGAATATTGTTTCCAAACTCTCTCAAAACGGTGTAGCAGGTTTCTTGCTTGCCAATGGTGCATTATCTGATGATGGTACAGAGTTAAAAATCAGACAGCAGCTTATAGAAAATCATTTGGTAGAAGCAATCATTATTCTTCCGAGAAACCTTTTCTATACCACAGACATCAGCGTTACCCTTTGGGTACTCAATAAGAATAAAAAGGCTCGTGTCGTGGAACAGAATGGAAAGCTAAAACGCTATCGTAATCGAGAAGATGAAATACTCTTTATGGATTTACGACAGATGGGCAGTCCTTATGAGAAGAAGTACATTGAATTGACAGAGGAAGATAGAGCCAAAGTTACAAGTGTATATCATAACTGGCAGCAGGAAGGCTAAGATAAATGCTATTCAGTTGCCGAATACGAAAATCAAGATACTTCAAAGACTTCTTTCTCAGGCGATTGACGAGTTTAAGAAAGTCAATAAGATTATGGGTGTGGAATTTGCAGACAGACTCAAGAAAGTTGTTGATGAGTATAATAACCGTCGTCGTGATGAAGCGTATGCCAACGAAGTCCTTGATGATGTTGCGGAGCAGCTTGCACAGTTGTTGTCTGAACTGAAAACAGAAAAGAACTCCTTCAAGAATATGGGTATAGATTATGAAGAAAAAGCTTTCTATGATATTTTGAAAGCAGTTTCCAAGAAGTTTGAGTTTGAATATCCGGACGATAAAATGATTGAACTATCCAAGAGGATAAAGTTGATTGTTGATGATAAGTCACGCTATACTGATTGGTCTGCCCGTGATGATATTAAGGCAAACTTGCAAGTGGATTTGATATTGCTGCTTGATGAGTTCGGCTATCCGCCAGTAACCATTGATGATGTTTACAAGGAAGTTCTTGAGCAGGCAGAGAATTTCAAGAAGTATGCACAGTAAATGAGAGGTGTAAATGTAAATATGTTTTATGACGATTTAAATACAGAAGAACAAGTATCATACCTTATTAAACCAATCCTTCAAGTCCTTCAGGAAGCAGGTGGACAGTTAGAGCGTTCTGAAATTAGAGACAGAATTAGTGAGTTAGATGAGCATATTGCTGAATTTGAACAGAAACTATATACATCTAATAAAACAGGAAATCAGTACAAAAAATTTGATTTTAAGTTTAATTTTGCTATTAAAGAGCTTAGTTATGTCGGACTCATATCTTATGTGAAATTCAATCCAAAGATTACACTTACTCAAGATGGAGCAAATGTAGATTTAACAGATTTTGATGTTAAGACAGAAGTAAGGGATAAGGCTCGAAGCTATTGGGAGGAACATTCGACTAAGAACAAATCGAAAAACAAGCCAGTAGAAACACTGGAGGTTGAAGACGAGGAGAATGAATCCACAGATGACGAATTGTTAGATGATTTCAAGGTAAAACTTCAGAGTGCAATCGCTAATATGTCTCCAGCAAAGTTTGAACAATTTTCACGAGCACTTCTTACAAAGATGGGAGTGGAGTTTACCAACAAAGGCGTTCAGGTGTCAAATGATGGTGGTATTGATGGTTATGGATATCACGTAGATGCCGATGATTTTAGAACAACCAGAGTGGTTATTCAGTGTAAAAGATTTAATTCAAATCCAGTGAGTGAGCCGGATATCAATCAATTTCTTGGGGCGATGAACAAATATCAAGCCGATTATGGAGTATTTATTACTAATAGCCGATTTACCAATAAGGCAAGAGAGGCTGCGAGAGAAGGTACGCCGATAACACTGATTGACGGAAATGATTTAATCAGACTGGTTATTAAATATGAATTGTATATAACACCAGTCACAACATATGTATTGGATGGTTTTTATACCGAGGATTGACACTAACGATAGCATAATTTACTCGAAGGAATTTTAGAAGGGAGCATAGAATGATGGCAAAGCAAAAGACCTATATCGCAATTGACCTCAAATCATTCTATGCTTCTGTGGAGTGTAAAGAGCGAAATCGTGACCCTTTGACAACAAATCTTGTGGTTGCAGATAAAAGCAGGACAGAGAAAACCATCTGCCTTGCGGTATCTCCGTCATTAAAAAGTTATGGGATACCCGGCAGACCACGCTTGTTTGAAGTCGTGCAAAAGGTAAAAGAAGCTAATAACAACCGAAGATGGAAAGCACCAAATCGTACATTTACTGGTTCATCTGATGACAGTACAGAATTAAATGCGAATCCAGCATTGGAGATTGATTATATCGTTGCACCACCTCGTATGGCATACTATCTGGAGTACAGTACCAAGATTTACAGTGTTTACTTGAAATACATTGCTCCGGAAGATATTTTCCCTTACTCGATTGATGAAGTATTTATAGATGCAACAAAGTATCTGAATACCTATCAGATGACCGCAAGGGAACTTACCATGACGATGATACAGGATGTTTTGAAAACGACTGGAATCACAGCAACAGCCGGAATCGGCACGAATATGTACTTGTGTAAGATTGCGATGGATATTGTGGCAAAGCATATTGAGCCGGATAAGGACGGTGTGCGAATAGCTGAATTGGATGAAATGTCATATCGCCGGAAATTGTGGAGTCATCGCCCGATAACCGATTTCTGGAGAGTCGGAAATGGTTATGCGAAGAAGTTAGAGGAACACGGACTTTATACAATGGGCGATATTGCAAGATGTTCTATCGGAAAGCCGAATGAACTGTATAACGAGGAATTGCTGTACAAGCTGTTCGGTATCAATGCGGAACTGCTCATAGACCACGCTTGGGGATATGAGCCTTGCACAATGGAGCAGGTCAAAGCATATAAGCCGGAAACAAACAGTGTATCTTCCGGTCAGGTGTTGCACTGTCCATATGATTACGAAAAGGCAAAGTTGATTGTAAAAGAAATGACCGACCAAATGGTGCTTGATTTGGTGGATAAAGGACTTGTAACTGACCAGCTTGTGTTGACAATCGGCTATGATATTGAGAATTTAAGTAATCCGAACCTAAAATATCAATACAAAGGCGAGGTTACGATTGACCGATATGGACGCAAAGTTCCAAAGCACGCACACGGAACAGCGAATCTTGAGAAAAAGACTTCCTCTACTCGATTGATTACCAACGCCGTGATGGACTTGTATGACAGGATAGTTGACGAGCATTTGCTTGTACGCAGAATAACAATCACAGCGAATAAACTTGTTGATGAAAAATCCGTCAAGCAGGAAGATGAATACCAGCAACTCGACCTCTTTACCGATTACGAAGCACAGAGGAAGAAGCAGGCGGAGGAAGAAGAAAAATTAGAACGAGAAAGGCGTATGCAAGAAGCAATGCTGAGTATCAAAAAGAAGTTTGGCAAGAATGCTGTGTTGAAGGGAATGAACCTTGAAGAAGGTGCAACCGCCAAAGACCGAAACGAGCAAATCGGCGGTCATAAGGCTTAAACAAACTGAAATTTGAGGAATAAAATATGGGCATATTAGAAATAGTTTTTAATTCAAGAAAATTTGATTTGAATGATGATGTTCTGATGGGATTTGATAATTACTTTGATAAAAAAAGTAAGGATTATAATAGCTTTTGTTTAGACGAAGAAGATATTAATCCTTTACAAAACTTTGTAGCACAGATTAAGTCTGCTGACTCAGATAGTGTAATTTATGTATCTACTTATGGCTATGAAATCACAAATAGTAAAGGAGAAAAATCAACATACGCCGATGCTCTTTGGATTGACACAGTTTTACCTATTTCCCAAATAGAGAGATATATTGAAAAAAGTGGTGTTGCTGAACCAAGTAATATTTCTTTTGTTGGAGATAGTGATGAATGTGGAAACTATAAAGTATGGATTATAGCTCAGGAAGAGAATAATCCTCATATTATAGAGTTGACTGACCGCAAGAAGATAGACCATATGATAATATTATATTGGGATTGATAAGTTATAAAATTCCCATTTATTGGGAAGTCGCTGAGAACGAAAAATCGAAAGTTATGGAGGTACTTTATGAACGAGAGAGAAAAAATTATCCGATTATGGTTTGATATGTGGATTAAGAAAGCAGATTTAGGAATTGACAATATTTTTACAGATGATGTTGTATATACTGAGAGTTGGAGTCCTAAATATGAAAACCGCAAAACGGTAAAGCACTGGTTTGACGAATGGAATACACGCGGAAGTGTTCTTGTCTGGGAGATTAAGCAATTTTTTCATCAAGGAAATCAAACAATCGTGGAGTGGTATTTTAAAAGCAAAATGAATAATGGAAATGTTGAAGAATTTGACGGAATATCTTTAATTGTATGGACACAGGATAACAAAATAAAATCATTAAAAGAGTTTGGTTGCAATCTTCATAATTACAATCCATATCGAGATAGTGATATTCCCGTATTTCGAGAAGAAAAAGCAAATTGGTTTTGAGAGGACTATAAATTCAAGTTTACAGAACTGAATCAAAAGAGCTCGAAGGAGCTCTTTTTCCTTTTTTATAATAGTATCATTATGGTATAATAGAGACATTAAAATCGGTATTTAACGAGGAGGTAATGATTATGAGTAGAAATATAAAAGGTGGTTTTTTAACATTAAGTGGTGTTGTTGGTATTGTAGGAATGATAATAGCGGCAATGCAAAATCCAGCAACTGCATGGGTAACGCCACCTGGAAGAATGATTGTAAGTATTTTAGAAAATGGATTATTGATTCCTACGGTTTTATTCCTTGTTCTTTTTATTTATGGATTGTATATTCTCCTAACGGAGAAAAAAGATTGAGCAATACCGGTTTGTCGAATTAAGAAAACCGGTATTTGTGGAGGAGGAATTCTGTAATGAGATTTTTTGAAAATACCCGTAAGCCACAAGGCTTCGGCGGAAAGTTGATGACGAAGATGATGAACAGCGGTCACGCCAAATTATCGCAATGGGGATTCTCAAATATCTCCGCGAAGTCTGATGCTGAAGTTCTGGACGTCGGCTGTGGCGGCGGAGCAAATATTGCGGTCTGGCTTGATAGATGTAGAAATGGCCACGTGACAGGAATGGATTATTCTGAGGTTAGTGTGGCGGAATCTCAAAAATTGAACGCCCTCGCCATTAAACAAGGGAAATGTAATGTAGTTCAAGGAGATGTATCTGCTATACCCTTTTCTGATGCGACTTTTGATTATGTTTCTGCCTTCGAAACAGTTTACTTTTGGCCAGGATTAGTAAAATGCTTTTCCGAGGTCAACCGTGTGCTGAAAAGCGAAGGTATATTCCTGATTTGTAACGAGAGTGACGGAACGAATGCCACAGATGAAAAATGGACAAAGATGATCAATGGTATGAAGATTTACACATCTAAACAACTTGTTGCCGCTTTGAAAGAAGCGGGTTTTACAGAGATCAAAACGTATTCAAATGCAAAAAATCATTGGATAAGTATTGTTGCAACGAAATAGCCAAATTTGAATTGAGATTTCATGTATTCCAAGGAATTTAATAATTGTTATATTTTATTATCAAATATCTCTCAAGCCCTTGAAAACACTAAGTTTATCGCAGGTGAGCTTTCCCTTATTGTTTCCCTTGTATTATATTGTCCCACCAGTGTTTACGAACTCTGATAAGGGCAAATACAAGGGCAAGAAAATCCTATAAAACAGTATAACACAAAATTAAAACGACATGGTGAACTGATTGAAATGCTTCTATTTTTTTAACAAATGATTGATTGAACGATAAGGAGATTTGATACGATGAGAACGATATTTGCAGAATACAATCCACACAGAAACAGCATTGATGTATATACCAGTGCTGGCTATATGCTCCGCATTGACTGCTGGGAAGCAGAAAAGAATTTAAAAACAACACCTGGATCAGATTGTGCGTTAAATGCACTTGCTATTGATGAACCACTTGAATATGCAAGATTGTATCTTGATGGAACGATGCAAATGTGGGTAGATGCGGAAGATTCCTTAGAAATTTAATTCAAAGATAAATAAGGGACAAATAACCCTTTTAGATTTATTTGTCCCTATTATTCTATATTTTTTCACTTCTGACAATGCAGATGAAACTTTTAAATTTGGTATTTTCCAGTATCATTGTTCAGTTTTTATTGCACCAGACAGGGCATTGTATCCATTTTGTTTGTATGTATTTTCCCCTGTTACTCAATCATAATTTCCTTGATAGAAATCTTCTTAATTTTTTCAGAATATATATACATCATAATTTCATAAATCGTGATAAAACAAGCAAGAGAAATAAGCATAGTAGGAAAGTCAAATTTATACGTAGGTACACCCTCGACATCCTTAAATACAATATCCACCATAAGCCGAAGCAATCCATACTGATATACTGTTCCGATTATAAAACCAATATAGGACAGCGGTCTGTATCCTCCTAAAATTGCCCTGCAACATTCTTTCTGTGAATAGCCGAATACTCTCATCATAGCAATAGTTTTTGTATTTCCGTTTATTACTGTAGTTATAGCAAGAAACAGAGTTGTAAACGCTAATACAAGTCCGATGACCAACATCATCACACCCATCATTTCACTTGATAAATCTTTCATACTAAACGACATTTGTGTCATAGCTGAAAAGCAAAACGAAGCAAAAATAATGAAGAATACAAGTGCCTTTTTAGATTTCAAGGTATTCCTTTTCAAATACTCTACAAACGACAATTCACTGCTTTTTTCGATTCTATGATTTGGTGTTTTAGAAGCAGTTTGCATATTATCTTTCAAAAGCAGCAACACAGGTTTTTTGAATTTGTACCAGGCATAATAAACTGAAAGTGCCGAAAAACACACAGTCGGCAATACCACAAAATAAAATAAAATGCTTGGATGAAAATTGATAGTTATCTCAGGAAGCATTTTATCTTCATTTTGTAGAGCGTAAAACCACGGCATTATAAGAAATGCTCCTGCATATCCGGTTACAGTTCCAATAAATATACTAATTCCGAATACCCAAAAGCTTTTTGCAATTTTGATATTTGAATATCCCAACGCCTTTAATATCCCAAGTTCCTTCTTATGCGTGTCAATATAATGCTTAATATAAAACAACAACATAACAATCGCAGTTAAAAGCAAGCATCCGCCACTTACAAGGCAAACGACTTTTGCGGTAGAAACCTGAGCATTATAAAAAAACATTGATAATTCAGATGTAATTTCACTCTCAATTAATCGAATATCAAAATAAAAGTTCAGAAACATTGTACAAACAAGAACAGCACAACAGGCTATAATGGAAATACCGATGAGTTTTGAAACATTTTTTATTCCAACGAGCATACCATCACCACCCTATCTCATAAGCAGTCTTTTGTGCTTCATTTGTGTAAATTTCAGATATTTTTCCGCTATTCATTTTTATAACTGTGTTTGCCATTTCCGCAATATTCAAATTGTGCGTTACCATTACAATCGTAAAACCATATTCCTTTTGAAGTTTACATATATAATCAAGAACCTGTCGTCCTGTTTGTTCGTCTAATGCTCCTGTCGGTTCGTCAAGAAATAATACTCTCGGTCTTTTTGCCAAAGCTCTTGCAATAGATACTCTTTGCTGTTCGCCACCCGAAAGTTCGCTGGGATATTTATGTAGTTTTTCTCCGAGTCCAACCGCTCTAATGACGTTTTTATAATCTTTATTATTTGCTAAATCAGCACCCATTTTTACATTTTTATCAACGCTCATATTGGGTAGCAAATAATACTGCTGAAAAATAAATCCGACATTTTCCTTACGAAATGAAGTTAATTCATTATCAGAAAGTGCTGTAATATCCTTTCCGTCATAAAACACTTTACCGCTGTCAGGGCGTTCAAGACCTGAAATTACATTCAAAAAGGTTGACTTGCCAGAACCAGATGCGCCGAGAATAACCACAAAATCATTATCCTCAATATCAAGACTGATGTCCTTTAATACTTGGAATCGGCTTTCTCCGTTTTGGTAGGATTTTATTATATTTCTCGCTTTAATCATTATTTTCTCCTTCCTTCAGCTTTTTCAAAATACTCATACATACCTCAGTAATCATTGTACTGATTTCTTCGTCTGTAAATCGGCACATTTTTGTGGCACAAAGCGTTGCAATTCCGTGTGTATATATCCAAAGATGATGATACAGTTTTTTCCCAGCTGCCTTGCAAATTTTGTAATCATCTTGAATTGACAATAGAATTTGCTCATAACTTTCATCTATCAGCGGAAGTACACCAGATAAGTCAGGAATTTGTTTTTGCTCCGTCATAAAGAGGAGTTGAAAAAGCTTAGGCTCATTAACAGCGAAGAGAATATATTGTGTACCCACCCCTTTAAACGGGGGCTCTGTTGTTAGTCCTTTATTGACATATTCTTTATACAGAGCTTTAGCAGATTTAATCATATCCTGCTGAACCTCCTCCATATTTTTAAATACAGTAAAAATGGGTCTTGCCGAACTACCGAGATATGTTCCTAACGCTCTTGAAGTCAAAGCCTCATATCCGTCTGCCCTGACAATATTTAATGCGGCTTCAATAATTTCTGCTTTTGTAAATTTGGCTTTTGGTGGCATACTTTATCTCTCCTTTTACTAAATCGCTTGTTTTAAATCAGCTGATTTAATTATAATTGAAGCCCACCTGAAAGTCAATAAGGCGGCAGAGATTAATTCCTTCAGCCTTATTGACTGCTTATGAAAAGATGATTTCTTCGTTCATAATATCCCAATTGCTACACTTTGTTGTATTGCGTTATGCGTTTTTCCAGCCCTTGCTTTTACCATTATGAACAGTCAGGGCAAGGGGAACATAGTGTGAAATCATATAAAGGGATAAAGCGAACACATTACAATGAATCCTTTGTTTTCAAAGCTTTTGTAGGATTTTATTAAAATACAAAGAGGTGTGATTAAGCACATATATAAAATTGTGTGTTTACAATCGGATTTTTAATAATATCCCCTTGTTTCCCGCCAGCCTTTTACATACCACCTGATTCCAACATATACCAGTTGCACGAATAATAAGAAAAATAGCAGATTGATCGGCAATACTGTCTTTATCCAATCTCCAAAATAGATTGCTATTGCCATGCTTATAAGTGTTACCAGTATTGTAATCATATCCCAGCAGTATTTCTTATATAGCCCGGCAATCTTTATCCCGGTGAATGCTAAAAGTATTTCTGCACCCACCAGACAGCCACCGCAAATCAATAATCTTATCAGCCAGTATATAATTCCGGTAATGACAGGATTGGATATTCCATTACTAATCTGTGCCACATTCTTTCCTGTCAGTATAATCCACCCTGCAATGCTCTGTATAAAAGTTGCGATTGTATCAAAGAATACCACGCAATCAGAAATAAAGATTTTTGACAGTATTATCTGAAAAAGAGTAGTCGATACGGAATACCATATCAGCAAAAACATCAATGCTTCATACATGGCTGTTTTTGCTTTATATCTGCCTGCCAGTTTTTCTCTCTGCGTATCATACCTTTCCTTCGCTCTCAGATAAGCTGTCTGGTTACAATTCCCACACTTTTGATAGAGTACCGGCTTTTCAACCGGTATCTCTACTTTTTTCTGATGGGAGAGTGCATAGTCCCGTTCCTGTTCTGCCTGTCTTAGCTTATCGCGACATTCCTCTATCATGTCCTTTGCGGTGAGCGTTTTCTCTTTCTCGCTCTGCAATAATTCTTTTGTTTTCCTCAAGTCGTTCTTTAAGGCTTGAATGTTCCCTGCTCTGTTCTCGCTGTTTAACCTCTCGTTCAAGGTCAGCGATTCGTCGAGCTGCACTTTCAGTTTCCTGATAGTCCGGTCTTTCTGGTCGAGTTCTTCCTGCATCTGCTCCGTCAGCATTAGCAGTTCTTCCAGTTGATCGTCGTTCTTTGAGTTTCTTAATTCGTTCATCAATCAACCTTCCTTTCTCTAATTGCTGTTCAAGTTCAGTAATTCGCTGTTCTGTTTCTGCAATAGCCGGTTCTCGCTGTTCAATTTCTGTGCCAATTCCTGCCATTGCTGATTTTCGTCTGTGAGTTTCTGTATCTGGTCTGTCTTTTCTTCCAGAAGCATCAACAGTTCTTCTGTATCCGGTAAGATTTGTAGCAGCTCTGACAATTCTTTCTCTAATTGCTGCAATCGTTCTTCCTGCTCCTGAAAGCACATCAGCTTCTCGTCCTTTTCCTGTATCTCCTGAAGCATCTCTGCCATGATATTCTGCTGTTCCTCTATCTGTGTAATCATTGCTTCCATCATGGGAATTACTTCTTTGCTTTCTTCTAATGTCATTCAACCACTCCTTCCATATTGACAATGCACCGGATACCTTACCAAAGGTTGTGATTACCTTTTGCAGTAGTGCATTTTGTTTTTTAATCATCTGGTTTTCCTCTACCTTCCATGAACCATTCCATATCTGTCCGGTGAGATATTTTTCCTCAATCTTTCTTGCATCCGCACCCTCATGAATCGTAGGGATTTTTAATTTGCCCTGTCTTTCATAAGAGCGGTGGTCAATCTGATTGTCTATGGATAAATGCCGGTTACACATCCCAGCCCATTCGCTTCGCCATAACTCACAATTCTTTGGATTATTCCAGCCGGTAGCATCGGTCAGAACCCGTTTCCATTGTTTTCGGTTTCTTGCCCCGACTTTCTGTACTCCGTTTTCATCAAGTACCGGAATGCGGATTCCATGCCGATCAGGATTTTTCTTATCCTGCCACCAGTCCGGGTGGGATTCATCAACCACGATATTTCCGTCAGTATCTCTGACAAAATCCCAGTCCTTGACTTCTTTGCTACCCCATGAATGATCCAGATTGAATGGTCGCATGGTTACAAGTAAATGCACATGTGGGTTTCCATCGCCCTTATCGTGTATGCTCCAGTCGACACACATTCCCTTATCCACGAAAGTCTTTTGAATATATTCGGTTGTATAATCAATCTGTTCCTGTCTGCTCCATTCTTTCGGCAGGGAAAATTCAAATGAGCGTCCAAGCTGTGCATCTGCATTTTTTTCTATCTTCAATACCTCATTCCATAGACGCTGTTTCTGAAATGTGATTTTAAACTTTTCCAGTGCGGCATCTTTATCATCCGCTCTTTTATAACGGATAGACTGTTGAAACCTTTTTATATTTTCTTCCGGTACATGCAGCCATTCAGGAGGTGCATTTTCGCACATCATCAGACTGGTGTAGACGACTTCCTTTTTGGAAGTATAGTAACTGATTCTGCCTGTTTCCTCATTCTTCATCACATCTCCATTAAGATATGCCGATGCGGATATGACAGATTTTCCTTTACTGCGCCCGACAATCTTTACTGTAAAGTGAAATATCGCCATGATATAATTCCCCCTTTCTGCCGTATCCGGCATTGATTTCCGACAGCATCTTCTTCTGGTTTGGCAGAAGTGAAGCTGTCGGAACGCCCTCTGCGCAAGAGTGCCCCCTGCGGCATGAGCAGGTCTGGCTGAAAGCCCCGCCGACGGAACGAGCCCGGCAAGCGTAAGCGCAGACCGGTTGCCACTTGTGGCAAACTTATAAGGACGACCTCTGGTTG
This sequence comes from Dorea sp. 210702-DFI.3.17, assembly GCF_020560825.1. Taxonomy (NCBI): domain Bacteria; kingdom Bacillati; phylum Bacillota; class Clostridia; order Lachnospirales; family Lachnospiraceae; genus Dorea; species Dorea sp. 210702-DFI.3.17. Next base: position 24,253 of record NZ_JAJCNB010000033.1, read on the forward strand.
TCCATAAGTGCGCCCTTCATTCAAAGGCAATGAAGGGAATGGAAAAACCACTCCCTCCGCCATTACACTTCCTCCATATCTGTAAGTGGCTCTTTCTGCATCGCCTTTGAGAAAAACTTTCCGTTTGTTTCCTGCCTTTTTAAGAAGCCTATCAACTTTGGTAAATCTTCCTCCTCAATCGGACAGCCAAGAACCGATTCCACTGCGCCACCAATCTGACAGAGCCTGTGGGTTCGTTTTTTACTTTCCTCTGCTTTCTTTCGCTTTTCCAGTTCCTTCCGCTGTGCAATGAGCTTTTTTGTAGCTTCAATGCTTTCCTGTTCCTTTTTCTCTAATGCACGTATTCTTTCTTCATAAGTCTTTGTTGATTTCGCCATATCGTCTTCATCCTTTCTTTTTCCGATAAACAACAGTTCCCGGTTGCATATCAGGAGAAGCACATGGTATAATCCTCTTGCGTGTAGGTATATCATGGCTTCGGTCTGATAGAACCTTTGGCGGTTTCTTAGGAAGCCGCCTTTTTAAGTTGCCACATTTCTTGTGACAGCTTTTACATTTCCTTTATCCCTCAGATCACGCCCCTCGTTGGCTTCCATGAACTTTTCCAGAATGTCAGTTTTAATAAGGACTTTTCTTCCGACCTTTAATACCGGAAGCTTCTTCCATTCAACCAGCTTTCTCAAAGTGTTTCTGCCAATTCCTGTATAGTCGGCTGCTTCCTCGATGGATAATGCAATCTTTCTTTCCGTCATCTTGTCACCTCCTTATAAATTGCATTATGCAATTTTTGTTGTGCTGTTAGTATAGCGGTTTTATATTGTGTTGTCAAGCGTTATGAAATTTTAAAAATAATTATTATATTGCATATTGCAATTATGTGAGGTACATGCTATAATTCATACATACCGAAAAAGGAGGCAATCAGCATGAAAGATAAAGAACTACGCAAGCTGATAGGCAGCAGGGCAAAACAGCGTCGTCTGGAATTAAATCTGACACAGCCTTATGTTGCAGAGAAGATGGGAGTTACAGCTTCCACAATCCTGCGTTATGAGAATGGTTCGATTGACAATACCAAAAAGATGGTGCTGGAAGGTCTTTCGGAAGCACTTCATGTATCTATTGAATGGCTCAGAGGGGAAACCGATGAATACGAAACCGATATTACGGATAAGAAAGAATTACAGATTCGTGATGCAATGGGCGATATTCTCAAACAGTTACCTCTCGACCTTAGTAAAAAGGAAGATGCTTTTTCCAAAGATTTACTGCTGTTGATGTTAAAGCAATATAACCTGTTTCTGGAATCATTCCAGTTTGCCTGCAAGAATTACAAGGGCAACACGAATGAAGCTGATATTGCAAAAGTAATGGGGTTTGAATCGAATGATGAATATAACGAGATTATGTTTCTCCGGGAGATCACCCACACTGTTAATGCCTTTAACGACATGGCAGATATCGTAAGGCTTTATTCCAAGAAACCGGAAATGGCAGAACAAAGGCTTGAAAATCTTTTATCAGAAGTTTTGTATGAGGATTCCGATTCGGTATAGAACGACAACCGGAGTTATGATATACTTACACGCAAGAAGCATTTCATCAGTTCCGATTGTCTGATATCGAAAGGAGACACACGATTATGGCAAAAGGATCTGTAAGAAAAAAAGGAAAGAAATGGTACTACCGCTTCTATGTAGAAGATGCAAGCGGCAATCTGGTTCAGAAAGAATACGCTGGAACAGAAAGTAAAAGTGAAACGGAAAAACTGCTCCGTCAGGCAATGGACGATTACGAAAGCAAGAAATTCATTGCAAAGTCGGAAAATATTACAATTGGAGAATTACTTGATATATGGGCAGAGGAAGAATTAAAGACCGGTACGCTCAGTAATGGGACAGTCCAGAATTACCTCGGTGCCATTACCAACATCAAGAAGCATCCAATTTCAGAGAGAAAGTTGAAAAATGTAACATCTGAGCATTTACAAGCCTTCTTCAATCTGCTTTCCTTTGGTGGCACTTATCCAGATGGTTCAGAAAGAAAAGGTTATAGCAAAGATTACATTCGTTCTTTCTCGGCAGTATTACAGCAGTCATTCCGATTTGCAGTATCACCAAAGCAATATATCACTTTCAATCCGATGCAGTATATTAAGCTGAAATACCAGACGGATGAGGTTGACCTGTTTTCCGATGATGACATGGATGGCGATATACAGCCAATTCCACGAGAGGATTATGAAAGACTGATTGAATTTCTACAGAATTACAATCCACCGGCAATACTTCCAATCCAGATAGCTTATTATGCAGGACTTCGTATCGGTGAAGCCTGTGGTCTGGCATGGCAGGACGTGAATCTTGAAGAACAGTGCCTTACAATCAGACGCAGTATCCGATATGATGGTTCAAGGCACAAGAATATCATCGGACCAACCAAACGAAAAAAGGTAAGGATTGTTGATTTTGGAGATACACTGGCAGAGATTCTTCGCAATGCCCGAAAGGAACAACTTAAAAACCGAATGCAGTACGGAGAACTTTACCATAAAAACTACTACAGAGAAGTAAAAGACAAAAACAGAGTTTACTATGAGTTCTATCATCTGGACGGAACAGAGAATGTTCCAGAAGATTATAAGGAAATATCCTTTGTCTGCTTAAGACCGGATGGAAGTTTGGAACTGCCAAGCACGTTAGGAATTGTTTGCAGGAAGATTGCTCAGAAACTGGATGGATTTGAAGGATTTCATTTTCACCAGTTGCGACACACCTACACAAGCAACCTTCTGGCAAATGGAGCAGCACCAAAGGATGTGCAGGAACTGTTAGGGCACTCAGATGTCAGTACCACCATGAATGTCTATGCACACTCTACAAGAAAAGCCAAGCGGGAATCTGCAAGGTTACTTGATAAAGTGGCAGGCAATGACTAAATAAAACTTTCCCTTATTTCCCTTACGATTATCTCATAAGGGCAAAAATAAGGGAAAATACATATCGTTTCGCTAATGCACAGGCTGGAAAGCCTGTAAAATAGGGAAAGTTAGAAATATATTTCGGCAAACTTGAATTTGTAATTACATTCCATACATATTGGCATTCTTTACAAGTACTTTATCACCCTTTTCTAATTGTTCCTTGGAAATTCCTCGTAACCCAAGTCCAACATGCTCTGTTTTATATCCACAACCATTTGCTTTTCGTTCTTTTGTATGTACATCGACAGTAGTAATTCTGGTTTCTAAGATATCTCCATTTGCTTTATAAATACATGCATTTTCCCCTTCTCTGCACATCCCTGTTAATATGTTTCCTGTGGCAACTGTTCCAACTCCCATAATTGTAAATATATCATCAATAATCAATTCAAAATCTTCTTTTAAACACGATGGAACATCTAATCTGCTCATGTATTCTGTTTCTCGTTCTTTTTTGCTTTTACCAAATAATCCCATGGTATTCCTCCTTTAAAACTTCCGATTTGTATTTCTGTTTGTTTTAAAAATGGGCAATCCCGATTGGAATTGCCCACTCTTTGTACTAATTATGCGATTTTTTCTTGCTTGCACCGATTTCTGCATCAATTGATGTAAGTTTGATGTAAATCGCTGTTTTTTTAGTTTTTTATCAAATGAAGTACGTCCCGTCTATTCGGTAAAACGGTACATCTTTACATCATCTTAATAGAGCTTTGCACCTGCTGGAATGTGGTCATCAACCATCAGAAGATGAAGCTTTTCTTCGCCTTCTTCTTCATGAATAGCACTGAGGA
>NZ_JAJCNB010000034.1:0-27639 GCF_020560825.1 Dorea sp. 210702-DFI.3.17
AATATAGAGTTATCAAGGTTCAGCACACCTTATTGGTGTGGGAAGTTTGAGTTAAGTACATTTCTTTTCAAGAAGAATCTATACATCATAGTCGGCAATACAGGAAGACAATGTCTTGATGACCGTATCAATATCATCCGGTGTCTCCTCTTCTCCAATCCACTCAACTGTACAGGCAAACACATCGCCGTCTGATAACTCTGCCCAAACACGATAACCACTCAACTCTTCCATATTATAGGAAAAATAATTCCACATTTTCCCATTGTATTCACTGCTCTGTGTATCCATTGCCGGAATCGTATCATCAGAATTTGCGGTATACAGATATTGTACTTCTTCCTTCATATCACTTTCTACAGTGGAAACATCTGTATTCCTAAGAGTCATCACATATTGCAGACTGCTGCCATCTACATTTCCAATACGTTCAAATGCTCTTGCCGTGTCCGAAGAAAAGTCTGTCTCAGAACACCCTTTTGGTGCAGATACTTTTATAGTCCATACATCGTCCTCCGAAGATAACTCGTACATCTTATCGTCTGCCTCTTTCGTCTGAGTATCACTTTTATCATTATCTTTAGAATTGTCTGCATTCTGGCTTTGTTCCGTCTTCGCATCTGCCTGATTATCATCCTTTTCTTTATTGCCACACGCTGCGCTAGAAACACTTAACGTTAATATCATCAAAAATACCGCTGCTTTTTTCATATTCTTTTCTCCTCTCTCTAAATATCCTGATATTCCAGAACTGTTTCACTAATTTTAACATTTTCGCAAAAAAAAGTCATCCCTTTGTGTCTCCTCATCTTGCAAGAGACTGCCAAACACGCTATAGTTGAAATATAAAGATGCCAGGGTCAAAAGGTCTAAATCCACATGAGCTTGCTCATAAGTGGATGAAAGACCTTGGGACCCGCCCCAATATGAGCCTAAAAGTGGGATGGCAATCCCACGATATGCGAATAATTGGGAGGATTGTGGGAGTGCAAAGCACGGAACAATCCGTAGGCATCATAGTTGGGGCTTTTGCCCCCAACATCAATATAAATCATACAAAGAGAAAGAGGTTTATTTCTATGATGTTAAAAGATAAAACCATTCTATTAGGTGTTACCGGTGGGATTGCTGCATATAAAAGTGCCATGCTTGCCAGCCGTCTTGTAAAGACCGGTGCCTGTGTTCATGTTATTATGACCCAGAATGCCACTAATTTTATTAATCCAATCACATTTGAAACGTTGACGCGCAATAAATGTATTGTAGATACTTTCGACCGCAATTTTGAATTCAAAGTAGAACACGTTGCTCTTGCTCAAAAAGCAGACGTCATCATGGTTGCTCCGGCAACTGCAAATGTAATTGCAAAACTTGCACACGGACTGGCTGATGATATGCTCACTACAACTATTCTCGCAAGCAAAGCTCCTAAGATTATTGCTCCTGCCATGAATACAGGAATGTATGAGAATCCTGTCACTCAGGACAATCTAAAGCTTCTTGAAAAATATGGTATGGAGGTCATCACTCCGGCTAATGGCTGGCTTGCCTGTGGTGATGTCGGTGCCGGAAAGATGCCGGAACCAGAAGATTTATTCGAATATATTTTAAAATGTATAGCATGTAAAAAAGACTTGCGTGGGAAAAAGGTTCTGGTCACCGCCGGTCCTACTCAGGAGGCAATCGATCCGGTGCGTTATATCACCAATCATTCCTCCGGGAAAATGGGCTACAGCCTCGCGAAAGCGTGTATGCTTCGCGGTGCAGATGTAACTTTAGTCACAGGTAAAACTGCTCTTACTCCACCGCCATTTATAACGACCGTCCCTGTCATCTCTGCTAAAGATATGTACGAAGAGGTTACTGCAAGAAGTGCCGGTATGGACATGATCTTCAAAGCTGCCGCTGTTGCTGATTACCGGCCAGTCCACATAGCTGATGAGAAAATCAAAAAATCGGATTCTTCCACTTCCATTGAGCTGGAACGTACAGATGATATTTTAAAATATCTTGGAGAACATAAAACTCCCGGTCAATTCCTCTGCGGCTTCTCTATGGAAACGGAAAATATGCTGGAGAATTCCAGAAAGAAGCTGGCAAAAAAGAACCTTGACATGGTTGTTGCAAATAATCTGAAAGTTGCCGGAGCTGGATTTGAGACGGACACCAATGTTGTCACAATGATTACAGATACAGAAGTTCTGGAACTTCCAATTATGAATAAAGAAGAGGTTGCATTCCACATTATCGACCAGATTTTATCTATGCAGAACACTGACAGATAACAACCCATGAAGGCAATTTAAGCAGTCTTATTTTGAATAAATAGCATTCTTGAAAGTGAACAGGCAGTCCAAAAGGACTGCCTGTTCTGATGATGATATATAATTACTTATGGGGTTATATGTTTGGTTTCACATTATGAAATCTATTTTCATATCGTGAACCTTTCTTTGCTTTGAATTATACACGAACTCATAAAAAAGTCAAGTTTTTTTTGCTCTTTCTTCTATATCATGCTACAATAGATGACAGACAGTGAGGAACTCTGTTATCCCACTGTAAATAGTTTTATCTAAGGAGTATAACATTGAGTGAGAAAAATCCAATCCAGGTCTCTGACCGAATTTTCCGGACTATTGAACTGCTTGCCAGATCCGGACCTTCCGGTCTTCTTGATATCAGTAATGAACTGGAATTAAATAAAAGTACTGTCCATCGCATTTTAAATTCCTTAATTTGCATGGACTATGTAAAACAAGATCCGGATACTTCCAAGTACAGTCTTACCTTTAAGATCTGCAGTCTTTCTAATCAGGTTCTTTCACATAACAGTCTCATTGATATTGCAAGACCTTACATTCAGGATCTTGCTGAACAGACCGGCGAAACTGTTCATCTCGTACAGATGGAAGGAATCAACGCTGTATATATCGATAAAGTAGAAGCACCACATAATTCTGTTCGTATGGTATCTATGGTCGGAAAAACAATCCCTCTTTACTGTTCCGGTGTCGGTAAGGCAATTCTTGCTGATATGGATGATGACCAGATCCGTCAGATTTGGGAACAGAGCGAATTACACACTTATACAGCCAATACCGTTACTGACTACAATACCTTTTTAGAGGTCATCGGTGCAATTCGTAACAACGGATATTCCATGGATAATGAGGAGATGGAAATCGGAGTCCGGTGTATTGCTGTATCCCTTGGCTGTGTACACCACAAATTGCCATATGCTATCAGCATCTCTGCTCCAAAGGACCGCATGAAAGATAAGCAAATTACCCAATATAAAAAGCTTCTATTAAATACTAAGAAGCAGTTACTGGCTGAATTGGGACAGTAACCTTTTAATTGAACAGAGCGAATTATCAATAGATTTTTATCATGAATCATTGTAGAGAATAAGAAATGCCAGATAACGATATATTTCCTAGAATCGTTATCTGGCAATTATTTTATTTCTTTTTAATTTAAAAACTTTCTTAATTAATTTTTAAGTTTCATGCTTTAAAAATCTGTCGTACATCTCTTTTTGATTTCACATACAACTTCATTCTGCGGTGGCACATCAGTATCTCCCTGCAGAACCCGTAACATATAATCTACAGTGTCATTACACATCTTCTCCAGATGATTGTCCACAGAAGTTAATTCCGGTTCACAGCCTACCGAAAGCTGCGAATTATTATATCCTGCAATTTCAATATCATCTGGTACTTTAAGTCCTTTCACATTCGCATACTTAAGTGCTCCAATCGCGAGTCCATCATCCGTTGCAACAACACTGTCAAACTCCAGATTCTTATGTGAAAGAAGCATATCCCTGACATGATGAATCCTGTTCTTTGTATAGAACTTTAATTCTCCGCGAATCGGATATCCGGCATCGCGAAGAGCGGCCTCATACCCCGCCATCTTCTTCGATGCGCTGTATGAATAGGAATCACACAAGAATAAGATTTTCTTCTTTCCCCGACGGATAAATCCACTCGTCACATCATATGTTGCCTTAAAATCATCACAAAAAGAACAGTAGATATTCTTTCCTTCTACGAATCCATTGATCAGAAATACCGGTGTCTGCTTTGCAGCTTCTTTTATGTATTCCACATCTTCCGGGTGTCTTTCCCGACCTGCGTAAGTAGAACTTACCAGAATAAGCGCATCAATCCGCTTCGACAGTAACATTTTCGTATGTGCCTCTTTCGCTTCCAGGTCATAACCACTGCATCCCAAAATACAGTCATATTCATACTGATGCAGACGTTCTTCAAGGAATGCCACTGCCTGTGCAATAAATGCATCCGATATATCCGGGCACAAAATCCCGATGGTCTTCATAGAATCCAGTCCAAGTCCCCTTGCAAACACATTTGGCGTATAGCCACACTGTTCCATCACATCAAGAACCTTTCTTCTGGTCTTCTCACTGACCTTTGTACTTCCATTTACCACTCTTGAAACAGTCGCAATGGACACTCCCGATAATTTTGCGACATCATAAATGTTCACTGCCATATGCAAAAACTCCTACTACGCTTCTAATTCCTATACGTCAAATTTAAAGTACTCCACTGCATTGTTGTAAGAAATTCCCTTTACAATTTTCTCCAGTGTCTTGTAATCATCCGGATACTCTCCGTTATCTACCCATCCTCCAATCAGCTCGCAAAGGATACGTCTGAAATACTCATGACGTGTGTAAGATAAGAAACTTCTGGAATCTGTAAGCATTCCTACAAAGTTACTTAAAATACCAAGGTTTGCAAGTGATGTCATCTGAGCTGTCATTCCGACTTTGTGATCATTGAACCACCATGCACTACCCTGCTGGATTCTTCCAACGGTCTTCTCATTCTGGAAGCATCCGATGATTGTTCCGATAGACTCATTGTCGTTCGGATTCAGAGAGTACAGAATTGTCTTAGGAAGTGCATCTGTATCAGACAATGCATTTAACATATCTGCCATTTCTGAAGATGGTGCATAGTTATTGATGCAGTCATATCCTGTATCTGGTCCAATCTGTTTATAACGTACTACATTATTGTCACGTTTGCATCCATAATGAAGCTGCATTACCCAGTCACGTTTATTATACTCTTTTCCAACTGCAAGAATAAAGGCTGTCTTTGCTTTCAGTTCCTCTTCTTTTGTGATTTCTCCACCTGCAAGACGTTTGCTGTAGATTGCCTCGATTTCTTCCTCGGAAGCCGGTGCGTACATTACATACTCAAGAGCATGATCTGATACAGAGCAGCCTCTCTCCTGGAAATAGTCCATACGTTTTACAAGTGCCTCGATCAGAGTCTTGAAGCTCTTTACTTCAATTCCACTGACTTCACTTAACTTTTTAAGGTAATCAAGATACTCTGGTTTCTCCAGATTCATAGCCTTATCTGGTCTCCATGCCGGAAGTACCTTTACATCAAATGTATCGTCTTTTGCAAGTTTCTCATGATATTCAAGAGTGTCAATCGGATCATCTGTTGTACAGATTAATTTTACATTTGACTTTTTAATGATATTTCTTACGGTCATATCATCCTGTGCAAGCTTCTTATTGCAAAGATTCCATACTTCCTCTGCTGTCTCACCGTTTAAGTATCCTTCATATCCGAAGTATCTCTTTAACTCCAGATGACTCCAGTGATACAGTGGATTACCGATCAGTTTTTCAAGAGTCTCAGCCCATTTCTGGAATTTTTCACGATCTGTAGCATCACCTGTGATATATTTCTCATCTACACCATTGGAACGCATCTGACGCCACTTGTAGTGATCTCCTCCGAGCCATACCTGTGTGATATTTTCAAACTTTCTATCTTCACAGATCTCCTGTGGGTTAATATGGCAATGATAATCTACAATCGGCATGTTCTCTGCATAATCATGATAAAGTTTTTTTGCCGCATCACTTGTTAATAGAAAATCCTCGTCCATAAATTTCTTCATTTTTCTTTCCTCCTGTGTTCTATGCTTGCATCGTCTATATTGTAAACGCTTACATTTATTACATTTTACCCCAACTGCACATATGAAATCAATGGTTTTTAAGCAATCTTTTCGACAAATTTGTTATCTTGTTTTTGTGCATTTTTCCAAAAATGCTTTTTGGGCAAAATTGATTTGTCATTTTTATTGACCTAAACATCAAAATGATGTATGTTTAGTGTAAGCGCTTACACGTTTATTTTATAACAAATTCAGATGTCGAAGACATTTCTTTCATCGTGAGTTCATGATGATCAGAATTTTTAATGTCTCCTTCATCATTTACTAGTACTAACATCATTTTTTAAGAGAAAGGATTTTATCATGAAAGAATTTATCAAAATTCACCAGAATGATAACGTTGCAGTTGCACTTACTCCTTTATCTGCAAATCGTACATTAGATGTGGACGGTACAGAGGTTACTCTCCGTGAGGACATTCCCCAGGGACACAAGTTTGCTCTGACTGATATTCCTGCTGATGCTCAGGTTATCAAGTATGGCTGTCCAATCGGTATTGCAAAGGAGAACATCAGCTGCGGAAGCTGGATTCACACACATAATATTCGGACTGGACTTGGAGATCTGCTTACTTACACCTATGATCGTTCTGTTACAGAACTTACCCCGACAGCTCCTCGCACTTTCAGAGGATACCGCAGACCGAACGGAAAAGTCGGCATCCGTAATGAAATCTGGATTATTCCGACTGTAGGCTGTGTAAATAACGTTGCTACTGCGATCGAACGCAAGGCTCAGAAGTATGTACAGGGATCTGTAGAAGGAATTTTTGCATTCCCACATCCTTATGGATGCTCCCAGATGGGAGATGATCAGGAGAATACCCGCAAGATTCTGTCTGATCTGATCAATCATCCGAATGCCGGCGGTGTCCTTGTTCTTGGACTCGGCTGCGAGAACAGTAATATTGATGTACTGAAGAATTACATCGGCGACTATGATCCGAAACGTGTCCGTTTCCTTGTTGCTCAGGAAAGTGAAGATGAGATTGCTGATGCACTTAACATTCTCGAAGATCTGTCCGCTTATGTTGGAAGCTTTGAACGTGAAGACATTGACTGCAGCGAACTGGTCATTGGTATGAAATGCGGTGGCTCTGACGGACTTTCCGGTATCACAGCCAACCCGGTCGTAGGAGCATTTTCCGATCTTCTTATCTCCAAAGGCGGAAGTACTGTTCTTACAGAAGTACCTGAGATGTTCGGTGCTGAGACTCAGCTAATGAACCGTTGTGAAGACGAAGTATTATTTGAAAAGACAGTTGATCTGATTAATAACTTTAAACACTATTTCCAGAGTCACAATCAGACAATTTATGAAAACCCGTCTCCTGGAAATAAAAAAGGTGGTATCTCCACTCTTGAGGACAAGTCTCTTGGCTGTACTCAGAAATCCGGAAGCGCTCCGGTCATGGACGTACTGTCTTATGCAGAACAGGTTAAGACAAAAGGTCTGAACCTCTTAAGTGCTCCTGGAAATGACTTGGTTGCTTCTACTGCACTGGCTGCTTCCGGTGCACACATTGTACTGTTTACTACAGGTCGTGGAACACCGTTCGCATGTCCTGTACCAACTATGAAGATTTCTACCAATTCTTCATTAAATAACAGAAAACAGAATTGGATCGACTTTAACTGTGGAACCCTGGTAGAAGGGGATACTCTTCCTGAACTGGCAGAAAAACTGTTCGATGAAGTTATCGCAGTTGCTTCCGGTAAAGAAGTAAAATCCGAAATCGCCGGATTCCACGATATGGCAATCTTTAAACAGGGTGTAACATTGTAAAAATCATATCTCATTAATTTAAGAAAGGAAGAAACTCAATCATGGAAACATTAAATTACGAAGTTCTTAAGAAATCAGGTTATAACGGATATATCAAAGAATCCGCACCAGAGAAAGTTATGCAGTTCGGAGAAGGAAACTTCCTTCGTGCATTTGTAGATTATTTCTTTGACTGTGCAAATGAAAAAGCTGACTGGAACGGAAAAGTTGTATTAGTTCAGCCAATCGCACAGGGACTTACAAAACTCATCAACGACCAGGAAGGACTTTACACACTGTACCTTCGCGGAAGTGAAAAAGGGGAGAAAGTTGACTTAAAACGTGTCATCTCTTCTGTAAGCAGATGTATCAATCCATATGATGATTTCGACGCAGTTCTTGAGCTTGCCAAGAGTGACGACCTTGAGTATATCGTATCCAACACAACAGAAGCCGGTATCGTACACGAGTCAGAAAGCAAATTTGACCAGTGTCCTCCAATCAGCTTCCCTGCCAAACTGACACGTGTACTTTATGAGCGTTACAAAGCAGGTAAAGATGGAGTTGTAGTTTTAAGCTGTGAGCTGATCGACAACAATGGTAAAGAACTCCAGAAATGTGTCAACGAGTACATTGATGACTGGGGACTTGAAGAAGAATTCAAAACATGGATCAATGAGAAGAACACATTCTGTTCTACACTGGTAGACCGTATCGTTCCAGGACGTGTACGTGATGCAGAAGAAGTTAAGAAAATGGAAGAAGCAAATGGATATCACGATGAATTGATTGATGTCGGCGAGATCTTTGGTGTATGGATCATCGAAGGACCTGCAGGTCTTGAAGATAAGCTTCCATTCAAGAAAGCCGGTTTAAATGTACATGTTGTAGAGGATGTTACTCCATACAAGAAGAGAAAAGTTCGTATCCTGAACGGTGCTCATACAGGTTTCGTTCTTGGTGCTTACCTGTCTGGACAGGACATCGTTCGTGACTGCATGCACAACGAAACGATCAAAGGCTTCATGAACAAAATGCTTTACGATGAGATTATCCCTACGCTTCCACTGGACAAACAGGATCTGCTTGACTTTGCAACAGCTGTATCAGACAGATTTAACAACCCATTTGTAAATCATGAGCTTATGAGCATTTCTTTGAACTCAACATCTAAGTGGAAAGCTCGTAACATGCCTTCATTCCTTGAGTATATCAACGAAAAAGGTGAGATTCCTACTTGCCTGGCAATGAGCCTTGCAGCTTACATTGCATTCTACTCAAATGATATTCAGAGACGTGAAGATGCAGCTTTGGTATGCAAGAGACCAAAAGGAAATGAGTACAAAGTACAGGACGATGCATGGGCACTTGACTTCTACTATGCACACAAAGATGACAGTGCAGAAGAACTCGTAAAAGCTGTACTTTCCAACAAAGATATGTGGGATCAGGATCTGACAGAAGTCAAAGGACTGGAAGAACTGATTGTCGCTGATCTTAAGAAAATCCGCGAAGAAGGTGCAGAAGCAGCTTACGCTTCCTGCCTGTAAAATAAATATAGCTAATAATTTTAGCCGATAACTTTATATAGTTATCCCCCCTGAAGAAAGGGTGCTTCAGATACGGTCACAATATGACCTCTGAAACACCCTTTCTCTCTCATTAGAAAACCTTGCAGAATCTGAGCCACCTAAGAAGTTCCTGCGACTTCAGTGCAATGGAGATGAGATATAAGAAAAGTGCACGCCTCTGCGTACACTTTTCTCGTCTTATATAGCTCATCGTAATGTTCTGCACTGGGAGCTTGAACTCTCAGGCGGCTCAGATTCTATAGCAATTTTCTATTACCATTTTCTAAACCAACTCAGCCTTAATCTTTTCAATCATCTGAGCATATTCTTCATCACTTAATAATTTCTTTCCCGGATTCATTTCGAATGTTCCACCCCACTCATACTCATCCGTATACTTTGGTACAAGATGGAAATGCAGATGATGTCCTGTATCTCCATATGCGCCATAGTTTACTTTTGCAGGTTTGAAGATTTTGTGGATTGCCTCAGATACCTTCGCAATCTCCTCTAAGTATGCTGCTCTCTCTTGTGGTGTCAGCTCCAGAATCTCACTGACATGTTTCTTATGAGCAACCACAACTCTTCCCGGATGGCTCTGCTCTTTAAAAAGATATACTTTAGAGTTTTCCAGTTCACAAATCTTAATTCCAAATTTTGCTAATAATTCTCCCTCTACACAATATGCACAATTCTGATCTACCATCTTATTTTCTCCTTTTACGTTGTTTTGGAAATATTTTTATTTCTAATTTAATTAAATCGTTTCCTAAGTATTCTTTACATTTATGTAATGTTTTCAAACTTTCATTTATAATAAAAGCTTTCACCTTATAAATTATAAATTCTAAATGCCTATTACCATTACCTGCAAAGCATCACCACAAGCGGTATTGTTACCAGACTTGCCAGTGTAATAATAAATACACCCTGCGCCGCATAATCAGCTTCTGTTGAACCGAAGCTTTCTGCCATAATCGGAATACTCGCCATACTCGGAAGTGCAATAATCAGCGTCCAGATATTTCTCGCAAGATCATTCACGCCAAGCCACGTCATCACACGAAATATGACAACCGGCATAACTATCAGCTTAATGATTATGACAAATACAACTGGCCATGCTTTCTTTAATGATCCTGATTCCATCAGTGCAATCGTTCCTCCGATATACAAAAGTGCCAGTGGCTTTGCACAGCTTCCTATTGTATCAAAGCTTCGAAGAATCAGTAAATCTGATGGCACTTTCAAAATCATCAACACCAGCCCGATCAGCACTCCTACTATAACAGGATTAGACAGCTTCTTTATGATCAGCTTCAAGGATAATTCCTGTCCTCCTTCTGATTTAGAAGTGAGCAATACTCCTTCTGTCCAGAGGAACAGATTATCTATTACAACGCAGAAAGAAAATGCTACTACTGCAACCGGATCAAATATCTCTTTTACAAGAGGCAGCCCAAAGAACGCCATATTTCCGAAAAGACATTGGGCAGTAAAGATTTTTCTTTTATCTCCCCGGAAATGTAATAACGTTCCTGTCAGGAATCCAGCTCCTGTAAGCAGCGGATATGTAATCAGTGCATAGGGAATTACAGATTTTGCAATATCCCATGCATTTTCCTCCTGCACTGCTGACGGAAATACTGCAATCAGCATCAACGGACAGATAACGCCCATAAGCAGACTGCTTAACCCATGAATGACTTCGGCTTTCAAAAGCCCTAATTTTGCTCCTATAAATCCACATCCGAGAATGACAAAAAACATAATCATTTGACTAATCAACGTATTCATATCTATAGACATTATTTTGTTTCCTCCATTCTCTCATTTCAATTTTATATCCATGATATGAAACTCTAATTCAATTCATGGTCTACATTATGTATATTTTTTAATTTGTATGTTTCATCAAAAATCCCACTACAACACTGTCATATGGCTCAGGATATTCCCACTGATGTACATGTCCGCCTTCCGGTGCAAGATAGAATTCTGCCTGTGGGATTCCATGTACTAATTCCATGGTCTTCTCTATATTCATGAACAAATCCTTTGCCCCTGCAGCGATCAGTACCGGCATTTTAAGCTCATGCAGCCTGCCTGCTGTATTGTGGCTGAGGCATGCCCCACACTGTGCCTTATAGGCATACACAGGCATTGGATAAGGGTACGCTGCATCTTCTTCAATAGATTTCTCAATCTTCTCTGGGTGATGTATCTGCGTGTATTGGCCATAGGTCATCCAAAGATTCAACTGCTTTAATACTGCCGGATCTGTATCTTCTTTCAGCTCACAGATTAAATTTAAAGCCTTTTTAAATGCCGGACTTACACTTGCAAATGTACTTGTCAAAATCAGACTCAGAACTCTGTCCGGAACTTTCAGTGCCACCTGCTGTGCAATGGCGCCTCCCATAGAGACACCCATAACATGGGCTTTTTTGATATCTAATGCATCCATAATACCGATGATATCGTCTGCCATCTGCTCTGTTGTATAGCTCTTTGCTTCCGGTTTGTCGCTTAATCCTGCTCCTCTGTTATCCGGAACAATACACCAAAACCATTTACTTAAAAGCTCATAGTTATGCTTCCATTTATCTCCTGGTGCTCCAAGTCCCATAATCATAATAATAGGGACACCGCTTCCAAATGTCTGTACATGAAATTTCAATCCATTTACATGGACATCCATACATTCTTTTTTCTGATTCATTTTATGAACCTGCACTTTCTGCTTTTTCTACTCTTAACCGACCTTTGAATATTTCTTTTGGCTAGTCGCGCTCCTTACGTGGTGTCTTGCCATCATAAATGTACATCTTACGGCTGTCGCACTCTGGAAGATCCTTTCTCATGCGGTCAAATACCGGCTCATAATCCAGATCCTGAATCGGCAGGTCTACACGCACATTGTTCAGTGCTGACAGGCACATTCCTTCCAGAATTTCATATCCGTGATATGCTGTATCAATGTTGCAGCTGTGAACTTTTGAATCATCCTCCATCCACTCTGCAAACTCTGTATAGTAAGGTGTCTGAATCGGAATCTGCTGATGATTTCTCCAGCCTGGATCCTTTCCTTCTATCAGACGACCATTTGTAGCCTTTGTGCATGCTCCCCAGAACCCGTCTGTCTCAGCATATACATAACCTTCTTTACCATAAACAGTCAGACGATTATCGCTGCTTCCATACTCCGGTGGGTTGTGAGCCTCTGCAAGATATCCACACTCTACATAAGCATGTACTCCATTTTCCAGTTCCATAGTACCAAGCAGGTAATCTGGTGCCGGATGGTTATCATCCAGACAAATCGGACCGTGTACATGTCCACATACCCATTTTGCACGATGTCCACCATTCGCCCAGAGAATATAGTCTACATAGTGTGTTCCAAGCTGGCTGAACCAGGCCTGACACTCTACATGTATTTTTGTGATCTCGCCAATTTCGCCGTCCTCAATACGTTTCTTTAGTGTCTGCATCTGGGACAGATATTTCTGCTGATGACAAACAACTGCTTTGATTCCGTTATCATGGCACAACTTTACAATTTTCTTTGCCTCCTGAAGACTCTCAGCCATCGGTTTTTCAAAGGAAATTCCTTTTACACCGTATTTTACTGCCAGTTGAATGACAGAAAGCCGGAGATCTGGATATGTAACAAATACAAATATTTCCGGTCTTGTCTCCTTTAACATCTCTTCTGCATCCGTAAAAAGTGGTACATCGTCCAGATGGTATTCCTCAGCAACTGCTTTCATCTTAGGCTCATCAATATCGCAAAGGCCTACTACTTTATAATAATCTGGATTTTCCAGAAGCCCGTGAAGATGAATCTTACCACGGACTCCGAGACCCATTACCGCAACTGTATGCATACTCATAGTCTCTTTTCCTCCTGAGAAAAAACTTTTTTGTATCTTTACTGAAATATCTCTTCTTCCAGCAAAGTCTGCTTCTGTCTGATTGCTTACCTGTGAATCTGCCGGCACATATATTTTCCGTCCTCAGCAACAACCCCGTCACTGTCTGTCTCTGCACGCGGGCTTTCATCTTCCACCATAATCCAGCCAAGGTATCCTGTCTCTGCCAGATATTTGATAATTGCAGGATAGTCAATCTTTCCTTCTCCCATAACAGCCCATTCATTCTGAGCAATACGGTCTTTAAAATGTACGTGGCGGATCAGATCTCTGTGTGCTTTCATCTGTTCAATTGCACTCATACCACCATTCTCAATATGTCCTACGTCCGGAGCCCAGCCAATAGCAGTCGGCTGAATCAACTCAAACATGGCTTCATAGTCTTCTTCTGTACGAAACAACGAATTCTTTGCACTGTTCGGATGGAAACAACATACGATTCCTGCCTCTGCTGCCTTAGCCGCTACAGATGCCATGCAGCTGATCAGACATTTTCTTCTTTCTGCCAATGCTTCACCTTCTCCTCTAGGTACATTTCCTGCATGATGACTCAGCATAATCTTGGCATTTGGAAAATGTTTCACGAATTCAATTGCTTCACGGCTTAACGCTGCTTCTTCCACATTCTCCTCCATACCATTCCAATCCTGATGAAGAACAAGTGCCGCAAATTCCATGTTATATTTCTCAAGCTGTTTTTTCACACCTTCCGGGTCATGGAACCATGTTCCAAGCATGTCGATTTCGCACTCAATGCTCTGAAATCCTGCCTCTGCTGCCACTTTAAGCATTCTCGGCAACTGACCAAAATGCTTTCCCATCTTCCATGGATAGGACTGACAGCCAAATTTTAAATTGTACACTTCTTCCGACCTCCTTTATAATTTTCTATAAATATCCGCATCAAGCTTATTGTATAAAATACCGATAAATGCATAAATATTCTTATTTATTGCAAAATTGTCTGGATTTTTTTACAAAAAAGGCTCTCAACACATAATCTCGCATAATTATGTCGTAGAGAGCCTGTTTTATTGTCGCGATGCAGCTAATGCATTACGTAAGATACTATACTAAAGCTTTGATAGCAGCAATCTGATCTTCATTCAGATCTAAAATATCGCTGTTGTCCATGGATGTGTTGGAGTCCTCAATCAGGATCATCTTTGTATCCTTGCATGTTACTGTGTTATGCCACAGTGTAGCTGGGATATTGTAAACCTTGTTTGGCTCCATCTTAACTGCCTTGATATCAAGACCGCCTTCTACTTCATTTGCATAGATCAGTGTGCAAGATCCGGCAACAAGTACGAAAAGCTCATCAGTCTTGTTGTGACGCTCCAGATTGTTGATTCCTGTGATGTCGTTAGCTGGTTTCCAGTTTTTGATACCAACTGTCCATTTCTCGTTCTCGAATACTCTCTGCATTCCTTCTCCGTCAAATGAATAATTTAAAATTTCCATGATTCTTATCTCCCTTTTATATAATAAAATGAATTTGATCAGATTCTTATGCTAATGTTGCTTTGCATTTTTCAACGATGTTCTCAGCTGTAAGTCCATAAGCTGCAAACAGTTCAGCTGGTTTACCGGATTTTCCGAATTTATCCTGGATACCAACTCTTTCGAATTTAGCTCCGGCATGTCCTGCAAGAACTTCTGCTACAGCAGATCCAAGTCCACCGATCACAGAATGCTCCTCAGCTGTTACGATACCTTTGCACTTCTCGTTCATAGCAAGGATTGTCTCAGCATCGATAGGTTTTACTGTGTGCATATTAACAACTGCTGCAGAAATTCCTTCTGCCTCAAGCATCTCAGCTGCTTTTAATGCGATTGGTACCATAAGTCCCATTGTGATGATGCAAACATCGTTACCATCTTTTAAGATGTTAGCTTTTCCCGGGATAAATGGTGTATCCTCTGTTGTGATATCCTCACAAACAGGTCTTGCAACACGGATGTAAACTGGTCCGTCAATCTCTGCTGCTGCAAATACAGCTTTCTCCATCTCTGTAGGATCACATGGTACAAATACCGTCATGTTCGGCATCTCTCTCATAAGAGCAACATCCTCGATAGACTGATGACTTCCTCCGTCCTCTCCTACTGAAAGTCCGGAATGAGATAATCCAAATTTAACATTTGTGTTTGTGTATGCAATAGAGTTACGAATGATCTCATAAGCTCTTCCTGATCCGAAAAGAGCAAATGTGCTTGCAAATGGAATGTATCCTGTATGAGCAAATCCAGCTGCCATGCCCATCATATTACACTCTGCAATTCCTGCGTTAAAGAAACGATCTGGAAATGCCTCAGCAAATGTAGCTGACATTGTTGCGTGTGCAAGGTCTGCATCTAATGCAACGATCTTATCGTTCTTCTGTCCTAATTTAACTAATGCTTCTCCGTAAGCAACTCTTAATGATTTTCCCATCTTCTTACGCCTCCAATTCTTTCATAGCTGTCTCGAACTCTTCTGGTTTCAACGGTCTTCCGTGCCATCCTACCTGATTCTCCATGAAGGATACACCTTTACCTTTGATTGTGTGGCAGCAAATGAATTTTGGCTTACCAGATACTGGAGCCTCAATTGCTTTGTCAATTTCTTCGATGTTATGTCCATCTACTTCAAAGCATTCGAAACCGAAGGCTTTAAACTTCTCAACGATGTTTCCAAGTCCCATAACCTGATCGTTAGTTCCATCAATCTGAAGTCCGTTATAGTCAAGTAAAACGCAAAGGTTATCAAGTTTGTAATGAGCTGCTGCCATAGCTGCCTCCCATACAATACCTTCCTGACACTCGCCATCACCAACTACTGCATATACTTTGTAGTCAGCTTTTGCATGCTTAGCTGCAAGAGCAAGTCCTGTTGCCAGAGACATTCCCTGTCCAAGAGATCCTGTGTTCATATCAACACCTGGAGTCTTGTTGCAGTCCGGATGTCCCTGAAGATGGCTGTCAATCTGACGAAGGTGTGCCAGATCCTCTTTCGGGAAATATCCCAGATCTGCCAGGATTGCATATAATGTAGGGCAAGCATGTCCCTTACTTAATACGAGACGGTCTCTGTCTGCTTTCTTAGGATCCTTAGGATCAAGATTCTTCATCTCATCATAGTAGAGAGCCATAAGAATCTCAACACATGATAATGATCCGCCCGGATGACCTGACTGGCAGGCAAATAAACTCTTCAATATCTCTTGGCGCAATTCCTTTGCTTTTTTCTCGTAATTCATTTTTCTTCCTCCTTATATTAACCTTTAACAGCTCCTGCTGTTAATCCCTCAACTAATCTCTTCTGTGCAAAGAAGAACATGATACATACTGGAATGATTGTAATAATTCCACCTGCTGTTAACAGACCCCAGTCAACTCCAAGCTGACCGATCAGACTCTTCAGTGCTACAGGTATTGTTCTTGTCGCATTGTTCGTAAACATTACCGCAAATGTATACTCGTTCCATGATGTCATGAAGATATATACACCGGTGGCAACAAGGCAAGGACCTAATATAGGTAAAATGATCTTGAAAAATGCCATCCTTCTATTACATCCATCAACCAATGCTGCTTCTTCAAGTGATAGTGGCAAGTCGTTAAAAAATCCATTCAGCAACCATACAGAAAATGGAAGTGTGAACGTTGTATATGCGAGTACAAGAGCCCATGGAGTATAAAGTAACCCCAGATTTCTCATTATAGAGTATAATGGGATTAAAAGCAATACCGTAGGGAACATATTATTGCTTAAAAACAATGCCATCATCGCTCTACGTCCTGCAAATCTGTATCTTGAAAACGCATATGATGCTAATGTTGATGCTGTCAGAGAAACAACTGTTGTTACTGCCGCAACAATAAAGCTATTCTTCATGGCAGCCAGGAAATTTACTGTTGTAGTAAACAGTTTCGTGTAGTTCTCCCATTGAACTTGTCTTGGCCAGTATGTAACTGCTCCGTATAACTCTGTGTCCGGTTTTATAGATGTAATAAATGTCCAATAAAACGGGAACAGGATGAAAAGTAATATTACGATCAGTGGAAGATATAATGTTAAAAATCTCTTTAAGAATGATTCCCTCTTCATACTACTTATCCTCCTCTCCAAATGTAAAGATCAAATACGGAACTGCAACCAGGCAAAGTACAAGTGCAAGCAAGATTGCCATTGCTGATGAGTATCCTAAGTTCAATGCCTGAGCTTTATTAAACACATATACACTCAGTGTCTGTGTTGCATAAGCCGGTCCACCTTCCGTCATGTTGAAGATAACATCGACTGAGTTTGCAACCCAGATAATTCTCAGAAGTCCTGTGATAAAGATTGTATTCTTAATACTTGGAATTGTAATCTTAAATAACTTCTGGAATCCTGTCGCGCCATCCATGTCGGCTGCTTCATAAAGTTCTCCTGGAATTCCCTGCAGTCCTGCAAGAATCATCAGTGCAAAGAATGGAATTCCCTGCCAGATAATCGTTACTACAACTGCCGGAAATGCTGTATTCGCCTGTGCTAAAAATGGTATGCTCTTATTAATTATGTGTAATTTCTGAAGAATGTCATTGAGTACACCATAGTTACCGTCATACATCCATCTCCACATAAGACCGATCAAAATACCAGGTGTGACCCATGGAATCAAGCTGACTGCACGGACAACACCGCGGCCTCTGAACTTCTTGTTAAGAAGCAACGCCAGTATAAAACCAAATACAAACTGAAATCCAACGCCAAATACCACCCAGAGAATCGTCTTCCAAAGTGCTTTCCAGAACAGCTCATCTTTAAATGCCGCGATGTAATTTGCAAGTCCAACAAACGCAATGTCATTCGGTCTTCTCAAATCATAACTCTGGAAACTCATTCCAATCGCATTAACAACCGGAATGAATACTACGCACAAAATGATAATCAGAGCAGGTGCTACCAATAAATATGGATAGATACTTTTCTTTTTTACCATCGTGTTCTTTCCCTTTCAATCAGACTGCCCTGCCAGTTGCCTGACAAGGCAGTTTCATAAATCAATTATTATCTAGTTGTTACAAAATCTAGTTCTACTCGTTAAGAGCTTTGTCCAGCTTATCCATACACTCTTTAGCTGTAATCTCGCCTGTCAGAGCCTGAGAAATTGTTGCTGGCCAATTACTGATCCACTCAGTTGTTGTATCTTTTACCGGAACTGTACCCGCGATATCGACACCTTCCATAGACACTTTCATGAATTTGTCATTCTGGAAGTAATCTTTCTGCTGAACAGTCTGGCTTACTGGAACCTGTCCTGTTCCTTCACACCACATTTCCTGTCCTTCTTCTGTTGCAAGATATTTCATCCACTCAAATGCTGCTGCTTTGTTCTCGCAAGAATCGAACATTACAGTCTCTGTATCTCCCATGGATGTCCACTGTCCTTTTCCTTTCGGAATAATGAATGCATCAACATCATCACCAAGTTCCTCTACCATACCTTTAGAAGATCCGATATGATGTATGAACATAGCTGTCTTTCCAGACTTGAAGTTAGCAACTGTCTCGTTGAATCCATCGTTCGTAGCTGACTCTGGAACATATCCGTTCTTATACAGATCGATGAAGTCCTGCATACCCTGTACAGATGCATCAGATGTCAGATCATCAAAGCTTCCGCCTTCACCATAGATGAAGCTTCCCCATGGCTCCTGTCCACCGGAAGCACCACGCATACCAAATCCGTATACGTCTGTCTTTCCATCACCATCTGTATCCATTGTACATTTCTTAATGTCCTCAAGGAACTCATCGTATGTCTTAGGTGTCTCTGTGATACCAGCCTCTTTGAAGATTGATGGTCTGTAGTATACATAGAGTACCTGAATGTTCCATGGCATCAGATAAAGTGAATCGTCAGATCCGCCTGCCTTTTTCATTACGTCGTAGATGTTGTCAGAAATGTCATCTTTCTTATCCCATGCATCAACATAAGGTGTTAAGTCTGCAAGCAGGTTGTTATTTGTGAACATCGGTGTTGCGGAAAGCTTAAAGGTTGCTACATCCGGTGCTCCACCACCCATAGCTGCGTTGAACAGTGTGTTGGAATATCCTCCACCATCCCAAGGAACTTCTTCACCTTCAACAGTGATTCCGTACTCATTCTCCTCGTTGAACTTCTTGATGATGTCCTGCATCAGGGAAGAATAATCTGTGTTATCTGCCCAATACTGGAACTTGATTGTGCACTCTTTGATATCATCGGTTGACTGAGCTTCTTCTTTTTTGTCTGAGCTTCCGCTATTGGATTTAGATCCGCAAGCTGTCATTCCGAGTACCATAGCTGCTGTCAGTAATACTGCTAATAACCTCTTTTTCATTGCTTGTCCTCACTTTCTATATTTTGTTGTAACTAGGATCTCTGACTGATAACCTGTGCTTTCCTGATCCCCTGTTTCAGCCATCTTCCTAACGCAACGAAGAACTTTTCGAACTGAAATGCTTTACGAATTGTAAACGCTTACATTTTAAATTTAAAAAAAATCGTAAGGCATTTACCGTCCTTGTAAGCTCTTACATTTGATAGTTCAATTATATCCTTTTGACACTTTCCCGTCAATAAAAGAAAGTACCAAAATAGGAAAAGCTCTTTTGTTACATTTCACCAAGAGTACATTGTATACTCCTACACTTCCTCACGAGTTTCACAAAAAGCACGCATAGAACTGACCACCATTCGATAAATAAAATCTGCTGCGAACTCTGGTGTACAGGACTTTTTATCGGCAAGCCAGGTCTTTACAAATCCAAGACAGCCATTCAGGCAATATGCATAAAAGTAATCCATCTGATCACTTTTTTCTGGAAACATCTGCTCTAACACTTTCCTGCTGTTTCTTGCCAGAATAACTTCCACTTTCTGAATAAATCGCATATCTCCGTAAGGTCCGACCAAAGCAGAAACAATCTCTCGATTGTTGTCTAACACTTGAAATATGTCCTGAAGAAAATAAAATCCATTATCCTCTCGCTTTTCAATTGGATGCTCTCTGATTGCACGTTCCATCTCCTCTGCCAGATCATTCTCAATCTCATACAACAGCCCTGATATATCTGGATAATGCAAATAAAAAGTAGATCTGTTAATATCTATCTGATCTACCAATTCTTTTACTGTAATCTCACCTACACTTTTCTCCTTCATAAGCATGGCGAGCCCATTTCTAAGCTGGGTCTTTGTCTTGCGGACCCGACGGTCTGTCTTCTTCTGCATATGTTTCCTGCTCTTTCTTTCATTATAATGTTAAATTTTTATAACATATTGATATAATGCAACATTTTTAATATTTTCTGTCTATTAATCAGCACTTTTTAACCTTTTAACGGTTGTAAATCACTTTCTTCCTTAATATAATACTTTTTGATAAGATAATCAACATCGTATCTATTACTAGAAAAATATTTACACAAAAGGAGCATTTTACTTATGAGGAACGCATTTCGGATTTTCCGCCGGGACATGAAACGTCTGCTTCGCAGTCCTGCTGCCGTGCTGGTCATGATCGGCGTATGTATTATCCCCTCTCTGTATGCCTGGTTCAATATTGCAGCCAATATTGACCCATACAGCAACACCTCCGGCATTAAAGTAGCCGTTGCCAATAACGACAAAGATGCAACAAGCAATGATCTTACAATCAATGCCGGGAATGAAATTATTAAAAATTTAAAAGAAAATGATCAACTCGGATGGACTTTTACGGATGAAGAAAATGCTGTTGAAGGAGTCAAATCCGGAAAATATTACGCGGCAATCGTAATTCCGGAAGATTTTAGCAGTTCTCTTCTGAGTATCCTCTCCGGCAAGCTGGAGACTCCGAAACTGGATTATTATCTTAATGAAAAAATCAATGCAATTGCACCAAAAATCACAGACAGTGGTGCCAGCACAATCCAGCTTCAAATCAACAATACCTTTTCATCCATTGCATCTGAATCGGTTTCAAATGTATTAAAGCAGTCTGTTACTGACCTGGCCGGTACTATCGATACTGTCAATTCTGATCTTGTGTCAATGCTTGACAAAGTAAATGATAATATTGCCGAGTACCAAAAGATTCTGGATTCCTTCAATTCCAGTGTCGGTGGTACACAGACTTTGATCGATAACGCAAAAAGTGCCACATCTGCTTTAGGCGACGCAGCAACTTCCGGTGCAAATGCACTTTCCGATGCAGACAGCGTATTAAAGGAGACACGAACAGCTACTGGAGACTTCACTTCCTCATTATCCCAGTCTATTTCAAATGGTCTGAGTATTATTGAACAGGCTTATGGCCAGGCTTCTGAAGGATTCGGCAAGCTGTCTGGCCAGGCTTCTGATATTAATCAGAAAGTGGGAAATGCTTTGAATAATGCCCAGGAAGTCAATACCAAAAACGGTGAAATTATTGCAACACTGCAGCAGCTTGCTTCACAATTACCGGCACAATCCGATACAATCAACTCTGCTCTCGCAAAACTTTCTGAGCAGAACCAGAGCAATCAGCAGTTGATCAGCAGCCTGACTGCCGGAAACGATGGTATTAGCAGCGCACTTTCCACAACAACCAATACACTTTCACAGTTGGGAACAATCAACAAGGCAAACTTAAATGGTATTCAGAGTCTTCGCACTTCTCTTGATGAGAACGTATTTCCACAGTTGAATCAGACTATGGATATTTTTTCCAGTCTGACAGGTGAACTGAACGGAATACTGAACGGTGTACCTGCTACCACTGAGCAGTTAAACAGTATTCTGACACAGCTTGGCACAAGCCTCACGGAACTGAACAACGTACTGAATGGAACACAGTCCTCTCTGAATGTCGTAATCAACCGACTGGACAACGTCCGTACCGACATCAATGCGATTACAAGTTCTGAGACATTCCAGAAGCTTACCTCTTTGGAAGGCATTGATTCCGATACGATTGCTGAATTCGTATCATCTCCGGTAAATGTGGATACAGAAACTTACTATTCTGTTAAAAACTACGGTTCTTCCATGACACCATTCTATTCGAACCTGGCAATCTGGGTTGGAGGAATCGTCCTGATTGCTATCTTCAAAATGGAAGTGGACCGCGACAGATCCATGCGTTCTTACAGTGCCACAAATATGTATTTTGGGCGCTGGCTTTTATACATGCTGCTAGGTCTTGTCCAGGGACTGATCGTATGTGTCGGAGATGTATTTCTTCCAGGCGTTCAGTGCCGTCACCCATTTGCGCTGGTACTGACCGGGCTTGTGTGCTCCTTTGTATATGTCAACATTATTTATGCTCTGTCACTGACATTTAAGCATATTGGAAAAGCGTTATGTGTAATCTTTGTCATTCTTCAGATTCCAGGATCTTCCGGAACCTATCCGATTGAAATGACACCGGTATTTTTCCAGAAAATACACCCGCTTCTTCCATTCACTTATGGAGTTGCTGCGATGCGTGAAGCAATTGCAGGCATGTATGGAAGTGTTTATATCCACAACCTTTTAATCTTGCTCTGCTACGTTCCGATTGCACTTTTAATCGGACTGGGAATAAGACCTCTTCTGGCAGGACTGAACCGCCTGTTCGACCTGAAGCTGTCTGAAACAGAATTTATGGTCTGCGAAGAACCAGATGATCAATTAAGCAGGAGCGCTCAGTTGTCTATGCTTTTAAAAGCCTCTCTTTCACAAGACGACTTACGTACACAGACCGCTGAGAAAGCTCAGAATTTTGAACAGAATTATCGGAAAATGATTCGCTATGGTTTCCTTGCGATCATTATTATTCCGTTGATCTTCCTGATACTGATGTTCAGTCTGGAATCGAAAATTGTATTTTTAGTTCTTTGGATCATATCTATCATCGCCATCGCAACATGGCTTATT
Source organism: Dorea sp. 210702-DFI.3.17 (assembly GCF_020560825.1). Classification (NCBI taxonomy): domain Bacteria; kingdom Bacillati; phylum Bacillota; class Clostridia; order Lachnospirales; family Lachnospiraceae; genus Dorea; species Dorea sp. 210702-DFI.3.17. Next base: position 23,188 of record NZ_JAJCNB010000034.1, read on the forward strand.
ATTGTAGAATTCATTCACACAAGACTCGCCGAGCAACAACAGCTGGCTGGTATGTCTTTTGATGAGATGGTGAAAAAATTCCGTGGAAAGGAGGAGGAATAATCATGAAAAATATTCTTCGCATTTTTAAGTATGATTTAAAAAAGATCCATAAAAATGTCATTGCCATGATCGTTATTATGGGAATCACTGTTATTCCGACTCTTTACGCGTGGTTCAATATCGCTGCAAGCTGGGATCCATACGGAAATACAGGAAACTTAAAAGTTGCTGTAGCAAGCTCTGATGAAGGTTATAGTGGTGAACTTCTCTCAGTAAACCTTAACCTTGGAGATCAGGTTCTTACAACTCTTAGAGGTAACTCGCAGCTTGACTGGACATTTACAAGTGCTAAGAAAGCGAAAGAAGGAGTAAAATCCGGAAAATATTATGCGGCAATCGTAATCCCAAAAGATTTCAGTAAAGACATGATGAGTATTTTCACATCCAATGTAACACATCCTGAAATCAAATATTATATCAATGAAAAGGAAAACGCAATTGCCCCGAAAGTCACCGTAAAAGGCGCAAATGCCGTACAGCAGCAAATTAATGATACATTTGTACAGACGGTATCCCAGACCGCATTAGAAGCCTTTCAGCTTGTTAATAACGTTGCTGACGAGACCGATGATCAGACAATCGCCGACAACCTCTCTGCCGCGCTGGTGCAGATTTCAACAGACTTATCCTCTGCCGCCGGAACTATACAGGCATTTTCCGATATGGCAAATTCTGCGGCAATTATGCTGAATACTACTACGGAATTCTTAAGTCAGTCCGGTTCCGGTACAAAAGCCAGTGTAAATGCTCTGGGCGTGGCTGGAAATGGTATTGATTCCCTGAATTCAGCTTTAACAGGAACAACAGATTCCATCAACCAGGCACTTTCACAGAGCGCTTCCTTCTACAGTGCGGTATCCACCTGTGTCGGAAATGCACTGGATTCCTATAATTCAGACGCACAGGCTTGTGCAAATGCACTGAATACCGTAAGTGGACGTGTGCAGAATCTGATAGATGGTTACCAGTCACTGGAAAACTCTCTGAGCCAAATTTCTGACTCTATTACTGAGCCACATTTAAAAGGTATGCTTATGCAGGCAATCGGCAATATTCAGAAAGCGAAAGCTTCTCAAGAAGCAATCCATAATGCCATTAACGATGCAGCTACTGGTATTACTTCCGCAACTGCAAATGCAACCGAATTAAAGAACAATATTGACGGCTTGATCGCCCAGAGTAATTCTTCAATCAGTACTGTGAAAAAAGATTATGAAAACAATGTTAAGGGTAGTCTGGATGATCTGGCAAATGATCTGACTAGCACAGGCAGCTCTATTACTTCACTGCTTGGACAGTTAGATAACAGTCTGAAAGACATTTCCGGGGTGACAGGCTCTGCAGCCGGAAATCTCACAGAGGTACAGAAAGCTTTATCAGATTCCGCTTCTCTTTTAAATGAAGCATCCGGTAAAATGTCTAATGCAGCAACTGCAATGCTATCTTCCGATGACAACGGCATTCAATTACTGACCAGCCTTCTCTCTGAGGATCCGGAGGCAATTGGTTCATTCCTTGCATCACCGGTCAAGCTTAATGAGACACATATTTATCCTATCGAGAACTATGGATCTGCTATGGCTCCATTCTACTCAACACTTGCGATTTGGGTCGGCGCAGTTGTAATGGCTGCCATGTTAAAAGTAAATGTTTCAGACAACTTAAAACACAAATTAAATAATCCGAAAGAACACCAGTTATATATTGGACGCATTCTTCTTCTCCTTTGTATAGGATTTTTACAGAGCGCATTGATCTGTCTTGGCGATCTTTATTTCCTGGGCATCCAATGCGAACATCCTGTATTATTTGTACTGGCAGGATGCTTTAGCAGTCTTGTATATGTAAACATTATTTACGCTTTGACTGTTTCCTTTGGAGATATCGGTAAAGCAATCGCAGTTGTGCTGATGGTCATGCAGGTAGCCGGAAGTGGTGGAACTTTCCCAATTCAGTGTGCGCCGGAATTTTTCCGGAAGGTATATCCTTTACTTCCATTTGTACACAGCATGAACGCTATGCGTGAATGTATCGCCGGTTTCTATGGCATGAACTACTGGATTGAACTTAGAAAACTGGCACTCTTCCTGATTCCGGCATTGTTGCTCGGTCTGATCCTCAGGAAACCAGTCATCAAGTTAAATGATGCATTTACAGAAAAATTGGAAAGTACACACCTGATTTAAAATACACAAAATACTCCAGTAAATTCGTTTCGAAATGCACATAAGGCATTTATAGATAGAAAAACCCCTCTGAAATATTTCATCTTAAAGATGGATATATTCCAGAGGGATTTCTTTATCTTACATCTGATACGTCCTTTTCGAGTTTATTTATTTTCCGATCATATGTATAAATTCCATTAATCTCATCTTCGATATCACTCCACTGCGTATAAACACAGCCACACAGCCCTTCCTCTTTTAAATGTATCACCTTATCCTCAAGTTGTTCATATGCCTTTTTGTACTTTGAAACAGTCTTATAACTTCCATAACCATATTTTTTCTCCGATGCTACGTGTCCTTCCACTCCAAATGTAAAACCACCATATTCGCTTAATACCGCTGCACGGATTTTTTCCGGTTTTACTTTTAATGGAAAGAAATAGTTATGTAAACTCTGAAAATCTCCCGTTCCCTGATCAAACCAGCCGCTTGCTGAATCAATCATACTCCCAGGATCCAGATTTCTTACCATATCTGTAATTTTCTTCGTTTCAAATTGTCCCCAGCCTTCATTGAAAATTACCCAGGAACATATACTCGGATGGTTCTTTAGCAACTTAATAGTTTCTTTCACTTCGCGAACAAATTCATTTCTTCCGTCTTGATTCTGACGAGACAGAAGTCTGGAATGATTGTCTTTCATTGTTAATCCCGGCCATGACATCACATTTGCAAGATATGTTACAAACCAATGATGATACCTTTCACCACCATTGACCATGTCCTGCCATACAATCATGCCTAAACGGTCACAATGATAATACCATCGCTCCGGTTCAATCTTAATATGTTTTCTTACCATATTAAATCCCATTCGCTTCATTTCGCGAATATCAAAGATTAATGCTTCATCTGAAGGTCCCGTATACAAACCGTCTGGCCAATACCCTTGATCTAATACACCTTTTTGAAAATGTTCCTTTCCATTTAAATACATACGCGGAATATTATGTCTATCATTCTTTATCTCGAATCTTCGTATTGCAAAATAACTTTCTACTTCATCTACACATACATTTCCATGTCTGTATCCTTGCATCGTGACATGCATATAATAAAGATATGGCTTCTCACAATTCCAGCATTTCGGATTTGGTATCTCCACTTCAATCCATGAATTCGTCTTACCTTGTACTGTCATCATTACTTCCGGCAGCCTCTGTAAAAACGATTCTGTTTCCGTCAAATTGCTTCCAGAATCTGAATAAATCTCAGGAAAACGAATCTCAATTTCCACTGGAATTTTTTCATTAATTTTGTTGGATTCGACATATATTTCTATTTTTACAGTCTCTAAACAGCCTTCTGATCTTTCTTTCTCAACATATTTCTTAATCCTTGTATCTATATATTTTACCCATTTGTCTGATACTTCCTCCAGCCAAACACTCTGCCAGATTCCACTCTGGGCCGTATAAAACATCCCGCCACTCTCCAGCTTTTGCTTCCCTCTGGCATGATAAGAAGTGTCAGAATCGTCCTGAACCATAACAACAAGCTCATTCTTCCCCTCACATATATAGTCTGTAATATCAGCAGAAAATGGAAGGTATCCTCCTATGTGCTCTGTCACCAGGGTATCATTCACAAATACTTTACACATCTGATCTACTGCTCCAAAATGTAACAGCATATGCCTTCTTTCAGTCTTTACATTCCATCTTTCGAACAAAATTTCTTTTCTATACCAAAGATACTCCTCAGGCTTCAGCTGCCTGGCTACACCTGATAGTATACATTCCGGTGAAAATGGCACCAAAATCTTACCATCATACTCTACAGGTCTTTCGCTGTTTTCCGTAAATGTATATTCCCACTCTCCATTTAATATCGTATAATCTGTATTCCTGATTAAAATAGGACGTGGATACTCCTGTAAAATATGCTCCGAATCCAATCTCTCACCCCATCTGGTATATAACTGCTTCATTACTTTCTCCTATTCTACTACAAAAACACGTCCAAAAGATTACTCTCTCAGACGTGCCTCTCATTCCACGTTAATGTTTATTTTATATATAATATATACCTTCAAAATCGCATATAAGAAAGTTTTTAACATCTTTACCTATCCACCTTACTTGGTTATGCCCTCGACCTATTAGTAACAGTCAGCTCC
>NZ_JAJCNB010000035.1:0-23758 GCF_020560825.1 Dorea sp. 210702-DFI.3.17
ACAGTTTCTAGGTACTATGACATGTATGCGCAGGGCGGTGTTACATATACGCCCTTTACGAGCGCCTAAAGGCGTTCCCTTTCTTCCTGTGTCTGTTCCGTTCTTAACGCTCACGAGCCTTGAGAGGCTCGTGGCTAAACGAAACAGCCCCAGTCAGAAACCCTATTTTTAGTCTGATAGTCCATGCTCATTCATGCTATCAAAGTGAAAACATCTCTTATATATGCTTACTCAAGTGTGTGATTGACCCTAGCGTGCTTAATCACTCTGTCTGATAAGATAATAACGCCACTAGAATTACTTGTCAAGAAGTTTCGATTGACTTTTCGATATATATTAAGTATGATATGCTTATAAATGACAATAAAAGCAACGAAAGGAGCGGTTATACTAAGTTATGGAGTATTATGAAAAGAAAATCAGTTTCTTAGGAGAAAACATACAAATCATAAGAAAACACAGGGGAATGAAACAACAGGAACTTGCCAATAAAATCGGTATCAATATGCAGAGCCTTTCCAAGATTGAACGAGGTGTGAATTATCCTACCTTTGATACATTGGAAAAGATAATGGACGTGCTGGGAGTAACACCGAATGAATTATTGTCGGGGGAATGGAAATATATTGACCACACCGAGCCATATATCATGGACGTTATCAAACGAGAACAGGATTTTAATGTTTCCTTAGATTATTTGTCTGAAAATGAATTTTTCAATGACGAAAAAGAATGTAGATTTTACATGGAAACTACATTGATTAGATACATTAGCAATTATCTTTCTAGTGAGGTAGTAGAGTTGGAAGAACTTATGGAAATCAAGCAGTTGATACAGCGTCAGAAATTGGAACGCATGATGAAAGTACATAAGGAAATGCGAGGGTTAGACCGATACAGAGAACAGCCCAAAGAGTATAAATATCACGACCCTTATGATGATTGGATATTCCGTCAGCTTGCAGATATAGACAACAGAAACAACATTCCCAACACTTCGCCACAATTAGATTTTAATGAAACGGACTATGAAGATTATCTAAAAGAGAAATGGAATAGAGGACTTTAATTTTCCTCTTGCATGAAAGATACAGCAAACAAAAAGCCCAATCAAGAGTGCAAAGCACCACCAATGGTGGTAAGGCTCTTTACAGGGTTCTTTCTTTTCTGTGGTGGGTAATCAAGCGAAAAATGAAGAAGTGTTTTGTCATGCTTTATATTTTTATCCCGACTTTGATAATTCAGATTGTGAAAATGATTAAATACAGAAAAGCTAAATAACACGATTTATATTAGCATCACTTTAATGATAAATTAGTTAGAGTGGTGCCTTATTTTTTTCTCTGTACAATCACTTAAATAGGTGCTATAGTAATGGGTAGATAGTATTCGAACAGAAACTATACCACATATTTTTTATTTTTAAACCATGAGGATTATATCAGTTTGAACGAGACCTCATCCATGCAGATTTTCATGATTGTCACTTCCCAGAAAGGAGTGATCGATATGAGAGCAGGATTTATCGGAGCGGGGAAAGTAGGATTTTCCCTTGGAAAATACCTGAAGGAAAACGGCGTAGAGATTACGGGTTACTTCAGCAAATCACCGGAATCAGCTAAATCAGCAGCAGATTTTACTAACACAAAACTATATAAGAGTATAGAGGATATCTTAAGTGACAGTGATACCCTGTTTATTACTGTGCCTGATGGACAGATAAGCAAAGTATGGGATTATATGAAGAATCTGGATATTAAAAATAAAAATATTTGTCATTGCAGCGGTTCGATTTCATCAACCGTTTTTTTTGATGGTGAAAACCTCGGTGCAAATATCTATTCGGTACATCCCCTATATGCAATAAGTGATAAGTGCGAATCATGGAAACACTTGAATAAGGCTTATTTTACTGTGGAGGGTTCGGCAGAGAATCTAGATGAGATTAAGAGTATCTTTGAGCGAGCAGGAAATAAGGTAATCGCAATGGGAGCGGAAAATAAATCTCTTTACCACTGCGGTGCAGTAGTTGTAAGCAATCTCGTAAACGGACTTTTTCAAGTGGGGGCTGAAATGCTTGTAAAATGCGGCTTTGATAAAAAAGATGCAAAGAAAGCCTTAGTGCCTTTGTTTACTGGAAATGCCGACACATTGGCAGAAAAAGGAGTTGCGGCTGCCCTCACAGGTCCTGTTGAGCGAAATGATTTGTCGACTATCACAAAACACATTGAAGCTATTAAGGCAGCATGGATAAACGAGTCTGAGGAAAAGGTGGGATATGAGATGATATATCTTTTGCTTTCAGAAAAGCTTCTCAGTATTGCACAGGAAAAACATTTAGACAGTGACTATTTGAAGATGACGGAGGTAATTAAAAATGAAAAACACAGTATCCACTTTTAAAGAACAGAAGGTTAAGGGCGATAAGATTACAATGCTGACAGCCTATGACTATTCGACAGCTAAATTGATGGATCAGTCAGGTATTAACGGTATTCTCGTTGGAGATTCTCTTGGCATGGTTATGCTCGGATACGAAAATACTTTGCCGGTAACAATGGAAGATATGATTCACCATACAAGAGCAGTTACAAGAGGTGCCAAAGATGCCTTAGTAGTTGGAGATATGCCGTTTATGTCATATCAAGTTTCAGTTGAAGAGGCCATGTATAACGCAGGAAGACTTATGAAAGAAGGAAGATGTCAAGCAGTAAAGCTAGAAGGTGGAGCCTCTGTTTGTCCACAGATTAAAGCTATTACAGCTGCTTCAATTCCTGTTATGGCACATATTGGACTTACACCTCAGTCAGTGAACGTTTTTGGAGGCTTTAAAGTTCAGGGAAAAAGTGAAGAGGGAGCAAAGAAACTCATTGAAGAGGCAAAAGCTGTTGAAGAAGCAGGAGCATTTGCGATTGTTTTGGAATGCGTACCTGCAAAATTAGCGGAAATTATTTCTGAAAGCATTAATATTCCTACAATAGGAATAGGTGCAGGATCTGGCTGCGATGGACAGATTCTCGTTTATCAGGACATGCTTGGAATGGTCTCTGACTTTACACCTAAATTCGTAAAACAATTCGCAAAGGTAGGAGATGTAATGAAAGAAGCCTTTGCTGCATATATAGAAGAAACTAAACAGGGAAGCTTTCCAGCACCTGAACACACATTTAAAATTTCAGAAGATGTAATTAACAAGTTATATTAGGAGATAGAACGATGAAAATAGTAAAAACCGTAGATGAAGTGAGAGTTATAGTCAAAGAATGGAAGAAAGAAGGTCTTACAGTAGGTCTTGTTCCTACTATGGGATTTTTGCACGAAGGACATAAGAGTTTAATTACAAGGGCTGTTTCAGAAAACGATAGAGTTGTTGTCAGTGATTTTGTAAATCCGACTCAATTTGGAGTAGGGGAAGATTTGGAAAGCTATCCGAGGGATTTGGAAAGGGATACTATGCTATGTGAGGAGGCAGGTGCTAATTTAATATTTAATCCTGAGCCGGAAAATATGTATTTTGACGATTTTTCAACATATGTAAACATAGAAAGTCTTTCAGAGGAACTTTGTGGAAAATCACGACCAATACATTTCAGGGGTGTAGGCACAGTAGTATCTAAACTTTTTAATATTGTAAATCCCGACAGAGCTTACTTTGGTCAAAAGGATGCACAGCAGCTTGCGATTATAAAAAGAATGGTTAGAGATTTGAACTTTGATATCGAAATTGTGGGCTGCCCTATAGTTAGAGAAGAGGATGGTCTTGCAAAGAGTTCAAGAAATACATATCTAAGCAAAGATGAGAGAAAGGCGGCACTAATTTTAAGCAAAGCAGTTAAGCTCGGAGAAGATATGGCAAAAGCAGGAGAAAAAGATACAGATAAAATTGTATCAGAAATGATTAAGCTTATTGAAACTGAGCCTATGGCGAAAATAGATTATGTTCAGGCTGTAGACGCTGTTTCAGTTAAACCGGTCAAGGAGATGACAGCACCAGTACTAGTTGCCATGGCAGTTTATATCGGCAAAACCAGATTGATTGACAACTTTATTTACGAAGGTTAAACGGGGGTTAAATATGACATTTGAAATGTTAAAGGGGAAGATACACAGAGCTACAGTAGTTCAAGCAGAACTTGATTATGTAGGAAGCATCACTGTAGACGAAGACTTACTTGACAGTGCTGGAATTTTGGAGTATGAAAAGGTAAGTATCGTAGATATAAATAATGGGAACAGATTTGAGACATACACAATTGCAGGAGAAAGAGGCAGCGGAATGATATGTCTCAATGGAGCTGCTGCAAGATGTGTTCAGACAGGTGATAAGATAATCATAATGTGCTATGCACAGATGACTCCAGAAGAGGTAAAGAAAAATCCACCTAAAGTAGTATTTGTAGATGAGGATAACAAAATATCAAGAGTCGCAAGATACGAAAAACATGGTAAGCTATAAGACATGTAATTTGCAAATAAAAAAGGGAATTTCGGTAATTAAAAAATGTAAAAGGTGAAGAATATGTCATCTGCCCTCGTTGTGAGCAAGAAGTTTATAAAGAAGTAATAATTTATCCATTTTGTAACTTTGGCATAATGGCATGGCTTGAAGGAGAAAATGATGAAAATAGCAAACCAGTGAAAGATAAATCTAAGTAAAATCTCAGCTTAACAATTTAATATCTATATTTACAAAGCAGTTGGTCTTATGATTGACTGCTTTTAAAAAAGACACCGTTTAGGTGTGAGGTCTTTTTAGTGTTATTTATAGTCATATCAAGGCTCGTTTAATTATGGTAAATTCGTGGTAAAATGAGTGCTTTTCTATACTTCAAAATATTTGAAAGTATAGTGTTTATACGGATAATCAAAAATTAGATATAAAATTTAGAGAAAATTCCTTCATTCATTTCATCAATCTGATTCCATGGTCGACATGTGAAGTCCAATGCCTTCTCATGTCCGAGATGCATATCTGATGTAAACCAAATCATTTCTTTTCTCACTTTCTAATTTCTTTTATAGTTTTTTATTTCTTTTCATCTTTATAGAACTTTGAATGTCCTTGTCATTTTCATAATGCTCTTCTTTTGAATCTTTATCACTGTTTGTTTATCTGGATTATAAAAATTTTTAGACAAATTTTGTCTGATTTTGGCCCATAAGACTCTTTTTAATCCATTCCCAGGGAAAAATAATTTCTCTTTCCCTCAGTCATTAGTTTCGGTTTGTAAAGTTGTTTTTTCTGTTTGTCATAATAAAAGGCCTCCCATGATTCATTTTATCATAGAAGGCCTTTATATTTTACATAATTCTCTATCCCAGCAGTTCCTCTTTTTTACTGAGGATTGCTTCTACTGCTGCGCATGCCGGGCAGTCACAGTATTTTGCTCCTGCTGCCTTGATCTCTCTTCCGTGCTCTGCTACACCTTTGGCTTTTTCCGCTCCGCCGAATACTTTTGCTCCTGCATCGGACTCTGCAAATGCGATGAGTCCATCAATTGGAATAATATCTTCTTCCATCTCAGCGATGAATTTCTTTGTCTCTTCTGCCTGCTTGTCCGTTCCCACTGCTGCAATCCACGCCTGGGCTGCTTCTTTTGCCTCTGCACTACAGCTCGGTGCTGCAATCAGCTCTTTAGCTTTTGTTACAACATACTCTAAAGTTTCTTTTGACATAACAAATACTTCCTTTCCTGATTATGCTTCCTGCTTCCACACACTTCTATGCAGAAGACCCTTATAAGTTGATTGTAGCACATTCACCCCAGACAGTCGATAGACAACTTTTAATCTTTCACCAGCACTTCGAATGCTTCTTTGTTCTGCAAGTTCTCTTGCATTTCTCTTTAATTCTTCTTGCTTTTCCTTGAAAATATGCATCAAATTATGCTTATATTCTTCCAGATTATGTACTTTATATGCCTGCATTTGATTTTGAATCCATCCTTTATATACAGGGATATCCCGCAGGACTACCGGCACTTCACAGGCAAGTGCCTCCAGCACTACTATCCCTTCCGTCTCTTCATAGCTGAAGAATGCAAATGCGTCGGCTCCGCAGTAGGCGTTCCGAAGTTCTTCTGCTTCCACATATCCGGCAAAGATTACATTTTCACTTTTCTTTTTTACTGCTTCTTTTACTTCTTGTGTCACCAGGCTGTCATTTCCGCCTCCAAACCAGATAAAGGTTGTTTCCGGCATCATCTTTGCCAGCTTTAGGAAATCCAGAATACCTTTTCTCTTAATCAGATGCCCTGCTGACACAACCACTTTACGATTCATTGAAATTTTATATTTCTCATGAAGCTCCTGCTTTTCTTTCTCTTTATTTCTGGATTGGAAAAATTCCGTATCTACTCCATTGGAAACAGCATAGATTTTCTTTTGGATTCCATAGCTTTTCAAAAGACCTTTGGAATACTCTGTCGGTGTAATGACAATATCTCCAAGACCGTAACAGAAGCAAATCCATTTCTTAAAAAGAGGTGCGAAACGGTTGGAACCGATAAAAGAGTTCCGGAAGTCCTCCATCGTTGAATGTCCATAATAGACGACTTTCTTACCTTGCATTTTTGCCAGACAGGCTGCCAGCACGGAATCCGGAAATACCGTATTAATGTGTACAATATCCGCCTCTTTCCAGCTTTTTGCTTCTTCAATATCTGCCTGCTTCAACATATTCTTCTGGTGTTTGATTGCACTGCCCACACCACTTTTTGCAACAATTCCAAAACCACCTTCGTATATATATGTCTTCATAATTTCACCCCCCATTCTTAATCTTTCTTCAAGGTGTAACATTTTACCTTCTACCGATAACACATTAGACTGAGAATATCATCCGAAATGCTGTCGTAAGTCCCAGACTGTAAAGTGCAATGGAACATGGTTTTCCAAGCAAAATGACAAGTGAGAACTGCTTCCATGTCATCTTCGTCGTTCCTGCCAGATAACATAAGAAGTCATCTGGTGCTACCGGAAAAAAGATTGCCAGTGTAAATAATTTTAAGAACCGGCTGTCTTTTTCTGTCCAGGAATCATATTTCTGAATCAATTTTTCCGAAAACATCTTATGTAAAACCGGACGTCCCATCATTCTGGATATTCCAAATGCTGCCAATGAACCAATACAGATTCCTATATAATTATATACGAATCCAAGCCATGGCCCGAAGAAAATCACTCCTCCCAGGCAGCTGATTCCTCCTGGAAGAATCGGAATGACTACCTGGACAATCTGAATCAGTACAAAAATTGCCATTCCTCCATATCCGAACTTAGCAATAAATGCCTGTAATGTATCCACAGAATCCAGAATGCCATTTTTATATGCCCAAAATGCAAGTGCTACACAAATCAATAACCCGGCAAGTGAGACCAGATTCCATATTTTCGCCATTTGATTTCTATCATTAAGCTGCATAGACATTCCGTCTTTTTCTTTCTTCCAGCGCTGCCAGGTAAACCCTCTCCACCCGCTTCGCAAAGCTCTCTTTGGAAAACTGATCTGCTGTCCGAACTGCTGTATTGCGCATTCTCCTCTTTTCATCTTCACTGAACTCCTTCCATTTCTGTATACACTCAAGGTACATAGACTCATTTTCATACTGCCAGCCATTCTTTCCTTCCATAACTACCTCTTTCAGGCAGTCATCTTTTCTACATAAAAGCGGTACTCCACCAGCCAGCGCCTCATCATATGTCATACCCTGTGTTTCGCTTGTTGATGCGCTGACGAAAAGATCTCCAATCTGATAATATCTGGCGACTTCATCTGGCGACACCATTCCTGTAAAGATTACACTATCTGTTACTTGATATTCTTTTGCCTTTTCTTCCAGTGTAGTTCTATATGGCCCGTCTCCTACTAAGACAAGTTTTATATTGTTTTGTACACTTTTTTGATACCAAAGCAACTCTTCAATGTTCTTTTCTTTTGCCATTCTCCCAACATAAACGAAAACAATCTCCTCTTCCTTTATGCCATATCGTTCCCGAAGCGCCTCTCTGCTTCCGTCGTCAATTCGTCTTCTATATTTTTCTGTATCAATTCCAGACGGTACAACACTGACCGGACAGCTTACCCGGTAGCCTTCCAGAATCCGTTCTATCTTTCCACTTGGTGCGATCATGGCATCCACCTGATCTGATAATTTTCTTGTCATCATCTGTACCAGGCTCCTGCCCCATGCTTTCTGTGGTGAGAAATAATGTGTGTAATCCTCGTATACAGTATGGTATGTGTGAATGATTGGAATATCTAATTCTCCTGCAATTCTTTTTGCCAGAAAAAATGTCGAGAATTCACACTGGGAATGAATCAGATCCGGCTTCCATGCAAGCAACTCTTCCATATATTCTCTCGCCACAACCGGAATCTTCACCCTTGCCTGTGGATATATCTTTCCCATACCCACAGATCCGGCATAGATTACATTTCCTTCTTTATAAGAATGACAGTTTCTGGATAAGGTCAAGACCTTCACTTCGTGTCCGCGACTCTCCAGTTGCTCTGTCAAGTTTAATACCGATGTCACAACTCCATTTATCACTGGTTTATACCAATCTGTTGTAATTAATATCTTCATCATTCATTACCTCGTCTTTCTCTACTCCTCTTCCTTACTACTATAGATTACAACAAGGTTCTTAATATAAACGCATAAGGTTCTAAAGAATTCTTAAAGATTTACAAAATAAATTCTTTCGACATCGAATAAAAAAAAATCCCTGCAAAGCTTTTACACTTCACAGGGAATCGCATTCTTTCTATAACAGATACTATCTTACTTCTTTCCAAAATGAAAGAATCCTTTCTTCTCATATGGCTCTGTATGAACATCTACCAGTTCATAACCGATTTCTTTAATCTCTTTTTTCAGGAACGGGATATCCAAGTTTTCCTCACTGATCACAACTGTCTCACCATCTTTTACTGAAGAAGTAACCTTTTTTACCTGAAAATTCTTACGCACCAGATCATTCATATGCGCTTCACACATGCCACACATCATACCATTTACTTTTAATACCGTCTTTATCATAATCTGCCTCCTGCTTCTATATCTGTCTTTGAATTAAATTAATATGTAACTCTTTCTTACACATTCACCTTATACCCCTATATGGTATAAGTCAAGTATGTGGTTTGCAATTTCTGACTGCTGAAACTTTTTTATCAATAACGCAAATAACCTCTCCAAGCTTTCATGTCAGCTTCGGAGAGGTTTTATACTGAGTAACTATTTTTTTACTAAGAAGCTACTTGGCAGGCGTACCATTCTCCTGCGTCTCTCGGGTTTCCCCTGTCAAGCTCTCGGCGTGTGGACGGGTACGAATTCCTCCACCTCAAGTAACTTCTTATTTATTGTATTCTTATCATAGCATTTTTATTCTCTTTTGTAAAGAATTGTCTTATTTTTTAATAAACGTTTCCACTCTTTCTCGTTTATTTTCATAAATGTAATGATAGAATTTTTATATTGAGGATTGTCTGTAGATGTATTCAAGCGTACAACTACTTTAAACACTTTATTATTCACTGCTATAATTTCTTTTAAAACTAAAGCAGTATTAGACTTATTAGTTTCTATAAGATAATCCGGATGTTCCACTATTTCTTTCATTGCATCATAATAGCATTCGTAATCATTAGGATGCCTTTCCCTTATATGCTGTATTCTTTCATCTGTGATAATTACTTCATCCGTTACAATATCTTTCGTTATACAGCTATATATTTTTCTATCTATTTTACCTATAGTTCTAATATTTATCTTCCTTTAGCTCCATCCTCTTACAAAATTTATTTTCTTCTATACGTTCAGAATCCCTTTTACGGTCTCTTTCATCTTATCTGCATCACATTCCAGATCATGAAGTACTTTTGCATCCAGAATATCTTTAATTGCCTGTGGCATCGGAACACCGGATACTTCCTGCAGTTTTGGAAGAAGATCAAATTCATCTGCATTTGCATTCTCTGCATCGATAGCGCTCATCACACTCTTTACGAATTTGTATGGGCTTGCTGTAGATGCAATGACACATTTTGTCTGATCACCACTCTTAGCACGATACTGTCCGCATACATGAGCTGCAACTGCTGTATGTGTATCCATGACATATCCTGTCTTCTGATAAGTATCATGAATACTTTCTGCCGTCTCTTCTTCTGTAGAATATCCGGCAGCAAAATCAGCTAGTTTTTCTTTCATTTCCGGTGTAATTGTATACTTTCCGGTTGTCTTAAGCTCTTCCATCAGCTCTTTTGTCTTCTCTGAATCTTCACCACAGATGAGATAGATCAAACGCTCCAGGTTGCTGGAAATCAGAATATCCATAGAAGGAGATGTAGTTAATACAAACTCGCGGTTCTTATCATACGTTCCTGTCTGGAAGAAATCATACAATACTTTATTATCATTAGAAGCACAGATAAGCTTTGCAATCGGTACTCCCAGATTCTTTGCATAGTATGCTGCAAGAATATTTCCAAAGTTACCTGTCGGTACGACTACATTAATCTTTTCGCCGTCTTTAATCTCTCCATTTGCAAGCAGTTTTGTATATGCATATACATAGTATGCAACCTGTGGCACAAGACGTCCGATATTGATGGAGTTTGCTGATGAGAACTGGTATCCCTTATCAGCCAGTTCTTTTGCAAGTTCCTGATCTTCGAACATCTGCTTTACTCCACTCTGGGCATTATCAAAGTTTCCATGAATTGCAACTACATCTACATTTGCCCCTTTCTGGGTTCTCATCTGGAGTTCCTGTACTTTGCTGACACCATTCTTTGGATAAAATACGATAATCCTTGTTCCTTCTACATCCGCGAATCCTGCCATAGCAGCTTTTCCTGTATCTCCGGATGTGGCAGTCAGAATTACAATCTCATTCTTCACCTGATTCTTCTTTGCAGATGTTGTCATCAGATGTGGCAGGATAGAAAGTGCCATATCTTTAAATGCAATCGTTGCTCCATGGAACAGTTCCAGATAATAAGTATCTTCTACTTTTACAAGTGGAGCAATTGCCTCATCATCAAACTTGCTGTCATATGCTTTTTCAATACAATTCCTTAACTCTTCTTCTGTAAAATCTGTAAGGAAACACTTCATAACTTCATAAGCAGTATCCTGATAGTTCAGATCCTTCAGTTCTTCCATAGACTTTCCAAGTACCGGAAGCTTCTCCGGCACAAAAAGCCCTCCGTCCGGAGCAAGTCCTTTTAAAATTGCCTCCGATGCAGTCACTTTCAAATTAGAATTTCTTGTACTTTTATAATATAAATCCATCTGTTCCACCCTTCTATGATCCTGTAATTCTCTGCCTGGCATCACTTTTATTTTGCTTTTTTACTATTTGTATATTTTACAAGTCCGCCTGCTGCAATCAGTTTCTGCATGAATTCCGGGAATGGCTGTCCCTTAAATTCCGTTCCTTTTGTACGATTATAGATCATACCATTATCAAAATCAACTTCCACTTCGTCTCCGGCTTCAATTCCTTTCGCAGCCTCTGGACATTCGATGAT
Organism: Dorea sp. 210702-DFI.3.17; assembly: GCF_020560825.1. NCBI lineage: Bacteria > Bacillati > Bacillota > Clostridia > Lachnospirales > Lachnospiraceae > Dorea > Dorea sp. 210702-DFI.3.17. Next base: position 11,543 of record NZ_JAJCNB010000035.1, read on the forward strand.
CGGAAGTCCGATATTGATTGCATTTCTATAGAAGATTCTGGCAAATGTCTCTGCTATAACACAGCTTACTCCTGCTGTTTTCAGACACAGTGGCGCATGCTCTCTGGAGGATCCACATCCAAAGTTCTTATTTGCCACGATCAGATCTCCCGGCTGTACCTTATTTACAAATTCCGGATCAATATCTGCCATTGCATGGCTTGCAAGTTCCTGTGCATCAAAAGAATTCAGGTATCTTGCCGGAATGATTACGTCTGTATCTACGTTGTCTCCATATTTAAATACATGTCCTTTTGCTTTCATTATTCAACGACCTCCACTTTCTCAGGATTTGCGATGCATCCTGCAATTGCACTTGCTGCTGCTACTTCCGGTGATGCAAGATAGATCAGGGAATCTACATGTCCCATTCTTCCTACAAAGTTACGGTTCGTTGTCGATACACACTTTTCTCCTGCTGCCATAACACCCATATGTCCACCCATACATGGTCCGCAGCTCGGTGTATTCACTGCACATCCTGCATCTACGAAAATATCCATCAGTCCTTCGTGGATACACTGTTTGTAAATCTTCTGAGTAGCCGGAATTACCATAACACGTACATCTTCGTGTACTTTATGACCTTTGAGAATTGCTGCTGCCTTTCTCATGTCTTCCATACGTCCATTCGTACAGGATCCAATAACAACCTGATCGATCTTGATCGGCTCCATAGCCTCGATCTCATCGATCGTTTTTGCGTTTCCAGGAAGATGTGGGAATGCAACGGTTGGACGGACTTCTGCAAGATCGATCTCAACGACCTGCTCATATTCAGCGTCCTCATCGGCTTCATAGACTGTATATTCTTTCTTTGTATGCTCATTCAGATACTGGATTGTCTTGTCGTCTACCGGGAAGATTCCGTTCTTTGCACCTGCCTCGATTGCCATGTTCGCCATTGTAAAACGATCGTCCATAGACAGATTGGCAATTCCGTCTCCGGTAAATTCCATAGATTTGTAAAGGGCACCGTCTACACCAATCTTTCCAATGATGTGAATGATAATATCTTTACCACTTACATACTTGCCCGGTTTTCCAGTTAATACGAATTTGATTGCAGCCGGCACTTTGAACCACAGCTCTCCCATAGCCATTCCTGTTGCGATATCTGTTGTACCCACACCTGTTGAAAATGCTCCAAGTGCTCCATATGTACAGGTATGTGAGTCTGCTCCGATAATCAGTTCGCCGGCTGCAACAACTCCTGCCTCCGGAAGGATTGCATGCTCTACTCCGGATTTTCCCTGTTCAAAATACCAGTGCAGTCCCTGTGCTTTTGCAAACTCACGGATTGCTTTTGAATTCTCTGCGGATTTGATATCTTTGTTCGGTGTAAAATGATCTGGTACAAATACTACTTTATTCTTATCGAATACAGTGTCGGACATCTGCTTTAAAATCGGCAGTGCCATCGGTCCTGTAATATCATTTGCCATTACTACGTCTAATTTTGCTTCTATTAACTGTCCGGCTTCTACATGATCCAGTCCAGCATGCGCAGCTAATATTTTCTGCGTCATTGTCATTCCCATCACGACAACCTCCTGTTCTTTCCATTAGTGCTTTTTATGATGTTTCTTAGCTTTTCGCCATGCGTTCATTGTACCACACAGCACAATCACGGTGCAAGAAAGAATCAGTATCAGGATAATTCCTGTTATATTTGCTACATCTCCCGTTTTCACAGTTGATGCTTTTAATGATTTCGCCGATGTAACTGCCTGTGTAACAGGTATCTGCGGTTCTTCTACTTTCGGTTCTTCCACTTTCAGCTCCTCCACTTTTGGCTCCTCCGGTGTCGGTTCTTCCACTTTCGGCTCTCCCGGCTCAGGTTTTGGTTCTTCTTCTACTTTCACAGTCTCTCTGTCTTTAACTTCTTCTGCATTTTCAGAACACACAACTACTTCATTTTCAATCTCTTTTCCAATTACGCTCTCGTCAGTAATTGCAACCTGATATTCTACCGTGTACTTCTGACCGCTTTCCGGTCCCTCCAGGAATTCACCTGCACGAATTGTGTAAGAATTCCCCTGCACTGTAATCTTTGCGTCAGGAATTTTCTCACCGTTTTCATTTAACAATATCACTGAATTTTTCTGAAGTTTTACTCCTTCTGTAAGAATCGTATCCGTGATCACCACATTTTTTGCAATGGCTTTTTCAATCTGCTGAGTCACATCCAGCGTGTATGTAATAATATCCCCTAATTTATAAGTTTTACCGGACTTATCTGCATTTTTTTCTACCTGAAGCTCCGGCTTATCCAGCCATTTTACCTGCAATTCGATTGGTGATGATATAATCTGCTGCATAGAAGCTGTCCCAATATCCTGACTTCCATTTCCGGTCTTGACCAGAAGAATTTTCCACGATTTTGCAATTTCTCCCCTGATTTCACCACTGCTCCAAGTCGTTCCATTTCCATATGCAACATCTGCCCTTAAGTAAAATGTGTCTCCTCCCGATACTTTGACATTTCCACTTCCACTCGTGCCTCTCGTCTCATTAACAAGCATGACTCCATCAGGAAGCGGAACGGTGATACTATTTGCCGTATCCCCTACAAGACGAATACTTTGGGTCCTCTGACATTTCTGTTCCCGGTCATAATAGGCCGTCAGCCCATTTTCAGAAAATGCCAGCTCTGCATCTGGTATATCCGGAAGATTTTTTACATAATCCGCATACATGACTACCGCACTGGCAATGTCTGCATTCAGGCCTTTAAACGCCGCACTGTTCTGATCGCAGCCGTCATAAATGTATGATAATACACAATGGGTCAGACAATATGCATTAGCATCTTCACCCCAGCCTCCGGTCAGTGAACTTTTGATATATTGCTCATATCCCGGTCCACCGTACATGTAATACATTGCTTTACTAAGATGTGACTTCGGATCCAATTCTGATGCGCTATATGCACCATTCTCCGGTGATTTCATATCTGGCTCCAGACAAAATGCCAGATTACCATCCACGTAATAATAATGGGTCGAATATCCCATATACCTGATTGCATCCCCTTTTACAAGGGATACTTCCTTTGCTTCTGCATTCACTGCCGGCAAAATGAGTAACAAAAAGAACACCCCTACTGCCAAAATGAACTTACGGGCAAAATAAACTCCTTTTTTCTCCATATGCAATTCTCCTCTTAATGATCAATGAATCTGTTGTTTATGGGTTACAAAAAAGACCTCCCTTCACCTGTTTTCTCGTTTTGGAAATCTGGGAAGAAATAAATTCCCTTCGTTGGGGATACACCCCATGATATGTTACTGAAAATTAGAATTTCTTAGACGAGTGCTATTATCATAGCCAGAATGCTATGATTTGTCAATAGCACTTTTAAATAAAATATTCGATGGTTTTCTCAGACGTAAGCTCTGTGTTCTTATTAAAAAGGATGATTGCCTCCCGCCCCTGATAAGGCCCCAGAGAATAGACATTTAACGCAATTTTATTAAAATATTTCCACGGCACAATGCGATTATAGCGCGTCGGACAATTTTCGACAATCTGTATGTCATCAAGACCATATCCTTCCTGATCATAATACGGATCAAACATGTAGACATGTTCCCCCTCTTCGCCTGTAAGAAGAACATAGTGCCACTCATCAGAAAACAGACGCAGCACAACAGCGCCTCCTCTTCTGAGAGCGTCATTAACATAGCTTTCATTTCCAAGATACACTTCTTTTCCGTACAGATAACGGCTTTTTACAGGGAGAATCCCAAGATTCCCCATGCTGTTCAGCCAGTTCGACAGAAACATCATGGCAGCGCAGGACGTTCCACTCTTTCCGGGAACTCCTTCACTGCTATAGCAGTCCAGACAATATAGCATAATGTTGCGCAAGACTTCCGGTGGAATTTCCTCTCGTTCGAATAAAAAACTGATGGCATTCTGCATAGATGTCGGTCCGCAGTCATATTCTGAAAACTGATAATGTAATGGATTTTTCATGCCTGTCTCCTTTAGAAAAACTGACGGATACCTTTCGCATTCACCATGAATAAAAAACTAATCTGTTGCATAAGAAACAAATTTCAATCTTTAGATATAATACATATCCTGTCCATAGTCTACATATGTCTGGTACTCTTTTTCCAGATCATAAAGTGTAATGCCTGTCAATATCTTCTCCAGTTCGTAATTCACTTTGTCTATGACCAGTTTTTGTATTGCCTCCGGTGCTGCTTTATAGTCACAGTCTTCCGGCACATCTTCAGCCTCGATTCTATAATCACCTTCCAGGGCTTCGATCACCTCTGAAATTGTAATCTGTTCTGCAGGTTTATTTAAAAAGTATCCGCCCTGGGATCCTTTTATACTCTTGACAATTCCTGCTTTTCTAAGGCTCGCAAATACCTGTTCCAGATACTGCGGAGAGATATTATTTCTCTCCGCGATGCCCCCCAATGCTACCTGCTCATTTTTAGAATTTACTGAAAGATCAATTAATGCCCGCAGGCCATATCTGCTCTTCATCGAAAGTTTCATAATCTTCTCTCCTCTAGTTTAACGTATCAGACAGCCGGCTTTTGCCCGCTGTCCTACGTCAATATCTATTCACTCTCTTTTTTAATCTTACTCAGCGAACAGAGGGGTTGAATAATATCTGTCTCCGTTATCCGGAAGTAATGCTACAATAGTTTTACCTTTATTTTCCGGACGTTTTGCATAATCAATTGCTGCCCAGAGAGCTGCTCCTGATGAAATACCTACCAGAACTCCTTCGTGTTTTGCAAGAAGTTTTCCTGTAGCAAATGCATCGTCATTCTCAACTGTAATTATCTCATCATATACTTTTGTATTCAGTACATCTGGAACGAATCCTGCTCCGATTCCCTGGATCTTGTGTGCTCCACTCTTACCTTCTGAAAGTACCGGTGATGTTGCAGGCTCAAGTGCTACAATTTTAACATCTGGTTTCTTTTCTTTCAGATACTCTCCAACTCCTGTCAATGTTCCACCTGTACCAACTCCTGCGATAAAGATATCCACATCTCCGTCTGTATCATTCCAGATCTCCGGTCCTGTTGTAGCTCTGTGTGCTGCTGGGTTTGCCGGGTTCACAAACTGTCCCGGAATAAAACTGTTCGGAATTTCTTTTGCAAGTTCATCTGCTTTTGCGATGGCACCTTTCATTCCTTTTGCCCCTTCTGTCAGCACAATCTCTGCTCCATACGCTTTCAGAATATTTCTTCTCTCAACACTCATAGTCTCAGGCATTGTCAGGATAATTCTGTATCCCTTAGCCGCTGCGATTGCCGCAAGACCGATTCCGGTATTACCAGATGTAGGCTCGATGATCACAGATCCTTCCTTCAAAAGTCCTTTTTCCTCCGCGTCTTCAATCATGCCTTTTGCAATTCTGTCCTTCACACTTCCGGCCGGATTAAAATACTCAAGCTTTACAAGTACTCTTGCTTCCAGTCCTAATTCTTTTTCAATATTCTTAACCTCAACCAGTGGTGTATTTCCAATTAAGTCAATTGTTCCGTTGTAAATCTTTGCCATGATATCTTCCTACCTTTCCTATCAATGTAGTGTGTATTCGTCGTTGGTATTAATATAGCACCACATTTCAAACTTGTCAACTATGTTTTGTATGTTTTATCACAAGTTAATTATAACAAAAAGAAGGATCTTAGGGTTTTATAATAAACCCTTGGTCCTTCTTTTTTCGAGACTATTCTTTTTTTACATATATTTTTTTACATATTCAAAAAATATTCGTGTATTCTCGTATCCCCGTCCAGTTCCGGGTGAAATGCTGTCACGAGCTGTCGTCCCTGTCTGGCAGCCGCAATTTTACCATCTACTTCTGCCAGAATCTCAACACCTTCCCTTGCCTGGGCAATATATGGTGCCCGGATAAATGTCATCGGCACCTGACCAAGTCCATCAAACTCTGCATCTGTATGAAAGCTTCCAAGCTGTCTTCCATATGCATTACGCTTTGCCGTAATATTCATAGTACCAAAACACGGAACTCCTGCTTCCACTTCATCTGCCAGAAGGATCAGTCCCGCACAGGTTCCAAAAACTGGCAGACCTGACAGGATTTTCTCTTTTAAAGCATCGTAAATGTCAAGTTCCAGTAACAGTTTTCTCATCACCGTACTCTCACCGCCCGGAAGAATCAGTGCATCGAACGGTCTGTCCAGATCTTTTTTCTGACGGATTTCAAAATAATCTGCTCCAAGTTTCTTAAGCATCTGTTCATGTTCCAGAAATGCTCCCTGAAGTGCCAGTACTGCTACGGTCATCTTATTTGCCCCTCTCTGCCATCAGAAGTTCAATCTCTTGCTCATTGATTCCGACCATTGCCTCACCAAGATCTGTGGAAAGTTCTGCGATCAGTTTTGCATCTGTATAATTAGTTACTGCTTTTACAATTGCTGCGGCACGTTTTGCAGGATCACCAGATTTGAAAATTCCAGATCCTACGAACACTCCTTCTGCTCCAAGCTGCATCATCAGTGCTGCGTCTGCCGGAGTTGCAACTCCTCCTGCTGCAAAGTTTACAACCGGAAGCTTTCCATTCTCATGAACATATTCTACCAGTTCAACCGGAACCTGAAGCTGCTTTGCCGCCTCAAAGAGCTCGTCCTCTCTTAAGCTCTGAATTCTGCGGATTTCAGCATTCATCACACGCATATGGCGGACAGCCTGTACAACGTCTCCTGTTCCCGGCTCACCCTTTGTACGGATCATAGAAGCTCCCTCAGCAATTCTTCGAAGTGCCTCTCCAAGATCTCTTGCCCCACATACGAATGGCACTTTAAAGTCTCTCTTGTTGATGTGATATACATCATCTGCAGGTGAAAGGACTTCACTCTCATCGATATAGTCAATCTCAATTGCTTCCAGAATCTGTGCCTCCACAAAATGTCCGATTCTGCATTTTGCCATGACCGGAATTGATACGGCCTCCTGGATTCCGCGGATCATCTTCGGATCACTCATGCGGGATACCCCGCCTGCTGCACGAATATCTGCAGGAATTCTCTCCAGCGCCATAACTGCACAAGCACCTGCTGCCTCTGCGATTTTTGCCTGCTCCGGTGTTGTTACGTCCATGATAACGCCGCCTTTTAACATCTGCGCTAACTGCTTGTTTAATTCATATCTATTCTCTGCCATAGTTTTTCACCTTTCTCTTCATCCGATTTTTTATTTTTATATTCAAGAATGCCTCGGCATTCTTGCTGCGAGGTGCGCGTCATGCAATTGCATGACATACTTCTACTGCGCACCTCTGCAATCCTGCCGGAGGCTATATCAGCTGGGGGATTGACTCCCACCACTGATACCAGCTTGTTTCTCACCACCTATAAAGGTGGGAGTCACCTTCCAGCTGATATTTTTTCTCTGTGTTACGTAACTATGATACATATCATACTGCAAACTGGTATTTATTAAATATCCAGTTTTTACATTTTGTAGCAAGCCAGTTTTAAACTTATCACAACACAATCATAAAAAGATTCAAAAGATACCTTCTGAGATTGCTTACAATTACCAAGGTCGGAAGACTACTCGGACTTTGACTCGCCACTAACGAAAAAAAGAACAGATCCATCGACCTGTTCTTCCTCAACCTGATTATTTCTTCGCTATTAACTCAATTTCTATTAATGCATCTCCGCAAAGTCCTGTCACACCAACTGTTGTCCTAGTTGGATATGGTGCTGAACCTTGTACTACTATTTTTTTCTCTTCATCTTTTCTTTCAATCTCAGCTTCTCACGTAACTCGTTAAATGTCTCCTTATACTGTCTAGATTCCATACGTGGGAATGCCTTCATCAGACGTCTGGACACGGCTCCGTCCTGACCTGACAGCTCTTCGTACTTCTTGCGAAGTTCTTCACTTCTTGCCTGAAGCTGCTGCCTTGCTTCGTCTGCGGTTCCGCCAATCCTTGTACGCCCCTCACTAAGCTTACGTCGGCTGCCTTCCGTTGCTGCTTCCAGTTTCCTGCGGCCTTCTTCTGTCGCAGCTTCTAGCTTCTTGCGGCTCTCTGCTGTTGCTGCTTCCAGTTTCTTGCGTCTTTCTTCTGTTGCCTCCATCGTATCCATCATACCTTCATGGATATTTTCACCAAGCTTATCCGAAATCTCATGCAGCTCTGCGGCAATCTTCGCCATAGCTTCCAACTGATGATTCAGTTTCAGGATTCCGGCCGCAGTCACATACAGATCAACAAAAATACAGATTTCCAGTACTGCGAGCATTATAAGCCCTAATGTATGTGGAATAAATGTCAATATTTTATGAATGACCGGATGAATCACACGGACGATCAGTACACATGCTACTCCCCACACAAGGGAAAATATCAGGCAAACATATCCACCGATATTCAGCAGCTGATTTGTATAATCCCACCATTTATGATGAAAAATCTTATCCATCAGATATCCGGTAAGCCCTTCCAGGACTGTCACCAACACTGTGGACAACACATACAGCAAAATCAAATTGTCCTTATACGGTGTCAGGAAATAGACGACTACCGTCACACCGACTCCATAAATCGGACAGATCGGACCATTCAGGAAACCTCTGTTCACGAACTTTCTCTGCTTTGTTGTCGCATATGCAACTTCTGTGCACCAGCCCAGAAAACCATACACGAAAAAGCATAACATCAAGTAATAAATCTGCATAAAATCCCCCTTTTATGTTTATGAAATCCAGTATACTTCACATTGAAGTTTTCGTCAATTGATGATATAGTTAGTGGAGTAACCGATAAATAATTCTCATTTACAATTTATAAAAAGGACAAAAGATGACTTTAAAGCAAGGCAAAAATAACAAAACTTATCAGGTTCTTTCTATCAACATTGAGCTTCTTCTTGAGAGACGTCTAGAAGCGCTTGGATTGACAGAAGGCGCCAAAATCACAATATTGAACAACAATAAAAAAGGTGCTCTTACCGCCAGATTTCGTGGCACACGATTTGCACTTGGCAAAAGAATCGCAGACCACATCGAAGTGAAGGAGGTCACAGAATAATGGAAAAAATCATTAATGTAGGCTTCATCGGTAATCCAAATTGCGGCAAGACAACCCTCTTTAACGCTTACACCGGTGCAAATCTAAAGGTAGCTAACTGGCCCGGTGTCACAGTGGAAAAGAAAGAAGGCTTCACGACCTATGAAGATCAGAAGTTCCGTCTCATTGACCTTCCGGGAATCTACAGTCTGACTTCTTATACAATGGAAGAGACTGTATCTCGAGAATGTATCATGAGTGATGAAGTTGATGTCATTGTAGATGTCATTGACGCTTCCAGTCTGGAACGTAATCTCTATCTGGCCCTTCAACTGATCGAACTCGGAAAACCCGTTGTACTGGCTCTGAACATGATGGATATTGTAGAGAGCCGCGGCATGGAAATTGACTTGCACCGCCTCCCGGAAATGCTTGGAATTCCAGCAATCCCTGTATCAGCACGAAAAAAGACAGGACTTTCCATTCTGCTGCATGCCGTTTCCCATCACAGTGAATATGCCAGCCAGGGACCTTTTATTCATCATCACAAAGGAATGCATTCTGAACACCGGCATAATCATCACTCAGAATATGCCATGGTCTATTCCGACCTTATAGAAGATAAAATCGATGCACTGATTACTTTGATCACCGCAACTTATCCGGAAATGGATAATATGCGTTGGCACGCCATCAAATATCTGGAAATGGATAAAAATATTCTGGATCAATATCCACTTGCCGGAATGGAACAAATTGTAGACAGAAGCTATGAAAAGGATATTATCAATCAAAAATATGACTTTATCGAAGAAATTATTGATGAAGTACTTGTCAACAAAGCTCAGAAGGCAGCCTCTACAGAAAGAATTGATAAGTACCTGACCGGGAAATGGCTTGGTCTTCCGATTTTCCTTCTGATCATGGCATTTGTATTCTTCCTCACATTTACTGTAGGAGACTGGATGAAAGGATATTTTGAGATTGCTCTTGAAGTATTCTCAAATCTCGTATCAAATGGTCTTGCTGCTGTCCACACAAGTCCGATGTTGACTTCGTTGATCGTAGACGGCATCATTTCAGGAGTTGGCGGAATTCTGACATTTCTACCAAACATTTTCATTCTCTTCCTGGCCCTTGCGCTTTTGGAAGACAGTGGATACATGTCACGAGTTGCATTTGTCATGGACGATATTATGAGCAGTCTCGGATTATCCGGAAGAGCATTCCTTCCATTGTTGCTCGGATTCGGCTGTACCGTACCTGCAGTCATGGCTTCCCGGGCACTTGAAAATAAAAGAGACCGTTTTAAGACTATCCTGATTACACCATTTATGTCGTGCAGTGCAAGACTTCCGATCTATGTCTTATTTTCCTCTATGTTCTTTGGAAAATATGCCATGATCGTCTGCTATTCCATGTATCTGCTCGGCATCATTATCGCAATTACAACAGCATTTATCCTGTCCAAAATCGACGGAAGCAAAGCGACACATGCCTTGTTGATCGAATTGCCGGAATATAAAACTCCAAGTGCCCATACGATTGCGATTTATGTATGGCAGAAGATAAAAGATTATCTTACAAAAGCTGGAACTGTTATATTTATCGCATCCATCTTAATGTGGGCAATCTTAAACTTTGGTCCTCATGGATATGTAACAGATATTTCTGAAAGCTTTGGTTCTGTCATTGGACGCCTGATCGTACCGGTCTTTCAACCGGTCGGACTCGGATATTGGCAGATTATTGTAGCTTTGATCGCTGGTATTGCCGCAAAAGAAGTTGTTGTCTCCAGCTGCAGCGTACTCTTCGGAATTCAAAATATTACGACTGCCCACGGAATGACCGCAATGGTGGCTTCTCTTGGTGCCATTGGTTTTGGCCCGGCAAATGCTTATGCACTTATGACATTTTGTCTGTTATATGTACCATGCACAGCAACCATTGCAACGATTCATCGTGAGTTGCAAAGCTGGAAATCCACTGGTTTTATCCTGCTCTATCAGCTGTGTACTGCCTGGATTATAAGTTTTGTAGTTTATCATATCGCAAGTTTGTTCTAAGCTCTTATAAGGGCGCACTAAAAAAGAAGTATTCTGACTTTGAGTAAAATCTCATTTATCAGAATACTTCTTTTTTATTTATTACATATATTTCAACTCAATCGGATCAATCGGATCGACAGGATTCTCAATCTTTCCATTCAGCATACGTTTTCTCTTACGCATGATTGTACCGGCCTTATTATAAAACCAGAAAGAATATGTCAGAATCTTATCCGCCTTTCCCATCTTGTCTTTTGTCGTCTTTCCATACAGACTGCCGCCGGTCTCAATCACTGAAGATTTTGACCTGATCAGTGCGATCAGCTCTGTCTCACATGTCACTCGCTCTGGCAGAATGGTATACCCCATACCTACACAATTAGGTCGGTGTGCGTCACTGCCACCGATTCCCGGTTTCTTATATTTCTGTGCAAGCTTAAGGGCTCTCGCATTAGACTCTGCTGATTCACATGCATTAAATACTTCAATAAAGTCAAACCGCTTAAATAACTCTGGTGATTTGTAATAACGCTTTGTGTTCGTAAAACTTAAATATTTACCCCCGCATGGATGTGCCGGCCCCAGAATTCCTCCGTGCTTATGCACAAAATCAATCAATACTGCAACCGGAAGACCTCGGAGTTCCAAAAGTCTCATCTTCACGCCTTCTGGCATAATGCATAAAATATGTCCCCCGTCACAAGTATCATACTCAATTCCTTTTAAGACTACAAAATCATCATGTACTTTTCCCTTCATCTGGTATTTCCAGTGTCGGTATCCTTTATACGTATCATGATCTGTAATCAGCATTCCGTCAAATCCACGTTCTTTTAAAAGTGTAATGTACTCGTCCAGGCTCACCTTGCTGTCAATGGACCCTTCCTTTACATGACAATGCATGTCCAGTTTCATAAGCCTATTCCTCGCTCTCCTCGTCAGATGGAATATCGTCTAAATCCAAATCCCTGATCTCGATATCCTCTGACTCATCATCTGAAAAATCCTCATCTTCATCCAGATATCCTTCCGGCTCTTCTGCCTCTTCCTCATCCAGATATCCTTCCGGCTCTTCTGCCTCTTCCTCATCCAGATATCCTTCCG
>NZ_JAJCNB010000036.1:0-23369 GCF_020560825.1 Dorea sp. 210702-DFI.3.17
TGAAAAGAAAGGAATTGTAGAAAATGAAGAAGATATGGAAACGAGTGTGTACAGGGATTCTTGCCCTGACCACGATTTTAACCGCATTACCGACTACATCGGTTCAGGCAGCGGAAACACAGTATTGGACGGAATCCTCAGAGAGAGTCGGATATATTGAACATGTGATGAATGATGGAACCATTCATTCTACATTCAATGAAGGTCACATGCGAGTAGAGGGCGAAACAGCCTATTGCGTAGATATTAACACCGGATTTAAAAATGGATATAAAACCAGACACGATGCAAGTGCCAGTATGAGTGCTGCACAGATCGAAGATGTGGCATTGTCATTGGAATATGTAAAGCAGTATAGGAGCAGTCACAGTAACCTGAATGCGAATCAGGGATATCTGTTGGAACAGTGTGTGGTATGGCAGAGACTGAGTGAGTATTTAGGCTGGCAGTGTGATAATGTCCGAGCTGCATATTCTGAGATTTCACAGGATATTCAGAATGAAGTGTATGCAGGAGTGAGAGCATTTGTACAGGCAAACAAAGGTCGCTATAAATGTGGCGGATATATCTATACTGGTGAAGGACAGGATCTTGGACAGTTTTGGGCAGAACTGAATGTCGGAAATGCGAAGGTAAAAAAGACAACTGCAAATGAGATTGTCACAAATGGAAATGCGATGTATTCCATTGTTGGAGCAACCTTTGGCATATTTTTAGACCAGAATTGTAGTAATCAGATTGGAACACTTACAACAAATGAAAATGGCGATACGAATGAAGTTGAAGTAACTGCAGGGACTGTTTACATCAAAGAGCTTTCTGCACCGAAAGGATATAAGCTGGATACGACAGTACGCAGTCTGAAAGTTGAAGCCGGAAAAACAGCCGTATTAAATGTTTCCGATGTTCCGAAAGTAACAGAGACATTGGTAGATCTGTTCAAGATTGATATGGAGACAGGAAAAGCAACCGCACAGGGAAATGCAGCACTGTCAGGAGCAGAGTTTACCTGGCATTATTATGACGGATTTTATACAAAAGATAACTTACCAGAGAAAGCAACACGTACCTGGGTTACAAAAACGGTGGCAGAAAAGAGCAGTGACGGAAGTATTCATTATGTGACAAAACTGTCAGATGCTTACAAAGTATCGGGAGATGCATTTTACATTCAGAATGAAAAAAGTGTATTACCACTTGGAACACTGACTGTTGAGGAGACAAAAGCACCAGACGGATATTTACTGGACGGAGCTTATATGCAGGCAGGAGACAGTACAGAACAGATAAAAGGAATGTATCTGACACAGATCACAGAGGACGGAGAACTTGCAGTTCTTTCCGGAAGAAACCAGTATTCCGTATCTGACCAGGTAATCCGAGGTGGTGTGAAGATTCAGAAACGTGATTTAGAGACAAAAGATACCAAAGCACAGGGAAGTGCCACATTAAAAGATACTGCATTTGCAATTATTTCTTTGAACGAAAATTCGGTTCTGGTAGAAGGAAAGCTATACAAAAAGAACGAGACAGTTAAGACGATTCAGACAGGGATTGACGGAATTGCAACAACGACGGCAGATTTACTTCCGTATGGTAAATACAAACTGGAAGAAACCAAAGCACCGGAAGGTTATCTGACTGACGGGGCAAAAGCGATTGAATTTTCGATTACGGAAAATGGAAAAATCGTAGATTTAACAGACGAAAGCCATTCCATTTACAACCAGATTAAACGTGGAGATTTAGAAGGAGTAAAGATTGGAGCAGGTACACATAAGAGGCTTGCAAATGTTCCTTTTAAGATTACAAGTAAAACAACCGGAGAGAGCCATATCGTAGTGACAGATAAGAACGGTCAGTTTTCAACTGCTTCCAATTGGGCATCTCATAAGAGAAATACAAATGCCGGGAAATCCAGTGAGGACGGAATCTGGTTCGGAACTTCTGAGCCGGATGACAGTAAAGGTGCATTACTTTATGACACTTATGAGATTGAGGAGTTAGCTTGTGAATCCAACAAAGGTATGAAATTGATTCCAGCATTTGAAGTTGTTGTCAGCAGAAATAAAGTAACAATCGACCTTGGAACACTGACCGATGAGTATGAAAAAGAGATTACTATTCATACAACAGCAACGGATAAAGAAACGGGCGAAAAAATAATTGTTGCAGGAAAGAAAGTAACGATTGTAGATACGGTTACGCTGGACGGTCTGGAAGAAGGCAGAAAGTACCAGTTAAAAGGCTGGCAGATGCTGAAAGAGGAAAATGCAGAACTGCTCATTGATGGAAAGCGTGTGGAGAGTGATTATACCTTTGTTGCTGACAATGAAAAAATGAAAGTAGAAATTTCTTATATGTTTGATGCATCAGAACTTGGCGGACAGAATCTGGTTACATTTGAAGAATTATACGATCTGAAGAATCCGGAAGAACCTGTAAAAGTTGCAGAGCATAAGGACATTGATGATGAAGGTCAGACAGTCCTGATTACCGAGCGAAAGATTTTGATTCATACCACAGCAACTGATAAGAATGGTAAGAAAGAAATCGAAGCCGGAAAAGATCTGACGATTGTGGATACGGTTACTTTAGAAGGACTGGAAATCGGTACGAACTACAAGTTGTCTGGTTGGCAGATGGTTAAGGCAGAAAATGAAAAGCTGCTCATTGATGGCAAAGAAGTTACCAATGATTATGAATTTACAGCGGACAAGGAAAACATGGAAGTGCAGATTGAGTTTACTTTCGACGGCAGCACGCTTGGAAGAAAGCAGCTTGTAACCTTTGAAGAACTGTATGATATGACAAATCCGGAAGAACCGAAAAAGGTAACAGAGCATAAGGACATCAACGATGAAGGTCAGACTGTAACCATCAAAGAAGTACCGGAAACAGCAACTCCAGAGACACCGGGTACTACTACAAAGACCAGTAACCCTCCGAAAACAGGAGATACAGCAAATGCAGCTTTATGGATAGCCATTCTGGTATTATCAGCAGCCGGAATCACAGGAGTTCGTATCTGGAATAAAAAGAAACAGGTTAAGAGATTAGGAATTGAAGAAAAGAAAGAAGAGGAGGAGTAAAACAGAGGGCGGCGATATGCTGCCCTTTGATGCTGAAATGGGAAAGAATCAGAAAGCAATAAAAGTATTACAGCGTTTATTTGATGCCGGATACGTAACGGAAAAAGAGATTGTCAATATGACGATGGATGAGATGCTTGCTTTGCCTGGAGTGAATGTAGCAGATCTGTTCATTATCAGTGAGTTGCAGAAAAGCATTAAGGCAAACAAAGTGATAAGCTATTTGTCAGAGAAAACAGAAGCAAGGGAAGAAACGAAAGGAGCAGATTATGGTGGAACAACCTAAATATTTGGAAATGACATTATCACAATTGAAATCATATGTGGAATCTTCAGAGAGTAATGTTTTTTTTGTTGTAGAATTTCCAAAAGGAGATCAGAAGGATGGAGAATGAATTGGAAGTTGTGAATATCCGTCTGGTAAAAGAGCCGTCTCTTTATAGTGAGCAGACGTTGGACAGTCCACAGGCTGTTGTAGAATTGATGGCGAAGGAGTTATCTCAATATGATAGAGAAGTATTTTGTATCCTGAATATGAAAAATAACGGACAGGTAATCAATATGAATCTGGTCAGTGTTGGAACAATCAATGCATCTTTGGTAATTCCCAGAGAAGTTTTTAAGAGCAGTATTCTGGCAAATGCTTCTGCAATCATTGGACTTCATAATCATCCCAGTGGCAATGTGAAACCGTCAAAAGAGGATATGATTGTTACGAGAAAGCTGCAGAAGTGCGGACAGCTACTGGGGATAGAATTGCTGGATCATATCATTGTCGGTGGAACTAATGGAAAGATGCTCAGCTTCCGAGAAGAAAAGATGTTGAATGTGACAGGAAGGATGGATTGGGAGAGATAGAAGAAAAAAGAATTAGAAGTTTTTATTTATTGTAATATTTCATGTAGCGGCATTAGTAAAATAGTGTCGCTACAAAAAGCTGACTTATACATTGATATTATATGCATAACTCAAAATAAAATTGTTAAAAATAGAAAAAGAAACAATATATAACGAAAAAATCTCTAAATAAGAAAAAATCACATTGACTGAGAGAAGAGCAAAACATATAATAAAGGTGGAGGTGTATAAGAATGTTAGTAAAAGTAAGTGTTGAAAATTTTAAATCTTTTGATAAAGCAGCAGAGCTGACAATGATTTCCTCAAATAAAATACGAACAAATGCAAATCACAGGTTAAAGATAAAAAGTACCCAGTTATTAAAATATGCAGTCGTTTATGGAGCAAATGCATCTGGAAAGACCAATCTGGCATTGTTCTTTAAATTTTTTAAAGACAGTGTCTGCAATGGTATTCCGATAGAAGCTACACAGATGTTTTGTAAGAATCGGCAGGAGAATAAGGAACGAGAAAGTAGTTTTGAAATTCAGATTACTGTAGGTGACAAATTTTATGCCTATGGTTTTTCTGCAGTTTTAAGCAGACGAAAAGTAACCGGAGAATGGTTATATGAATTATATCAGAACGGTTCAGCAAAATGTCTCTTTGAACGAGAAGGAAGTAAACGTCCGGTGTTAAATGAGAGCATTACTTTGACAAATACAGAAAAAAACAAATTTGAAACTTATGCAGATGACTTTGAAGGAAATGAAACATCTTTGTTCCTGACGGAAATGAATCGTGGGAAAAAATATAGCACACGATCAAAATTACTGTTCTTCCGGGATGTATATGACTGGATTCAGAATCATATTTCGATTATCACACCGGATACCCCGTTGATTGATCTGGAGTACTACTATGATGACAATTCGTTGAAGCTGATTAATAAATTGATCAAAACATTTGATACGGGTATTAGTCAGGTAAAAATCGAAGAAATTACATTGGATGAGTTATCAAATGCATTGCCGAAATCAGTATTTGATAAGATGATGCAGCATGTAAAAAATAGAATGGAAGAGCAGGAAGAACCATCATTCAGAATGACGATGAGGTCGAAGGAAACTTTCTTTAATATCGAAGTTGAAGGACATTCTGAACCGAAGGTCACAACAATCCGGTTGCATCATAATAAGTCATTTTATGAGTTCGGTTTTGATGAAGAGTCTGATGGAACAAGAAGATTATTCGATTTGATGGATATGCTGTTGAATAAACGAGAAGATGTTCTTTATGTTGTGGATGAATTGGAGAGAAGCTTACATCCGAAATTGACAGAACGATTTTTGCAATTGTTTATGCAGCTACATGATGAGCAGCGTATGCAGCTATTGTTCACTACACATGAATCATCCATTATGGATCAGGCTATTTTTAGAAGGGATGAAATCTGGTTTGTAGAACGTAACGCAGAAAATGCAAGCTCTATTTATTCCTTAGATCGTTTCAAGGAGAGGTATGATAAAGTGTTGAGCAAGGCATATCTGGAAGGCAGGTATGGTGCGATACCAGTATTTTCAACATTTGACTTTAGAGAGGAGGAGTAGCCTTGGCTCCAGTAAGAAGTTATACGAATTGGAATAGTAGAACTACAGATGAAGAAGAACAGATTGAGCCTTATCGTAAGTACTTTTTCATATGTGAGGGTGCAAATACTGAAACATGGTATTTCAAAAAGTTAATTGATATCCGAAAAGAGTTAAATATTCATCCATTGATCGATATCCGGTTACTTGAAAAAACAGAGGGAGACAGGAACATTTCATTTCCAAGACGTTTGATTGAGTTTGCAGAAAATCAGAAAGAAAATCCAGAAATAGCGTTTGATAAAGAACGGGATAAGATGATTGTTGTATTTGATGGAGACATTTTTGAAGAGAAGGTACTTGATTATGATGAATTGGTAGCTGAAGGTGAAAAGAAGAATATATTAGCGGTTAGTAATCCGGCATTTGAATTATTTCTGTTGTTACATTATGAAAATTCATACGAAGATGATATTGAGCCAAATGCTGAACAGATTATCCAGAATGAAAAAGATGGACATCAGACATTTATCTATAAGTTGTTACTTGCCAGAACAGGAATCAATCCCAAAAAGAATTCTGCAATTGGAGAACTGGCGAAGAATATAGAGATTGCTATTGAGCAGGAAAAGAAAATCAATGAAGATATTCATCAGTGTAAAAGACAGATTACGTGTAATATAGGTCGGATTATTGATGAGATTCGGAAGGATGATGGAAAATAAGTTGTTAGATGAAAAATAGGGGTGGAAAGATACAGTATGAAAGCAGATAATATAAAAAATATAATCAGTGACATAGATCATCTACCGTATAGAGCAATTTTATTTGATGGAACATGGGGAATTGGAAAATCTTATGCGGTAAATGAGGCATTAGAAGCAAATCCCAATGTTTGTAAAATATCAATGTTTGGTTTGAAAGACACTAGACAAATATA
The DNA here is from genome assembly GCF_020560825.1 of Dorea sp. 210702-DFI.3.17. Taxonomy (NCBI): domain Bacteria; kingdom Bacillati; phylum Bacillota; class Clostridia; order Lachnospirales; family Lachnospiraceae; genus Dorea; species Dorea sp. 210702-DFI.3.17. Next base: position 6,459 of record NZ_JAJCNB010000036.1, read on the forward strand.
TCATGAAGCTTTATTTCAATTGGCTTTAAAGAATAATATTGGTGGGAAAATAGGTGAAATAGCTAATAATATTTTAGATGGCGCATCAAAAATCTGGGATAAAGTTGGTCAGACAAAGGAAGCAGTACAAAGTATAGTCAATGAAAGAGAAATGTTTCTATTATTGTCAAAAGAGTTTACTTCTGTTCATATTATTGTAATAGATGACTTGGAAAGAATGAGTGATGACATAAATTTGGAAGATATATTTGGAATTATAGAAGAACTCAAGCAATGTAATTATGTAAAAGTTATTGTGATTGCGAATACAGATGAAATACAATCGGACAAAAAAGTTGTATTTGAAAAGTATAATGAAAAGGTCATTGAAAGAATATATCATATTACAGAACGTGCAGAGAAAGTGACATGGAGTAAAATGAATATCCATGCAGACTTTGTTGAAAAATTCTTGAATATTCATAAAGTAGAAAATTTACGGACACTTGAAAAGGCTCAACGATTTTTTGAAGATGTAGAATTGTTTTGTAAAAGGGATATGAGTGAGCAATTTTTAGAAGAATTAAGGTTGATATGTTTTGCTATTGTTGTTGAGAGTATAGATAACTTGTATTATAAAGAAGCTAATTCCAATAATACCGATTCTGTAGAAAAAATGGTAAGTACTATTGGAAATACACTACAGCATAGAATTGGAAGATATCTTTATGGAATAAAATGCAGTGGAAATTTAGTAGAAATGCTATTGGAATATTATGAAGAAGGGGTACTAAATGTAGACCAATTGGATGCTGAATACAAGCTATTTCTTAATTCGGGAGGTAAGTCTAATTATTATAAGTCAGATGAGGAGATAAGGAGAGTATTGCCCACTTTAAGGGAAGAAATGATTGAAGCAAAGAATCTGGCAGAATTAAATCAATTTGCAGATTCATATGTTGTTTGGAGTGATATTTTAGAGGAAAATAATGAAAGTGTTTTATCAGAATATAGGAAAATTTTAAATAAAATGTTGAAAGAAATTGTCTTATCCGGAAAAGAAGAAATTCTAACTTATTCGTATGATTTATTTCATATATCATCGGAAAAGATAAAAAGAATATATCAAGAAGAAAATAAAGAAATGATAAAATTTTCGATAGAGACATATGTAAGATATTTGAAAAACACAACTCGTGGGAAAAAGGCTTATGAGTATTCATATAAACTTAGAAATAAATTAGATAGCAGTTATTATCATGACGTTATCATGACAAATGGAGATGATTTGTATAATAGAATTTCTTTTCCGGTAGACGATGTAGATGAAGATAGATATCATACGTGTTATAATATAATGTATGTTTTGTATCATTTAGATGCTGAAAAATTCTTACAGTATTGTGAAGAATTAAAAGAAGACTGCGATAATATGTCAAGGCATAGAATAGATGTTTTGATTGAGGAGATAGTAAAAAAGTAAAAGTAAATTTACATAGCCAGATGGTTCCACCCAAAGGAATCGCCTGGCTATTTTCATGCCCGGATATTATCCCCAATAATATCAATCTAAGGCAGGAAAGGAGATGAAAATTATGCCATATATACCACCATCGGTCGTGCGGGAGGTCAAGCGGATGGATTTGCTTACGTACTTGAAAAATTATGAACCATACGAATTGGTTCACTTTTCTGGCAACACCTACACTACCAGAACACACGATAGTTTGAAAATATCAAATGGAAAATGGATGTGGTGGAGTCAGAGAACCGGTGGCAGATCAGCACTGGATTATCTGATCAAAGTAAGAGGATACAGTTTTTTAGAGGCGGTTGAAATGCTTGCAGAACGGGCAAATATTCAGCCGCCTCTTTCTGTATCTGAGAATGTTCCGATGGAGAAACAGTTACTGTTGCCAAAGAAAAATCAAGATGATCAGAAAGTGATTGCGTATCTTTTAGGACGTGGGATTGATAAGGAAATCATTCAGTTTTGTTTGGAGTCCGGAAGAGTTTATGAAAGTGCATTTCATCATAACGTAGTGTTTGTAGGGATGGATGAGAAAGATAATCCGAAATATGCAGCTCTTAGAGGAATCGGAACCAGCTTTATAGGAGAAGCAAATGGAAGCGATAAGAATTATTCTTTTTCCATTTTTGCAGAGAAATCCAATGATACGGTGCATCTGTTTGAGTCAGCCATTGATTTGTTATCCTATGCGACGTTGCAGAAATTAGACGGGAAAGAGTGGAGGAGAGAACATTTATTGTCACTGGCAGGTGTCTATCAGCCAGCAAAAGAAATTGAAAAAAGTAAAGTCCCTGCAGCGTTGGCCAGGACATTAAAAATGCATCCAGAGGTGAAGACAATCGTTCTGCATTTGGATAATGACCGTATTGGAAGACTTGCCACAAAAGCAATTTCTACAGTACTTCCGAAGCAATATCAGATAAAAGATGTACCACCAAAACAAGGAAAAGATTACAACGATCTGCTCTGCATCAAGTTAAATCTGGCAATTACAAAGAGAGAAAAAAGCATGAAAAAGAATATGTCTGGTCATGAAAAATATGAGAGATAGAAGGTGAAAAAAGATATGAAAATTGCAAGATATGAGCTGAATGTCGTGTATAAGAAAGAGCTGATTTTGACGATGGAAGACGATGTGGACAGTGAAGATCTATTGGAAATTTTTCTGGAAACACAGTTGAAAGAAGAAAAAGAACAGAATGAATTACTTGGAATTATTGCGGAGAAAGTGTCAGAAGAAGGCTGTACGGAGCAGTGTGAAAGTTGTCAAAAGTATTGCCCGGTGAGTGAAGAATGCATGGTAACTGATGAAAATGTACGATGCACAGAGTGCGAATATTTGTGTAAAACTTGCGGGCAGTGTGAACTGAAAGAATGAAAAGAGCAATTGTTTTTTCGGCAAGTAAATCTTCTGATACCCGGAACGGTGAGACTGGTGCAGAAGAATACACAATACCAGCAAGCAACGCCTTTGGATTGCCACACAGGTTTCCTGTCTGTCAGTCCGGCGGCAGTTTGTCAGGGAGAATCCCTGAAACCCTCAGAAAATGGAAAAGGAGAAAGTAACAATGTTGAAGTTTATTTGTGGAGTATTAGTAGGTGGCATCATAGGAGTTGTGTTGATGTGCCTGTTGCAGATTAACAAGATTCAGTAGACAAAAAGAAAGGAGATACAAGATGCAGGTTGAAGTATCAATGAAAGACAAGAAGAAAGCAGAAAGACGATATCAGGAATATTTAAAGAAAATGGACAAGAAGAAGGGAGAACAGAAGAAATGATTGCAAGAGAAATGATAGCAGAAAAAGTGTTTGCGGAAAGTGTAGCAAAGGACATCAGGAATTTTCTCCCAGAAAAATATGAGAATGCAGAATTTCAGGTAATGCAGATGAATAAAAATAATGGAGTCCAGATGGTAGGAGTACAGGTAAGACTACAGGAAGAAAATGTGTGTCCAGTTGTTTATGTAGAGCCGTTTTTCAATGAAATACGTCTGGGCGAACCTGTTGAGAAAGTGATGAATGAAATTGCAAAATGCATGGAAGAAGCAGGCAATGCTCCGTTTGTGCACAACGGTATCAACCCAATGGATTATGATTCAGTGAAGGAACATCTGGCAGTGATGCTTGTAAACACGCAGGCAAACAAACGAATGTTACAGGAAATGCCTCATGAAAATATGGAAGATTTGTCGGCTATCTGTTATGTGGATTTCCCGGTAGAGTCTGACGATGGAAAAGCGACTATGAAGGTGAAAAATGAACATCTTAAGATGTGGAATGTGGAGGCAAAGGAAATATTTCGGCAGGCAAGAGTAAATACACAGCCTGTAAATATACCGATTCTTCAGTCAATGGACGAAATGTTGTTGAGTATTTTTAATGAAGAAGGAGATGCAACAAATTTATTAGATGAAAGTGTTGAATTTGGACTTCGTTCACATGATATGTTGTATGCGCTTACGAATGTAGAAAAGCAATATGGAGCATCTATGATTACGCAACCAGAAGTTTTAAATAAACTGGAACAGCTTTTCCCAGAAGGATTCTATGTTTTGCCGTCATCGGTGCATGAAGTTCTGATCGTTCCGGATAATGGAGAGATGGAACCGAAAATGCTTGGTGAAATGGTACGGGAAGTAAATAAAAATGAAGTGGAACGGCAGGAGGTTCTCTCAGACAGAGTTTACAGTTACGATAAAGAAAAACACCAGATTCGCCAGGAACCAGATTCTATACAGAAAGTAAAGGAGATGGAGCGTTGAGAAAACGTAATGTAGCAATCCTTTTCCGATTGAACAAAAAAGAAGCAGAGGCATTGGATAAGAAAGTAAAGAGAAGCGGACTGAACCGGGAAGCTTACCTGAGACAGTTGATTTCTGGTGTTGTTCCAAGAGACGCACCGCCGCCAGATTATTATTCTATGATGCGGGAGCTGCATAAGATTGGAAATAACTTAAATCAGATCGCACAGAAAGCACATGTGTTAAATGTGGTAGATGTGCAGCGTTACGATAAGGAAGTGCGGAAGTTCAATGAAGCAGTCCGTAAGATTACAGAAGCAGTGATACTTCCAGAGAAAAATGAATCATGGCAGTGACATCAATCTGGAGCATCAAGGGGTGGATTGGAAAAGTAATCAATTATGCGGAGAATCCGGATAAGACGAAAGAGAACAATGAAGGGCGAATATCTGAGAATCAATCACGATCCACACAAGGACTTAATGATGTAATTACCTATGCGGTGAATGCAGAAAAGATCAGACGGAGGCAATCTGAATCTATGGAAATGGAACTTGTCGGAGAAGCGGAAGAACTGATGGAACAATATGTATCTGGAGTGAATTGTGCACCGACAACCGCCAGAGAAGAAATGATTGCGGTCAAAAAGCGTTTTGGAAAGGAGGACGGAATTGTTGCGTTTCATGGCTACCAGTCTTTTGCACCGGGAGAATGTAATCCGGCAATGTCACATGAGATTGGAAAGAAGCTGGCAGAAGAATTGTGGGGCAGTCAGTATCAGGTATTGATTGCGACTCATTTGGATAAGGCGAATCATCTGCACAACCATTTTGTGGTGAACTCAGTTTCATTCATTGATGGGAAAAGATACCACAGGACAAATCAGGATTACCGGGATATGCGGATGGTGTCAGACCGTTTATGTAAAGAATACCAGTTATCGGTTGTGAGGCAGCCAGAACAGGGAAAAGGAAAACATTATGCCGAGTGGCAGGCAGAACAGGATGGGAAGCCGAGTTATCACAGCATGGTAAAGGCAGATGTTGACGAGGCAATCCGAAAGGCGAGGACTGAAAAACAGTTCTTTTTTTATTTGCGGGAAAAAGGATATTCTTTTAAGTTCGGGAAAGACATTACCATTCGTCCGGAAGGGCGGGAGCGTGGTCTGAAGTTAAAGCGGAATTTTGGAGAGAATTATTCACTGGAAGCAATCAGGGTTCGGATTCTGGAAGAAAATGAATTACCTGCCGAGAAAAAATTTCCGGTTCAGAGGCATTACCGGATTCGGGTATCCGGCAACTTCAAGCAGACAAGAAAAATCGGAGGACTTCGGGGATTGTATCTGCATTACTGTTATCTTTTAGGAATCCTACCGAAGAATCGCCCGTCAATATCTGCTAAACAGGTGCATGTATTGTTCCGGGAGGATTTATTAAAACTGAATACCGTTTCTAAAGAAACGAAGCTGCTTTGCCATTATCACATTGATACTGCGGAGCAGCTTTTTTCATTGAAAGACCATTTACAGAAACAAATGGAGCAGTGTGCGGAGGAACGGAAGCACTTGCGTTATAAGATTCGGGCAGACAGACCGGAAGAAGAAATACAGGAAATGAAGGAGCAGATAAAAGTTCTGACAGAGAAAATTGGAACGCTCAGAAAGGAGGCAGCACTTTGTGATGGAATCGCCGCACGTTCCAAGGTAATCGAAGAAAAATTTAAGATAGTGCGGGAAGAAAAAGAGAAGAAGGAGGAACAGAGCCATGAACACATCAGGCGAAGCCGCTGACCAGGTGGTACGAATGTCGTTGGAAGTTGGGGAAGCAGCATTGAAAATCAGTGGTACAGGTGCGAAGCATCTGGCAGTCATGTTGTATGCCGTCTTAAAAGAGAAGAAAAAGACAAAAGGCAGGGCAAGGCTTGAGACAATGGTCAGATCTGGCAGACCGCTGACGGTATTTTCGGTGAAAGAAAGTGACCTGAAGCAGTTCGTGCAGGAAGCAAAACGATATGGCGTGTTGTATTGTGCAGTCCGAAATCCCAAAGGAAGCAGTGACGGACTGATAGATGTGATCGTAAAGGAAGAAGATGCACCAAGAATCAACCGTATCGTAGACAGATTCCAGTTTGCATCTGTAACAGAAGCAGCGAAGATTAAGACGGAAATTGAGCGGACACGTGCAGAAAAAGCGAAAGCCGGAAAGTCAGAGAAACAGGAGAAGAAGCCGGAAAAGGTACAGGATCAGCAGGAAAAACAGGGACAGGCAGAACCGGAGAAAGATTATCCGCAGAAATCCAAGGAGGATCAGCTTATGGACGAGTTGTTTGGAGAGCCGGTAAAGAAAGAGGGGAAGGAGCAGAACCCCTCTTTGGCAAAGACGACCAAATCCCGTCTGTCCGAGCCTACCTCAAAGAAGCAAGAGAAAACCGCAGAGGGTACTTCTAAGTTATTTACCCCGGAAAAACCAGAGAAACCATCGGTCAGAAAGGAACTTCGGGAAATACAGAATGCAAGGAAGAAAGAAGCGGAGCGGCGTGAGAATAGAAATGATCCGGTGAGAAATCAGGGAAATAAAGACCGGAATCAGATTCGCCACCAGCAGCCACAACAGAAACGAAAACCAAGGAAAGGGAAAGAGAGGTAAATTTTATGGATAATAGTTTTGATTCTTTATTAAATGCATCGGCTGTACCACAGGATGAAAAGGTACAGGCATTTATTGCGGAAAGCAAAAATAACAGGAATCGCTGCTATGAGTTGTCAGAGCAGGTAACCGCACAAGTGGCAACGGATGGGAAAATGCTGCAGAAGTATCTGGATGTACAGAGTACCTTTGATCGATATACTACCAATGATGCACTTCTGATTCTGGCACAAAGACCAGATGCACAGAAATTAGGTGACTATGGATACTGGAGAGATCATGGATTTTATTTAAAGCGTATGGAACGACAGAATCCAGTTCTGATTTTAGAGCCAGGAAAAACATATAAGCGTGAAGATGGTACAGTTGGAAATTATTATAATGCGAAAAAGCTATATGATATTTCTCAGACAACAATGTCCGATACTACAATTCAAAAGTCAGAATATGAAGAACATGATTTAATCCGGGCGTTAGTCAGTACCCCTCCGGTAAATATTGTTGCAGCAGAACCAGAACAGATGCCGGATGAAAAAGGAGCATTTTTTAAACCGGAAGAAGGTTGTATTTATGTAAGAAAAGGGATGAGTGCACAGGAAATCTTTCAGAATCTTGTGCCGGAATTGGTATTTGCCGGATATGCGGATGGAAATCCACACTATGATAAAAATGAAGATGCATTTCATGTATCGTGTGCGTCTTATATGTTGTGTAAAAAATATGGAATGGATACCAGTCGATATAATTTTTTACATGCACCAGAGTTTTTTGAAAAAATGGAGACTCAGGAAGTGAGAGTGGAACTTTCCAGAGCCAGAGATGCAGCGAATGCAATTTCTGCAAGAATGGCAAAGGTACTGGATCAGAATCGGAATGCAACTTACCGAAAGTCAGAGGCTGAAAAAACCGGGCAAGACAGTTCTGAAAATGTGAAAGATAAGAAAGAAAATCCAGAGCCTGAAAAGAAAGAACAGAAATCCAGAGGACAACATAGAAAAGAAGCACGCTAGAAAAATTCGGGAAAGGAGAATGCAAAATGAGCAGTGATACGATTACGTTAGAACTGGATAAATATGAGAGTGGCGTAGTGTTCCATTCCCTAAAGGACAAGCGGAATCAGATGCTGAAAGAGGGAAAAGATACGGAGCTTGTCGATGATGTTTTAATGAAAGTCATTGAGAAAATCGAAGTACCGTCGGAGAAGGAAAAGCGAGGACGCAGAAGCCATGAAGAACGATGATGAGCAGAGCAGTCTGATGTTGGCGGTAATTGGAATTATCCCGGTTATCTGGTTTGCGTTACTTGTCGCACCTTATCTTTCGTCTGGTCTTATGGGGATTCTGGATGGAGTCCCGGAAGCAATGAACCATCCGTTTTCCATTCGGTTATGTGGGGACAGTGTAAAAAATGTCCTTATTTTTTTGCTGGCTTACGGTATGGGAATTGGGATTTATCTTTCTACCAAGAAACATTACCGACGAGGTGAAGAACATGGGTCTGCAAAATGGGGGAATGTGAAGAAAATCAATCGCAGATACAGGGAGAAGCGATTTACAAAAAATAAGTTGCTGACCATGCATGTACGAATCAGCTACAATATGCGGAAACATTTGCGAAATGTATTGACGGTTGTGATTGGTGGTTCCGGTTCCGGAAAGACCAGATTTTTTGCAAAGCCGAATCTGATGCAGGCGAATACCTCTTTTGTGGTGCTTGATCCAAAAGGGGAAAATCTGAGAGATACCGGGTATCTTCTGGAAGAAAAAGGTTATGAAGTAAGAGTGCTTGACCTGATAAATATGGAAAAGAGCCATTGCTATAACCCGTTTGTATATCTGAAGGACGATAACGATGTGCAGAGATTGGTGACGAACCTGTTCAAAGCGACTACACCAAAAGGCAGTCAGTCTAACGATCCATTTTGGGATACCGCAGCTTCTATGCTGTTGTTGGCACTGGTTTTCTTTCTGAAATATGAAGCACCGGAAGAAGAACAGAATTTCCCGATGGTAATGGAAATGTTACGTGCCGGAGAAGTCAGAGAGGACGATGACCAGTACCAGTCACCGCTTGATGAATTGTTTGAACGGTTGGAAATGAAGAACCCGGAACATATCGCAGTAAAGTATTACAAAGATTACCACTCTGGTAGTGCCAAGACATTAAAATCCATTCAAATAACATTAGCCGCAAGACTTGAGAAATTCAACTTATCCAGTCTGGCAGCACTGACCGCAACGGACGATTTAGACCTGCCATCACTAGGAGAGCGAAAAGTGGCTTTATTTGCGTTAATCCCGGACAACGACACCAGTTATAACTTTCTGGTGTCAATATTGTATACCCAGTTATTTCAGCAGTTGTTCTATCTGGCAGACCATAAATATGGAGGGAGACTTCCGGTTCATGTGCATTTCCTCATGGACGAATTTGCAAATGTTTCACTGCCTGATGACTTCGATAAGATTCTGTCTGTGATGCGTTCCAGAGAAGTGTCAGTCAGTATTATTTTGCAGAATCTGGCGCAGTTAAAAGCATTGTTTGAGAAGCAGTGGGAAAGCATTATGGGAAATTGTGATGAATTTTTATATTTAGGCGGCAATGAGCAGGGAACACATAAATATGTCAGCGAACTTCTTGGCAAGGCAACGATTGACACGAACACCTATGGAAAATCAACAGGACATTCTGGGAATTATTCCACCAATTATCAGAATACAGGGAGGGAACTGATGACACCCGATGAAGTTCGCATGTTGGATAACCGATATGCGATTCTTTTTATTCGTGGAGAAAGACCAATTTTAGATGAGAAATTTGATATTTTAAAACATCCCAATGTAGGGCTTACGACAGATGGAAATGGAAAGCCATATCTGCATGGAGCAGTTGACCGGGCGGTGGCAAGTATCTCACTGGGAGACAGTCTGGAGGACGAGTTTGCTGATGATTCATTAGAAAGTGAAGGATACGAATTATTATCTGATGAAGATTTGGAAGAAATTATCCAGAAATATGCGTAAATCAAAAAATATATAGGAGGCTATCAAAAAATGAAGTTAGATATGCGAAAAAAGCAGGAGAAGAAAGAAAGCATAAAAGTAACGAAGAAGTTGCCAATGACAGCAAAAATGAAACGTGCCATGGCAGTGTATATTGTCATGGTATTGATTATGACAGCAGGAGCAAGTACTGTATTTGCGGCAGACGATCCACTGACCGTAATCAATAATCTGTCCACATTTATCTTTGGACTGATTCGTGCTATCGGAATGATTTTACTGGGATTTGGAATTGTGCAGGTTGGTTTATCACTGAAATCTCACGATCCAAGTCAGCGAGCCAATGGATTCTTAACATTAGCAGGTGGTGTAATCATTACATTTGCAAAAGAAATCCTGAATTTGATTACGGGTTAAGAAGAATAGAAAAATAAAAGAAATGGGACGGTGCAGGCCCACATGGAGCCGCACCGTTCCGTCTAAGACAGGAGGTGTTTAGAACGTGTCAGATAACTGGGTAGTACAGAACTTGCAAAATGCCTTGGATACCTGGAACAGTAAACTTGCGGAAATCTGGCAGATACTCACACAGTCACCGGAAAACTTTAAGGGTGGCGGTATCTGGCAGGTGATTGTGCAGATTCATGGAGCGTTGCAGGCAATCGGCTATGCTTTGTTAGTGCTTTTCTTTGTAGTTGGAGTGGTCAAGACTTGTGGAAGTTTTACAGAGGTAAAAAGACCGGAACATGCATTAAAAATATTTATACGTTTTGCGATTGCAAAAGGCGTAGTCACGTATGGACTGGAGCTGATGATGGCATTATTCAACATCATACAAGGAGTGACCAGTACGATTATGCAGACCGCAGGATTTGGAAGTACGGAAGATACTGTTTTACCGGACGAAATCATAGAAGCGGTAGAAGATTGTGGATTTTTTGAAAGTATCCCACTATGGGCAGTAACGTTAATAGGCGGACTGTTTATTACAGTGTTGAGTTTCATTATGATTATGAGTGTATATGGAAGATTTTTTCGATTGTACCTTTATACTGCCATTGCACCGATTCCGTTATCTTCCTTCGCAGGAGAGCCGAGCCAGAATATCGGAAGAAGTTTTTTGAAATCATACGCAGCAGTGTGTTTGGAGGGAGCAATCGTGGTACTTGCCTGCATTATTTTTTCATTATTTGCATCATCACCGCCAGTAGTCGATCCGGACGCAGCTGCAGTGACCATGGTATGGAGTTATATAGGAGAGTTGATTTTTAATATGTTGGTACTGGTCGGTGCGGTGAAGATGTCAGACAGGGTAGTGAGGGAAATGATGGGATTGTAAAAAGGACGCCCGAAAGCATCCTTAAAATTTATTCTACAATGTTGTTGCTGTTGTTATACCGCATATTCCCCTGAGAATCGAAATGAACAGAATCTAAAGGAATCCCTCTCTGTCTGGCACGAGAAATCTGGAAGGACATATCATCTTTCATAGCTTTGTAGTATTGATGTTCCTGCCATTTGCGTCGCAGAGCAAAAATCCAGCTGAGTACAGAAAAGGCAGTCAGCAGATAGAGGATTGCAAATGCAAGTTTCTCATGAGTTGCTGCCCATGGATTCAGAATTGTGGAAACAGCAAGAAAGCATAACAGCGGTAAGGTCAGATTTAATCTGGCAGCAATCCGAAACAGCAGAGAAATCAGGAATAGAGCAACGGTAACAACAAGTGAAATCATAACAGTGATTGGCATAGGTCAGTCCCCCTTTCATTTACCCAAAGTGTAACAGAACAGGAAAAATATAACAAATGTGCGATTTGGAGGTGTATCGTTTTGGAAGTAAAAATTAACAAGGAAATCAGGGATTACACGGAAGCAATCTTTTTCGGATTGTCCCTAAGACAGTTTATCTTTTCAGGATTAGCCTGCGGGATTGCCGTTGGGCTTTATTTTTTGCTTCACCCATACATGAGTATGGAAACAGTGAGTTGGATTTGTGTACTGGGAGCTGCCCCATGTGTAGTGTTCGGGTTTGTAAAATATCATGGAATGACAGCGGAGCAGTTTATCTGGGCATGGATTAAATCGGAAATCCTGATGCCGAAAAAACTGGTGTTCCGGTCAGAAAATCTTTATTTTGATGCGGTAGAACCAGTCATTAAAAAATATGAGAAAGAAAGTCTGAAGAAGGAGGGACGCAAGAAGAATGATAAAAACGCTGAGTAATATTTTCAAGCAGGATAAAGAAAAATTTGTAATTCCAAGAAGCGTACAGCAGGTAATTCCCATCGAGACTATCTGGTCAGACGGGATTTTTAAAATCGGGAGAAATAAATTTGCACGTACTTATAAATTTACAGATATCAACTACGCGGTGGCAAGCAAAGTAGATAAGGAAACCATGTTCCTGGAATATATGGATTTATTAAATTCTTTCGATTGCGGTGGAACAACAAAAATAACGATCAATAATCGCCGCTTGAATAAGGTGGATTTTGAAAAAGCAATCCTGATTCCGATGCAGGAGGACGGACTGGATTTATATCGGAAAGAGTACAACAATATGCTTTTAGATAAGGCAACCAGTTCCAACAGCATGGTGCAGGAAAAATATGTGACAGTATCCTGCTATAAGAAAACAATCGAAGAAGCCAGAACGTATTTTGCACGAGTGACAACAGAGCTGAACAGTCATTTTGCAAGATTGGGTTCCAAATGTGTAGAGATAAATGGAGAAGATAAGTTACGGATTCTGCACGATTTTTACCGTACAGGAGAAGAATCTGGTTTCCATTTTGATATTCAGGAGAATATGAGAAAAGGACACAGCTTTAAAGATTATATCTGTCCGGATACCTTTGAATTTGAAAAAGATTATTTCCGCATGGGAGATCGTTATGGAAGAGTACTTTTTCTTCGTGAGTATGCTTCTTACATCAAAGACGATATGATAGCAGAACTGACCGACATGAATCGAAATCTGATGTTGAGCATTGATGTGATTCCGGTTCCGACTGATGAAGCAGTACAGGAAGTGGAAAAACGTTTGTTAGGTGTGGAGACTAATATAACAAACTGGCAACGACGCCAAAATGCCAACAATAACTTTTCCGCAGTGATTCCTTATGATTTGGAACAGCAGAGAAAAGAAAGTAAAGAGTTCATGGACGATTTAACCACACGTGACCAGCGTATGATGTTCGGTATACTGACTATGGTGCATACGGCAGAATCGAAAAAACAGCTTGATGCAGATACGGAAACACTTCTGACAATCGGACGGAAAAAGTTATGCCAGTTTTCTGTTCTGAAATTTCAGCAGATGGACGGACTGAATACAGCACTACCCATCGGACACCGGAAGATTCCGGCAGTCCGCACACTGACTTCGGAGAGTGTAGCAGTGTTGATGCCATTCCGGGTGCAGGAGATTATGGACGCAGGTGGAATCTATTGCGGTGAAAATGCAATCTCCCATAACTTAATCATGTGTAATAAAGAAAAACTGTTAAATCCAAACTCATTCCTTTTAGGAGTACCGGGAAGTGGAAAATCCTTTAATGCAAAAATGCAGATTGTATTCCTGGCACTGGCAACGCAGGACGATATCCTGATTTGTGATCCAGAGCGAGAGTATGCATCATTAGTTGAAGCAATGGGCGGAGAAGTGGTTCGCATTGCTGCAGGAAGCCGGGACCATATCAATGCAATGGATATGGTAGACGGATATGGAGATGGCGGTGATCCAGTGATTGAGAAGTCACAGTTTATTTTATCTCTGTTTGAACAGTTGGATAAAAAAGGAATCAATGCAAAGGAACGTTCCATTATTGACCGATGTGTGGGAGAAGTTTATGAGGAATATCAGCATGGCGGAGCAGTGCCGACTTTGCGGGTGTTGCGTGAAAAATTTTTAGAACAGGAAGAACCGGAAGCACAGGATTTGGCACTGGTATCAGAATTATTTACCAATGGAAGTCTGGACGCATTTGCACATGAAAGTAATGTTGATGTGAATAACCGTATCATGGTATACGACATTCTGGATTTAGGAAAACAGTTAAAGACCATGGGACTTCTGGTAATCACTGATGCAATGTTGAACCGGGTAACGGAGAACTGGAAACAGGGAAAGCGAACCCATATTTTTTTAGACGAGTTTCATGTAGTATTTGAAAATGAGTATTCCGGAGCATTTTTTAACTCTGCATGGCGAAGATTTCGTAAGCGTAATGCATTCCCGACAGCAATCACACAGAACGTGGAATATCTGTTAGATTCTGTTCTTGCAAGTACGATGATTTCCAACAGTGAGTATATCGTGATGCTTAATCAGGCAGAGCCGGACAGAGCAAAGTTGGCGACACTTTTGAATATTTCTACAGAGCAAATGGGATATATCACAAATGCAGATGCCGGTTGTGGTCTGGTGAAATATGGAAGTTCGCTTGTACCGTTCGTCAATAGATTCCCAACCAATACAAGGTTGTATAAACTGATGACCACAAAGCCGGGAGAGGACAGTATCAACCGGGGAAGAATGTAAAATTAAAAATATTTTGAATAATGAAAAGCAAGGCACTGAAAATCGTCACAATTTGTGGCGTTTTTTAGTGCCGGAAAAGGAGCCAAATATGTCAGAAATCAGATTTTCATCAAAGGAACACGAAAAGTTTTTTTATCAGATGTTAGCTAAATGCGGAAAGCACGACAGTTATTACAGTTCATTTTTCTATTGTGTGGGAATTTCTGAAGATACCAGAAATCATGTTGATCGCATGTTTGATTTTAAAGAGCGTTTGATTAAACCAGAAGCATTGCATGAAGGGTGGCAGACAGGCGGTTCGGCACGATTGACCAGACTGGCTTTCAACTTGTGGAATGGATATGTGGAGAAGGGAGAAGAAAGTCTGTCTACCCCATACGAGATGTTCGATTGTGGCTATGCATCATATTTTTATGAAGCAATCCGCATGAAATACCCGGAATACTGCCGGGAACTGCCACAGGTGAGCAAAAAAGAAACTAATCATGAACGCTAGATAAAGATTCAAATGGAGAAAAGCGATGGATCGTAAGATAAAAACACGCCAAGTCCATAAGGATATTAAAGTATTAGATAAGACAGTTACAGTGACAGACCATGTTAAGCAGTCCTATGTCAGAACAAAAGAAAATATCATGCAATCGACGGAGAAATCTAGTGATAGAGAGAATAATCCGGTAGGTTATGCAGAAGATGCGGCCAGCAAGTATGCTGACCGCATCTTTCACGAAACAGGGCATCAGGTACGCAGACAGGCAGGAAAGATTATTGAACGGAAGAAAGAGAAAGCTTCTGTTTCTTCGACAGGCGAAGAAACAGTTTACCAGCCGAAAGAAGAAATTCGACCAGTACCGCCTTCAGGCGGAGAAACGGCACAGGAGCAGGGAAAAGAACTTGCTGTCAAAAAAATTAAGACCATTGAACGGGATAAAAGAACCATCAAGACCGGGAGAGCATCGGAACAGGTTGTAAAGAATACTGGAAAAGGTACTATCAAGACCTCTGGAAAAGCGGTCAAGACTGCAGAACAGACGGCAAAGACCAGTATTAAGACATCGGAGCAGACAGCAAATGTTTCTGTCCGGGCAATGCATTATTCCATGAAAAAAGCAGAAAAAGCAGTGCAGGCAGCAAGACAGACAGCACAGAATACAAAGATTGCAGTGAAAACGACAGCAAAGGCAGTAACACATGCAATAAAAGCGTTGATGGAAGCTATAAAAGCATTGTTAAGTGGATTGACCGCAGGCGGTTGGATTGCAGTGGTGATATTGATTATCGTCATTTTATTTGGTGGATTTCTTTGCATGACAGGCGGGGATAATTCCAGTACGGTTTCTTCTGTCAGTGCAGAAGTAGAAGCATATGAGCCACTAATTCGGCAGTATGCAAACCAATATGGAATTGGTGAATATGTGGAATTGATTAAAGCGATTATGATGCAGGAATCCGGTGGGAGAGGACTTGACCCGATGCAGTGTTCAGAGGGCAGTTTTAATACAAAATATCCCAAACAGCCGAATGGAATCACAGATCCGGAGTATTCGATTTCTTGCGGAGTGCAGGAAATAAAAAGCTGTCTGGAACGTGCAGGAGTAAAAAATCCTCTGGATATGGAAAATATTAAACTGGCATTGCAAAGCTACAATTATGGAAATGGATATCTGGAATGGGCGAAAGCTAGAGGTGGATATACCCTTGCCAATGCAGCAGAATTTTCTGATATGATGGCACAGAGAATGGGGTGGAGCAGTTATGGGGACAAGCAGTATGTACCACATGTGCTTCAGTATTATGCATTTGGAAGAATCCCGACAGGTATCGGCAATCAGGCAATCGTTCAGGTGGCAGCGTCGCAGGAAGGAAAAGGCGGAACGACTTATTGGAGATGGTATGGATTTGGAGGCAGGGTAGAGTGGTGTGCCTGCTTTGTGTCCTGGTGTGCAGACCAGAGCGGTTATATTCAGAGTGGAGTCATTCCGAAATTTTCTCTTTGTTCGGACGGTGTGAAGTGGTTTGAAAGCAAAGGTAGGTTCCGTGACGGAAGTTATACCCCGGTGGCAGGAGATATTATTTTCTTTGACTGGGGAAATAATGGGACGATTGACCACGTTGGAATTGTAGAGAGTGTCAGCGGTGGAACCGTCAATACCATAGAAGGCAACAGTGGGGATAAAGTGGCAAGACGGAGTTACCGTATCGGAAGCA
Source organism: Dorea sp. 210702-DFI.3.17 (assembly GCF_020560825.1). Taxonomy (NCBI): domain Bacteria; kingdom Bacillati; phylum Bacillota; class Clostridia; order Lachnospirales; family Lachnospiraceae; genus Dorea; species Dorea sp. 210702-DFI.3.17. The sequence continues at coordinate 23,107 of NZ_JAJCNB010000036.1, forward strand.
GTAATATCTATGGATACGGTGTCCCGGCATATTAAAAGGCAGGAGAAAAAGTGTGATAGTCTAATGGTGAATCTGGAGTATACAATTCCTGAAAATAGACTTGACTTTTAAATATTACAAGCGTAAGATTTAAGAAACAAAAAAATTAGAAGAAAGGAATATCTATGAAAAATAGACGAAAAAAGCAAAATATCCAAAAATCTTACGCTTGTAAGATTTTTGGGCTGATAGTAGCTATAACAGTAATTGCTGTTTCAGGAGGT
>NZ_JAJCNB010000037.1:0-22768 GCF_020560825.1 Dorea sp. 210702-DFI.3.17
TGCGCCGAGCCATTCGGAATCCGCTGGCGCTACTTCCTCATGTAGGGCTGTCGCCCAATAAGTCTAAAAAGAAAAGCTGACAGTCTGGTGAATAAATTCCCCATCCTGCCAGCTTTCTTTTTATCCTTGCTCAGCTTGTAGCTTAGCCAAAGTATCTCTTAAGCAGGCCTTCGAATGCTTTTCCGTGACGTGCCTCGTCTCTTGCCATCTCATGTACTGTGTCATGGATTGCGTCAAGGTTAGCTTCTTTTGCTCTTCTTGCGAGGTCGAATTTACCTTCTGTTGCACCGTGCTCAGCATCTACACGCATCTCAAGGTTTTTCTTTGTGCTGTCTGTGACAACTTCACCAAGTAATTCAGCGAATTTTGCAGCGTGCTCAGCTTCTTCATAAGCAGCTTTCTCCCAGTATAAACCAATCTCTGGGTATCCTTCTCTGTGTGCAACTCTTGCCATTGCCAGGTACATTCCTACTTCGGAACACTCTCCTGCGAAGTTTGCACGAAGATCCTCTAAGATATCCTCGCTTACGCCCTGTGCAACGCCTACTACATGCTCAGCAGCCCATGTTCTATCGGCTGACTGCTCTTTGAACTTAGAAGCTGGTGCGTGACAGACTGGACATTCAGCTGGTGCAGCCTCTCCTTCGTAAACATATCCACATACTGTACATACAAATTTTTTCATAATGATAATCTCCTTTTCTTTTTATTAAAATTTTTTGTTGTTCAAGTTAGTTTTATGATTCAGAGCTTCGTTTGCATTTTTGTAAATGAATTTATTTTTAAAGCTCTAAATCAATATTAGTAATTGTTACTGATATTAAGATAACATAATTACTTGTCATTGTCAATAATATTTTTTATTAAATTTATCTTTTTGATAAAATAGACTGACAAGTTTGTTATGACTCACGGGATGTTTTCTGTGTGAGACAGTCTTGACAAGTTCCATAGAATAATGTTGCATGTGAATCAATCGTGCCATCAAAATGCTCCTCGGCCAGTTTATTCATGGTATTGATGTGAGCTTCGTCGATATGCAGATCAAATACCCGGTTGCAACAAGTGCATACAACGTGATAGTGTGGGTGAGTATTGCCATCAAATCGGTCCCCACCGTCAGGAGTGGTAATCTTAATTGCTTCGCCCATGTCAGCAAGCAGATTCAGATTCCGGTAAACAGTTCCAAGACTGATACGGGGGAATTCTTTTCTTACATGAAGATATACAGTATCAGCAGTTGGATGCTCAGTTGTATGATCGAGATATTCTTTAATGGATGCTCGCTGTCTGCTGTATTTCAATGTAGCCATGCGATAACCTCCTTGATAATAATAATTGTTACTATAATTAGAATAATAGAAAATGTTCCATTTGTCAACTTTTAATTTATAAATGTAATACTTTTGTAACAATTAATTGTAAAATTTTGTAAAAAAAGTGAAGAAATGGATGTAATATGATGAGAAAAAGTCGGGATAATAGCCTTGACATGGGATTGTTGCGTGATATAATAAACACGTAACATATGTAACAATTCTGTAATATTTACAAAAGATAAGAAAAGAAAACATAAGGAGGGAGTTTATGGATTCGATTCTTAGAAAAGGATTGTTCCTAGTTACCTTGACAGGAGCTATTGGAGTTTTCCCAGCTACGGCATATGCTTCTGATATTGAGGATAATCACACTATGCCAGGAGTGGGAATTGAGCAGGTGCTGAATGATTGTTATTCTTCACAGAAAGAGATTCAGGTGGAGGATTATCTGGCACCAGAAGATAAGGGCGAGTATTTAGATATGGCTTTTGCAGATGTTGAATCATTTTTATATATAAGAAGTGAACCGACAAAGCAGAGCGAATGGGTGGGTAAATTATATCCCGGTTATGCAGCAAAAATCGTAGGACCAGTTGGAGAATGGACGAAGATTGAATCTGGTTCGGTTACAGGGTATGTGTATTCGCAGTATATAATAATAGGAAGAAATGCTCAGCAGAAGGCAGAGGAAGTCGTAGAAGCTTCTGCAAGCGCAGATCCAAAAGAAGCTTTTTCTTATGCAGAATCTAGAGAAGAAGAGGAAGCACGTTTGGCTGCGGAGGCAGAAGAAGCGGCCAGGAAAGCAGAGGAAGAGGCTCAGGCTGTGAGAGAGGCTGCCGGAAGTGGTCAGGCAGTGGTGGATTATGCATGTCAGTTTATCGGCAATCCATATGTCTGGGGAGGCACAAGCCTGACAAATGGAGCTGACTGCTCTGGTTTTGTGCAGTCTGTCTACGCACATTTTGGAGTGAATCTTCCAAGAACATCTTCAGAAATGCGAAGTGCCGGCAGGGGAGTCAGTTATTCGGAAGCACTTCCTGGGGACATCATTTGCTATGATGGACATGTCGGTATTTACATGGGAGACGGACAAATTGTAAATGCAATTAATAGCCGAAAAGGAATCGGGATATTGCCTGCCACGTATAAAGGAATCCTGACAGTAAGAAGATTACTTTAAATTGGTGCATATTGAACAGAAGCATAAAAGAACAGATTAAGTAAGTGAAAAATTGCCGGATGTACAAAATAGACAAAAATGTATAAAAAATTTGATTGTTGAAAAATAGTTAAAAATTTATCCACATTGAGTTATCCAAGTTTTCCACACTAAAAACGTGAAAAAAGGTGGAAAAATACATGATTTCTAAAAGTTTTCCACATTATCCACATAAAAAGGTGTGGAAACTGGGGATAATTCAAGGTAAATAAAAGAACGAATGTTTTGTGAAGTTATGATAAAAATAGTATTTTGTCGAAAAAAATCGGCAAACGTATTGACTTTTAAAAAATCAAATTTTAATGGAAAATTGTCATAAAATGTTTACACAATGGTGAAAAGCAATTATAATAAGAAAACGTAAAAGAAAAGGAGGTGCACACATGGCACGAGTTACAAAGGAAATGACTATGGGAGAACTGCTTCAGACATATTATGAGCAGTGCCCTGAAATTGTAGATGTTCTTACAGGATTAGGAATGCATTGCATCGGATGCCCAAGCTCTATCGGAGAATCACTTGCAGATGCTGCATATGTTCACGGAATTGATTCAGATCTTCTTGTTGAGAAACTGAATGCAACAATTAATGCAAAACTTGGTGAGTAATATTAGATTTGCAGAACAACAGAAAATAGAACAATAAAAAGCGGACTCCAATTGGAATCCGCTTTTTATTGTCAGGCATAAGCCTGAAAGATTTTTCTTAGTTTTGTTTAAACATTAGCCAGTTGCTGTACTGCATCATTTTCCAGTAGTACTTTGCAATGCTCTCCGAGGAAAGCAATTGTAGCGCCGGAGGTCTTCTCTAATGTACCGTATTCAGATAACATATTACAGAGTCGACTGAAATCCTTTCGTGTATGTTCTGACTGAGTCATCGCAAGGATATAAATATTTTCGGCAGTATCTTTATACAAAGTGTTCGCACCAAAGTACATATTTCCAAGTAATCGTGAGGCCGCAAGGACATTATCCATAGAGGCAAATGAAATCAGACGGATTGCAGGTTTCTTAGGTGCAGCGTCTTTTGGTATTTCATTCTCCAAAGCTTCAGTTTCAGGATCATCTAGAGATTCTGATGAAGAGCTGACTGGATTTTCCGGTTTGGAAGAACTTTGTGCAGCATTAATCTTCTCTTTGACTTTGCCAAGCAGATCAAGAAGAGATTCAGCACCTTCCAGTTTGTCAGGGAGTCCCTGACGGGAAGAATCTCCATCCTGCCCCGGAAGAGGTGCGAATTTAGAAAAACGCGTGTCGAGTTCCTCTGGATCCTCGACTTTAGTAATGATCAGCACGATTGAATCTGAGGAAGAAGGGATTGCCTCGATCATCAATGGCATATTCTCTGCTTCAAAACCAAATTCCTGTGCTGCCTGTTGCATCATATCGTGGAAAAGTGATCTCGCTTTTTCTGTACCATAAGCCAGTTCGCTGAGTTGGAGCTGACGTTCGGCCAGATCTGCGCGTGTTAATGTACAGCGTATCTGATTGTCACTTAATTTTTCAATCTTCATATTTATCACTTCCTTTCACATAGTATAGCATAGAAAAAGTTTTTTGTTCAATAAAATAAATATAAAATCAAAAAAGTGCTTGCTTTTAAAAAGAGTATCCATTATAATGACCGTACTAGAAAATAGTTTTCCCTGGTAACTATATTTTTAGAACATATTTCTTAAAAAGTAATTCTTAACAGTATCTAGCCAATCAGAATAAGAATTCGAGAAATAGCGCGAATTCCGCGCAAAGATTCAAGAGTAATAACAATCAGATAAAAACAACAATCAGAAAAAATCAGATAACAATTAGAGTACAATCAAATAACAATTAAATAACAACAGATCATGAAAAAATCAATCAGATAAGTAACAAAGCAACAGATAGTTGAATAGTAATGCACGGCTGTTTTCTAGCAGAAAAGTGGACGTGTCTGGATATGTGGGATAATGTATCACGGCATTTTATCCTTCTGGTTTGTCATATACAGATTTCGAAGACAATGCGACCGGGGAAGTGCATTATTGAGGAGGAGGTAAAGTCATGGGGGACCCCAGAGAAAGGAATTATCAAAGTCTTTTTTCAGAGTTGGCAGGTTATGAAAAAAAGGGAGTATATATGTTAATGAACGGGGTGCCGGCAAGTCCCATGCAGATTGTGCAGGCTCACATTGTGAGGGAGGATGCAGTCTATATGCGGGATTATGTGTTGAATGATAATGGAGATATAAAAGAATTGTGTTTTGATGACGTAGAGATGCAGGAACAAGATAGATGATATAGCCTCCGGCAGGGCGCACATTGTCCGGTGGACAATGGTTTTGCGCCGACCGAAACGGAGTGTAGACTTGCAGAGGTGCGCAGTAGAAGTATGTCATGCAATTGCATGACGCGCACCTCGCAGCAAGAATGCCGAGGCATTCTTGAAAAAAAGTGTGTAAGTACCCTCATAAGCAAGGCTTGAATTTGTCGAAAAAGGATGACGCATGTCCGCTCGTTTGTTATAATAGCGAGTAGGAGGTGCAGCATGGACGAAAAGGAAATCAAGAGAACCACAGATCCGCGAAAAAAAGCGGAGTGGGCAAAAAGCGCCAGCAATCTGCAGAATCAGCGACGCCAGGAGTCATCCGGCCGCACGGAGACTGAGGGCGGAGCGAGAGGACAAGCAAGTCGGGAGAATGCGGAAACTTTGTCAGGAAAGGCAGCCGTAGAAGATAGAGAACGCCGCAGAGCGAGAAATGCAGGATCATCAGCGGGAAAATCTAAGGTGAGAAAAAGACCGGCGGTATCGGAAGATGGTCAGGAGAGACCGAAGAAGAGACGTCCGATATCAGAAGATGGTCAGGAGAGACCTAAGAAGAGACGTCCGGTATCGGAAGACGGTCAGGAGAGACCGAAGAAGAGACGTCCGGTATCGGAAGACGGTCAGGAGAGACCGAAGAAGAGACGTCCGATATCAGAAGATGGTCAGGAGAGACCTAAGAAGAGACCGCAGAAGGCAGAAAAGATCTCTAAGAATCAGAAAAAGCAGGCGGCACGGCCGGCAGCAAGAAAAGCGCAGACAAAACGCAAGCGAAAAAGACGTGTAGGATTGATGATTCTATTATTGATCATACTTGGGATAGCCGCAATTGCAGGAGCATTTCTGTGGAAGAAGTACAGTCCGTCAAAGGAACGGATGGATGTAAAAAAATATTATGGAATTGAAAACGATAGTCAGATGGCTATTACGGTAGATGATCAGATTGTGGAACCTCACGGAATGATATCGGATGGGAAAGCGTATGTGCAATATGAAGTTGTAAGAGATTATATCAACAGCCGTTTTTACTGGGATGCCAATGAGAACAAGCTTTTGTACACACTGCCGACAGATATTGTAACTGTGGAAATCGGAAGCAAAGATTACAGTGTTTCCAAAGAAAAGAAAAGTGAAGATTATGTTATCCTGAAGACAGAAGGAAACACAACTTATGTCGCATTAGATTTTATTCAGCAATATACGAATATAGATTATGAAGTATATGATAGTCCGAACCGGGTGATGATTACTTGTGACTGGGGAAAGAAACAGGTTGCAACAGTGAAGTCAGATACACAGGTTCGATATCGCGGCGGGGTTAAGAGCCCAATCGTGACAGATGTGAAGAAAAAAGATGAAGTGATCGTTCTGGAGAATGAACAGAACTGGAAAAAGATTCTTACAAAAGACGGGTATATCGGATATGTGAAGAAAAATGCATTGAAGAATGAAAAAACTAAGAATGTTACCCGCGATTTTACGGAACCGGAATACACCAGTATCAAGAAAGATTATACCATTAATATGGCATGGCATAATGTAACCAACAGTACCGCCAATAGCGGTTTGCAGCAGAGACTTGCAGATAGTAAAGGGTTAACGACAATTGTGCCGACATGGTTCCATGTGAAAGATACAGAAGGGAATCTTGAATCGATTGCTTCAACAGATTATGTAAATTATGCACATCAGGCAGGCCTGGAAGTGTGGGCCGCTATCAGGGATTTCGATGGGGGAATCGGATCCAATGATGAATCACTTCAATTACTCAGCTATAGCTCGAGAAGAGAGAATCTTATCAATCAATTGATAGGAGCGGTGATGCAGGTCGGAATAGACGGCATCAATGTAGATTTTGAAAAGATTTCAAAAGATTGTGGAGTTCATTATATACAATTTATCAGAGAACTGTCTGTAAAATGCAGACAAAATGGTATCGTACTTTCGGTGGATAATTATGTTCCTAAGGGATATAATCAACAGTACAATCGCAAAGAACAGGGCGTTATGGCAGACTATGTCATTATTATGGGATATGATGAGCATAATGGAAGTTCACTGGAAGCAGGTTCAGTATCTTCTTATGAATTTGTAAAAGAAGGAATTGAGGAGACGATCAAAGAAGTACCGGCAGAGAAAGTGATCAATGGGATTCCGTTCTTTACAAGACTGTGGTCGGAAACGCCGAAAACACAGGAAGAACTGAATCAGGAGGCAGGAACAGAAGCAGCAGATTATCCGATGAAGGTGACAAGTGAAGCACTGGGAATGTCTACAGCCAGAGATAAGATCAGCCAGGCAGGTGCAGAAACAACATTAGATGAAACAACCGGGAATAATTATGCGACCTGGGAAGCTGACGGTGTAACATATGAAATCTGGTTGGAGGATGCAACCTCGATTGAGCCGAAGCTTCAACTCATGAAGGAGAATAAGCTTGCAGGTACTGCCGCATGGGCATTAGGACAGGAAAGTTCAGATATCTGGGATTTGATTTTGAAGTATGTAAATTAGAGTGATGAAAGATCAGAGAGTGAGATTACTTTCTGGTCTTTCTTTTTTTGAATGAACAGATGGGAAAATTCATATACTGAAACAAACAGGTGCTTTGGTAAAATATACGAAGTTTTGGAGGTTTCAGGAAGTGCGCAAGAAAATTGAATTGTTAGTATTACTTCTGGCGCTGGCAGGAATCTATACCGTCAGCCGAAATCTGGAAAAATATGTACAATCGGATCAGGTGAAAAGTGAACAAGAGCGGAAGATGGATCTTGTTGTTATAGATAGTGGTCACGGGGGAAGTGATCCGGGAAAGGTTGGTATCAATGAAGTCCTGGAAAAAGATATCAACCTTAAGATTTCAAAACAAGTGGAAAAAGAACTGAAGAATAAAGGTTATCAAGTTGTTATGACCAGGGAAAAAGATCAAATGCTCGCAGGAGAAACTTCCGGAAATTCCAAAATACAGGATATGAAAGCGAGAGTTGATCTGATAAATGAAAAAGCTCCGGGGCTTGCGGTCAGCATTCATCAGAATAGTTATCACGAAGAGGAAATACATGGTGCACAGGTATTTTATTATTCCCATTCAGCAGAAGGGCATACAGCGGCAAAGCTGATGCAGCAGGCGCTTCTTGGCGCGGACAGTGAGAATACGAGGCAGGAAAAGGCCAATGATACATATTACCTGCTCAGGAGGACTCAGGTGCCGACAATCATCGTAGAGTGTGGTTTCCTGAGCAACCAACAAGAAGCAGAGCTTCTGGCGGGAAAAGATTATCAGAAAAAAATCGCCAAGGCAATCGCAACAGGAATTGACGAGTATCTGAGAAATGCTGCCGATGGTACATAGAATGAATAGCCAGACAGACGTGATTTGGTTCGAAAAAATATTTGGAAAGTGATAACAGGTGTAGTATAATAAAAAACATGAAGACAATAGTAGAAAAAATTACAAAAGAACAACTTAATACAGAGGAAGGAAAGAAGATTATTGGTCAGGCCGGAGACTTTTTAAAAGAAGGTGGACTGGTAGCGTTTCCAACGGAAACAGTATATGGTCTCGGTGCTGATGCTTTGAATAAGACCGCTTCAACCAAGATTTATGCGGCAAAGGGAAGACCTTCGGATAATCCTCTGATCGTGCATATTACGAATATGGGAGCACTGGATAAGATTGCAGATATTATTCCGGAAGTTGCTTATAAAGTGGCTGATGCTTACTGGCCGGGACCGCTTACAATGATTTTCCAGAAGACAGAGGAAGTTCCATATGAGACAACAGGAGGTCTGGATACAGTTGCAGTACGTATGCCAAGTGATGAGATTGCAAGAGCTTTGATCGATGCGGGTGGCGGGTATATTGCTGCGCCAAGCGCGAATACTTCAGGACGTCCGAGCCCGACGAAAGCTGAGCATGTAGAAGAAGATTTAAGCGGTAAGATCGAGATGATTTTAGATGGAGGAGCAGTAGATATCGGAGTTGAATCTACCATTCTGGATATGACCGTAACACCGCCTATGATTTTACGCCCTGGTGCGATTACAAAGGAGATGCTCACAGAACTTATCGGTGAAGTAGACATTGACAGAACATTGATCACGCCGGACAGCAAAGTGAAACCGAAAGCTCCGGGGATGAAGTATCGACATTATGCTCCGAAAGCGGATCTTAGTATTGTGGAGGGACCGATGGAACTTGTGATCGATGCAATCAACCAGATGTCTGCAGAGCGTATGGCTAAAGGACACAGAGTTGGTGTGATCGGAACACAGGAGACTGTAGGCCGATACAAGGCAGACGTAGTGAAAAGTATAGGAACAAGGGCAGACGAAGCAACTATCGCCAATCATTTGTATGCGGTATTGCGCGAGTTCGATGATGCTGAAGTAGAGTATATATATAGTGAATCATTTGCAGCCGGAGGAATCGGCAGTGCAATTATGAATCGATTGCTAAAGGCAGCAGGACATCATGTGATAGATGCCTGATGGCTCTTTATGTGGTGCAGATCAAATCAGATGTGTGCCGGATATTAAAAAATCTGATAAACATGTCATGAGATGGAGGAGAAAAACATGTCTAAAGTACAGGTTATGGATCATCCGCTGATCCAGCACAAAGTGAATTATATCCGCAGAAAAGAAGTTGGTTCCAAGGAGTTCCGTGAGATTGTTGGGGAGATTGCGGCTCTTATGTGTTATGAGGCAACAAGAGATTTGAAATTACAGGATGTAGAGATCGAGACACCAATCTGTAAGATGGTTGGAAAAGAATTAAGTGGGAAGAAATTGGCAGTTGTACCGATCTTACGTGCAGGACTGGGAATGGTCGATGGAATGCTGAGCATGATCCCGGCTGCAAAAGTAGGTCATATCGGTCTTTACAGAGATCCGGAAACGTATGAACCAGTGGAATATTATTGTAAGCTTCCGGCAGACTGTGATGAGAGGGAAGTATTTGTTGTGGATCCTATGCTGGCAACAGGAGGTTCAAGCGTAGCAGCAATTCAGATGTTGAAGGAAAAAGGTGTGAAACATATTCGTTTCATGTGCATTATAGCAGCTCCGGAAGGCGTAGAACGTATGCAGAAAGAGCATCCGGATGTAGATATTTATATCGGTGCTCTGGATGAAAAACTCAACGAGCATAAGTATATTATTCCGGGACTTGGTGATGCTGGAGATCGTATTTTCGGAACGAAATAGGAGGAAGCAGCAGTGAGTGATAAACGTAAAGACTATATCAACTGGGATGAGTATTTTATGGGAGTAGCAAAGCTATCCGGACTTAGATCCAAAGACCCGAATACTCAGGTTGGGTGCTGTATTGTCAGTCAGGATAATAAGATTTTATCTATGGGATATAATGGACTGCCGAAGGGCTGCTCAGATGATGAGTTTCCGTGGGTGAGAGAAGGAGAAGATCCATTAAAGACAAAATATGTCTATACAGTACACAGTGAACTGAATGCGATTCTGAATTTCCGTGGAGGAAGTCTGGAAGGAGCAAAGCTCTATGTGTCTCTTTTCCCATGTAATGAGTGCGCAAAAGCAATCATTCAAAGTGGAATCAAAGAAGTTATCTACGACTGTAACAAATATGATGGAAGCACAGCTGTACAGGCATCTATGCGTATGTTCGATGCAGCAGGAGTGGCTTATCACCAATACAAGAGATCGGATCGCAAAATAGAGATTGAATTGTAAATTAGATATTCTTAAAAAATCGGCAGAATAGAGAAGCAGATGAGAGGATTTCCGGGAGGAGATCCTCTTTTTTAAATAGAAAAACATGTGGGATAAAAATAGTATGCTATATAAATAATACTGATTTTTAAGATTAAACCTATGAAATGAAACAGCATTTCTGAATAAAAATCAGACGGGGATATTTTAAAATATGTCATATGGTAAGCTTAACAAGGATATATATGAAAATAGAAGGAGGCTTGGATATGTCACAGAGATGTTCGAATTTTATGATAAATTTTCTGATTCGTATGGCAGTCGGGGTGATGTTGATTCTTGTGATAAATGGATTCTTCGTGTCAAAAGAGATTCCGGTAAGGGTGGGGCTGAATCCAATAACAATGGCCGCCTCCGGAACATTAGGAGTCCCGGGGGTTGCCCTGCTATATGGTGTGGCCTTTTATGAGAGCCGGTAAGCAACACTGCAGATAAACCCTTTGGGAGCAAGAATGGAAGTGATTCTCCAGGATGAATATTCGTCCTGGAGTTCTTTTTTATCCGGAGTGACGTAAAATGTACGTTCGGATTCCTTCGTAAGATAAAAAGAAGTGAAAGAAGTTGTCATACCCGTTCCAAGTCCCTTTACGAAGGATTCTTTCAAAGTCCAATAATGGATAAAATGTTTTATACGCTTTTCGTCAGAGTAATCAAGAAATTTTTTAATTTCCTCCGCGTGAAAAAAACGTCCCATCAGCGATTGAAGCCTGACATTTCTGTCAACTTTTTCAATATCAATACCTAGTGGTGTAGAGGTTGACATTGCAAATGCAAGGTAGCCTTCGGTATGAGAAATATTAAAATAAAGATTCCGTCCGATTGCTGGAGAGGCAAGATAGGGTTTGCCATGCCTGGATTCATGCAGGCATACCAGACCTTTGTCAATACACAGATAATAAGAAAGGATTTCTCTGATCATGGCACGCCCGGCACCTGCTTTGTGCAAGTTGCTGTCATCCGGTTCCGGCACATAGATAATGTGTACTTCGCCCGCAGCAGGAAATGAAGGAGTTTTACCTTGTAAATCGCGTAATTTTAAGAATTTGAACTCCATAATATGAACTCCTTTCAAGTGAGATAAAGTCGGTAAGTTTTAAAATTCTATGGATATATTATAACTGTTTCCAGATGATTTTCAATGATTGATAAAAACAAATCTATCTATGTTGCACAAAGTTTTACATTTTCTAAAAAAGGGATAGACAAAAGGGGAAAGCCTGTCTATAATCCAAGACATCTGATTGTTATATTCTAGTTGGCAAGACATAACCATTCAAGTTATTCAAAGTAATTCAATGTTATTCGACCATTTATTCCGGTCATGAATTCCTAAGAAGATAACGAGAGAACACACAAGAAGAGGAGGGATAATATGTGGAGAGCAAAAATCTGGTAATCTGTGATCCAGAGACAAAATTTGCTTCCGCGTTTGCACAGTATCTTACAAGACAGAAAGAATTGGCGGTCCGTGTCAGGACATGCAGTGATCTTTCTTATGTATTGGCTATACAGGAGAAAGAGAAGATCGATTTTCTGTTCATATCTTCGGAGTATCCGGAAGATTCCAGAAAACAGGTAAAAGCCGGTATGGTATTTATAATCGCACCAGAAAGAGAGGTGGCGTTGGAAAACCAGGAGGTGCCGATCTACAAATACCAGCCGGGAGATCAAATCCTGGCGGAAATGATTCGTCAGTGCAGCATGTCAGGAGACGAGAAGCAGATATTTTTAAAGATTACCGGTAAAAAGAACTGCAGAGTAATTGCGGTATATTCTCCGGTGAGAAGAATTGGAAAGACAACCTATGCAATCCGGCTTGGAAGAAAACTGGCAAAGGAGGCAAATGTATTGTATCTGGGAATGGAAACTTACGGTGGAGAAGGTGGACATTTTCCGGAAGGAACACAGACACTGGCAGATGTCCTGTACTATGCAAGGCAGGAACAGAGCAATATCGGAACGGTACTTACAACTATTGTGAGACACTCGGAAAATCTGGATTATATAGTACCGATGCCTGTATCCGAAGACATTAAGGAGATTGACTCGGAAGAGTGGATCAGGCTGATACAGAAAATTATAGAACAAAGTATTTATGAAATCGTGATTCTGGATATGGATGAAGGCGTTCGGGACATTTACCGGGTGCTTCGGATCTGTAATGAGATTCACATGCTTACGATTGATGAGCCGGTCGCAGAGGCGAAGGTGGCGCAGTTCGAGGCAGAACTGGAACTTCTGGGCTACGAGGATGTCAGACGTAAGATCATACGAAAGGAGCAACGCACATGATACAGGCGGAACAGCTTCATGCGAGGATTCTGGAGGAACTGGATCTGTCCAGAGATATTCCGGATGAGGAGCTGACGGAGTTGATTCACCGCGTGCTGGACGAGGCATCCGGCAGAGAATATATACCGCTTGGGAAAAAGACGGAGCTTGGCAGAGAATTATTTAATGCATTCCGGAAATTTGATCTTCTTCAGGAATTTCTGGAAGATGATAAGATCACGGAGATTATGATTAACGGGACTGAGAATATATTTCTGGAGAAGGAAGGAAAACTGATCAGATCCGGGAAAAGGTTTGTTTCGCGGGAGAAGCTGGAAGATGTCATTCAACAGATCGTTGCAGGATCCAATCGAATCGTAAATGAAGCATCTCCAATCGTGGACGCAAGACTTCCGGACGGGTCGAGAGTAAATGTGGTACTGGGGCCCATCGCTTTAAATGGGCCCATAGTAACCATAAGAAAATTTCCAAAAGAAGCAATTACAATGAGACAGTTGATCCGGTGGGGTTCTATCTGCCGGGAAGTAAAAGAATTTCTGGTAAAGCTTGTTAGGGCAGGCTACAACATATTCATCAGTGGAGGAACCGGATCAGGCAAGACCACATTCCTGAATGCTTTATCGCAATACATACCAAAGGATGAAAGAATCATTACAATTGAGGACAACGCAGAACTACGGATTCTGGATATTCCAAACCTGGTAACTCTTGAGGCGAGATGCGCCAATCTTGAGGGAACAGGTGAGATTACTATACGCGAATTAATTCGGACGGCGCTTCGGATGAGACCAAATCGCATCATTGGTATAACTGGAGTATCTAATTATGGAATGCTTTATTTGTAATAGTTTTTGATAGGGTGTATATTAACCTTATAAGAAAAGCCCAATTTGAAAGGATTTTATATAAAAAAGACAGGTTTAAAATTCAAACCTGTCTTTCGTTGATATTAGAGGGATTATAAGAAATCAGGAAGATTTGAAGAATAAACTGCATCGAGCTGCTCTTTCAATTTTTCAATTTCATTAAGGGCCGCTTCATACTTTTCTTTATACTTATTTTCTTCCATAATTTGTTTTTCTATTTTCTCTAATTCTTTCTTCAATTTTTTATTTTCAGTTTGGAGTAAATGGATATAAGTATCTTGAGAATCTTTGTTTCTGTTTTTGTTATATCCAGTAGGGGTAATGTATTTGTCTGCTAATTTTCTCATTTCTGGGTGCTTTGAAAAATATGTTCTGCTAACACCTGCTTCTCGACATAGATCGGCAAGTGTAAATTTACCATCTTTTTTTAACTTGTTAATGGCGTCTTTCACAGCTTGAACATTTTTTTCTTTGATATTAGCATTATACTTTTTAACATTTTTCATACGCTTTTCATTACTACACATAAGAGTCCTCCTTTTTCAATTTTGAAAGAACCTTCAAAAGATTTTCTTTGTCTTCTAATGCTTTTTTGAGCATTAACTCATTACTTATGCTGTTCAATCTAAAAAAGAAGAAAAGGAATTGCAAAAAGAAAAAGATATCAAAGCTTTTGAAAAGGCTTTAAAAGCTTATCTTGGGGCAATTCAAAAAGGAAAACTTTCTCTTAAGATAATCAATAATCTTATGGAAAGTATAGAAACTCTTGAGAATAATAAGAGTATTAAATTGTCTAAAGGAGAACTTAATGTTTTCGTGGATATGATTTACGACTATACGTTGAATCTTGCTAATGATAATGGCTTTGACTTGAAACAGATCAAAAAGCCTTCTTCTAAAAAGAATATCGTAGATTTACAGAAATATCTTGATGTTCAGAAACAGATATTTGCTGTGGCTTAAATAAGAAAAAGCTGACTCCACACCACGGAAGTCAGCTTTTGCATATTCTAAAAATTGAAAGGAATTGAAAACATCATATTTATATTATTATGTTATCATTTCATTCCTTTCAAAATCAAGAGAAGTGATTTGAATAAAATGTGAAATTATTCTTTACTAAATTCTTCAATTAATTCATTAAGAAGATCTTTATCGATTTTTTCGTTGCCTTTATTGTAAAAGAAGAATGTTGAGTGATTATAAGTGGAAAAAACTTCTCCGCCTACAGCTTTAGAGAAAGCAATGTTTGCATCATAATCTGCTTGTGTGAATCTTTCGCCATCAGTGGTTTTGTTGTAATAGGCGATTTCCCAAGCAACAAGATTGAGTTTTAAATTAAAAATTGAACCAATATATTCATGTGCAAATTGGATAATGCTTTTTCCAATACCCATTCTTCTGTATTCTTTATCAACATGAAGATTTCTTAGAATCATGAATGGTGCATATGGGTGAATGAGATTAAAATCCATGTAGGAATCTTCAATATTTGCATAATCCATTTCTTCCATAATATCAGATAGTTGTCCATCGTCACAATCAACGTGCATGAAGGTTGTTTCTTCAAAAACGTGAGAATTTATTAGAGCCAAATTAGCATATCCTATTTTTTCAATGTAATCTTCATCTGAATCGTAATCACATAATAAGATGTCTACATGAATATCTATATATGCTTGTGATTCGACGAATGGGAAATAGGGCTTTTTGTCTTTATCTAATTCGAATTCCCATGGGGATGTATTTGCTTGGGGGACAAATTTGATGTATTCATTTTCTTTTAGTTTATTTATATTCATAGGTTAAATTCCTTTCTGTTTTCATTAGGTATTCCTAAAAACAAAAAAAGCACGGATCTGTTCCACAGTGTTGTGGAATGATTCATGCTCTAATTTCTTAGGTACTTATATTTTACCTTTTATAATTTTAAAATGGAAGAGATCAAAACTGAACTCTATGTGAACTACTTCCCAATAAGAAGTGTTATAGTCATTGGTTCTTTTACTTCATCTGAAATACTTAACAAGTATCCATCTAAAGCTTTTTCCAATGTAATTCCTGTATGTATTGTTTCTAGTTTAAAAGTCAAATTAGAATTAATCACGTAATCTCCCCAGAGAAGATTTTCAATAACAGTATTTCCTACAGGATTGAATGTTCTGCTACCTCTTATTGATTTTACATGGAATGTAAAGAAGGTATCTTCCATTGAATCATCTGCTTTAAACTCTATAGAAAACTTAGGGCTACTCTTTAAGTAATTGACTTGCATTTCAAGAGTGGCAATTTCTTCTTTTAATCTTTCATTCTCATTAGTAAGAAGCTGTGCTTGTAAGAAGTAGGTTTCGTGAAGTTTTCTCTTTACCTCTTCATATTGCAATACTAAGTCAAAATCTGATTCTTTTGGAACAGATACAGGTTTGGAATTTTTCTTCGCCTGAGCAACTAATTCTTTTGCTTCTTTGTTCTTATATAAATAGCTTTCACTTAATCCTGTTAATTTACAAATACGTGGAGCAGTAATAGGTTCTTTGTTTGCTACCATATCCGCAAGAGCTGTTTTAAGTGTTTGTAATTTCTCTTCTGATTTTTTCTTCTGTGCTTCTAACATAGCAGAAGTATTTCTTTGATGGTCTTTAGGCATATCTGATTTATCCTTTTCTCTTTTCTCAAATATACATCTATTTTACATCAAAACTTATAAGCGTGAAAGATGTTTATATTCAGGCTGACTGGAATTAAGCATTTATAAATAAAGCTAAAAAAACCTATCAAACCATTGGGAGACAATGGGTTCAATAGGGTTAATAGGGTTTCAATCATATTTAAAATACGGTTTTAGGGATAGGGTTAATAAGGTTTATATGTTAAATATTACTCCATATATATTGTCGGGGAAGTTCGCGGAGCCGAAGCAATTGATATGCTGCAGGCACTTATATGTACTATATAATAATTATATATATAACGTATATAAGGATGGAAAATATAGATTAGAGGGAGAGACATAGGAACGATATGAACATTAAGTATAGGTTATTGTGTAAAAGGTTAATAGAGGAAAGGAAGAGAGTAGGTGTCATTCAATATTATAATGTACTGTTCATAATGGAGTTAGTGTCAGATAAAGACATATGGTCTTTAGAACAGTGGGTGAATGGTATAAATAACATATATATGAAAGATATACATAATTGGTGTAGAATACATTTTGTTAAATATCATACTGTATTTGTTTACAGGAAAGAGTATCCGGTAAAAGCAAATATTTGGAATGGGTATTCATATATAAGGTGGCGGATGGAGCGGATGATGAATTTGGGATAAGATAAAATAGTGATTGCATGAAAGAGAGCCTTAAAGCAGGGTGTTCTTTTGAAAGTATGGATAGAATTAAAGGCTGAAGGCTCTGCGCTATTCGTTTGGCAGAGCCTGAGTATTCTCTTGATCCGTAGAAAATAAATCTAACTGACCTTCTGGAGTGGAACTTTGACCGGATTCATCTTCAGTTGATGGTTCTCTTTTTTTGGGTGTTTTATGAGTGTATAATTTCTCAAAAGGAAGTGAATACTTGGATTTTTTATTGTATTCTAGTAAAAGAGCTTCTGCGAATCCTAATGAACCGGCACGACGTTCTCTGGCAGTACGACTGATTTCTCTGACAGAGACACGCCCAACTTTTTCTTTAAAGGTGTCATCTTTCATTGTTTCTCCATAAGCATTATCCAGACGGGCAATAGCATTAAGCATATTGGAACTAAAGGACATAGGTGCACCTTCCCATGTGGCAACACAAAGGCGTAAAACACGATCAAGAGTGTGAAAACCATATTTTTCATAGATATTAATTAAAGTGGATACAGCACATATACCTCCGGGGCGAGAGGAAGAAGTAATAGTGAGATCATATGATTCAACAAGGTCACGAATAATAAGTTCTCTATCATTACCAGCTTCAATATTAGCCATGAATATTTCATAAGGTAATAACGATTTGACATATTTCATCTGATTTGCAAAAATATCTGCTTCTTGGGTGTAAACAAGATCATCATAAACCATACACCAGACAGGAGTTTCTCTTGATCCAGAGACGAGAGCAACAATCTCTATAGTGTGTTGTCCGTTGAACACATAATTTATCCCATCACGTCTACTTACTTTTACAGGGTTTATCTGATAAAGGTCAAAATTAGCTGCAGCACGCTGAACGTGTTTGATGGAAAGATTACGTTGATAATCTTGATTTGAACATAAATTTTTAATAGGTATTTGCTCAAAATGCACTTGGGGAACAAACTTTTGTAAATCTTCGGTATTTCCATCCATAATTATATTTCCTCCAATTTTTTTAAAATATTATTTGTGGTTGATATTAGACACATAAGCTGATATTTAAGCTTATATTTTGCTGTATCAGATGCAATTTTAAAATCTGAAACTTTTAATACTCTTTCGATAGAACTGTTCCACGAGGGAATCGTCAATGTAAGACTTGCAATTTCCGCATCTGGATCAAATTGTGGCAGGTTGCGTATTGAAGGAATAGAAACGGAAGATTCTTTCCTTAACATCGGTTTGGCGTAATTATTCCATAGTAATTCCCTTTTCATATCATGATAACTGAGATGTTCTATCTTTTCGGCAAGAAGGTAGTTATTTAGACTTAAAAGTTGCTCTTTTGGTAATCCTGAAAGCTCAATAATATTAGCTTGGGAAATCCAGAGTTGACCAGAACGAACTCGTTTGACAAAATCCGGAACTTTTTCATCAATTATATCTAGTGCACTACTGTAAGCAGAATATTTGTAAACGGTAGCCATTGCTACATTACATTCTTCGGATATTTTTTTTGCTGCGATGCTTGCACCGGAAATATGAGATTTATTCGTAGATGAAAGTTGTCTTGAAACTAAAATTTTTTCAGCATCATATTTTTTCCCAATCAGGTATTTTTTATTGATATTGGTTAAATCCTCTCGTTTAAGTTGGTCAGTACATATCCATGAAATTACATCTTCTTTACTGGAAAAGTGGAGTCTTTTTATTCGGAAAGGAATACTGTGTTTACGAAATAATTCATATGCTTCTATACCATTAATGACAATACCATTCCATGTGCAGATGGGGGTGTGATAGGAATGACATAATATCTGTTGTTCAAGTTGTTTATAATCTTTTTCACTGAGATATTGATACAAATTGGTGAATTCTAGTTTTGTTTTTAATGTATATATACTATAATTGCGCATACTCATCTCCCATTATTTCTGATTTGAATTCTGTTTGTGGCAGTTTTGTGATGATGTTATCCATGGAAAATAGAGCTATTTTTTTATCTGGGTAAATATTGCCTTCTAAACGAAAAATGTTAAATTTCTCCCAAGAAAGGTTAAGTTGGGAAAGTGAATATAGTAATTCTCGGCTGTACAATTCATAACTGTTACCATTGATGACAAAATAATCCTTAACTTTATGTGCCAATTTATCCTCCGCACAACTAGCCTTTATACCTATCATTTTTTGATCAGGATTAACAAGAAGTTGAATATATTCTGGGTTACCAATTTGACGGAGTGTATTGCGGTGGATTCGTATACGATTCTTTTTAAAGTCAATACATATTAGTGGATGGGAAGAGTGTTTGTTGTTCATAGGATTTTTCCTCACTTTCTGCTGTTGATGGTTCTTTTGCTTTTTCTATGGATTTATCAGTTGCCTTCTTCTTTTCTTGTATGTCAAATACTGCGTAGCCTTCAAATATATTGACTTGCATTGATTTTTGATGTTCTTCCACTGGAATACCGAACTGATTCTTCCATTCTTCAGGATAAGAAGGTGTCCTAGCAGTGGTTACAGTTCCATTGTCTTTTAGTGTACGAGGAAATATTTCAGGTGAAGTTAAATCGAAAATGAACAGTATTTCATTGCCAGAACGAATTAGTTTGCCGAGAATCTTGTACCGATAATTAGGATTCCAGTCCATGAGAGATATCACTTTAGCAAAGAAAATTCGACAGGTGATTTGTTTTGGCGAACGCTTTTTTCCAGAGGAACACCAACGAAAAGAGTCTTTTTCTTCTTCTCGACAGGGACGGACAGCCAGTTTTTTTTCAATGGGATTGACTAATATTTGCACATATTCGACATCGGGTAGTTTTTTTATGCAGGCGGTATTTACAGATACCTTGTAGTTATTAAACGTAAACGAAGGTTCGTAAATATGAGCGAAGAATTCGCCACGTACAACTTGATAACCGTCATAGCTGAAAGAATCATCGTCAATGACTTCCATTTGATTTGAGGGGCTGGGCGCGACTGTTATTGGCATAGGTGTGTTGATTTTCATCATATCAGAAGGTTCTGTAGTCATATTCCATTGATTTATAGGTTGCTCGCTCATTGGGTGTCTCCTTTAATTTCTGTAATAATATTCTTTATATTTTGTATAATGGTTTCTTTGGGAGTGGTTTGTAGCTCGGGTTCTTTATAAGGTTTACTTTCTGAAGCAGTCTGCCAGTTTTTGTCTGCTGTAAATTCTGTTAATTCTGGCGCTTGAGACTGAGTATAGTAATTATTACCGAAGCTATTCATCCAGTCGGCAGGATAAGCTAACACACTCTTAGAATCAGATATTGTATCAGGCATGTTGTTATTGGGGGCGGATACGTCGTTGGTACTTGTCGGTATTCGTATTTCTGTATCGTTCATGTTGAAAATAAGGACATTTTCATTGCCTTTTTGGTGGGCAACTCCTAATATTCTATATTTGCATTTTTTGTCCCATTTAAATATCTCGTATAATGTTGGCAAAAATGCAGCGCCGGAAATTGGTTTTGGAATAAGTTGACCATCTTTGAGACGTGACCATTGCACTTTATTTTTTGTTTCAGAGGAACATGGTCGGATAGCAAGTAGTTTTGAGCTTGGGTGTATTAGCAGTTCGACAAATTTTATGTTTGGAAATTTCCGTATAGCATCTTTGTTAAAAGAGATCTGTTTATATGAAAAAGAAACAGAAATCCGACCAACAGAGGAGAAAAATTGTCCTCTGGCAACTTCATAGTCTCTTAAATCGAAGGAACCGGCGGAAGCAGTAATTGTATCAGGTACATTCATATTTGCCGGTTTAAGGACGCTTTGAGATGCTTCAAAGTAGTCTCTAGCTTTAAATCCAGACCATCTTGGATTAATGCTTATAAATCCACTTAGAGAGCCTTCTTGTATCACATGTAATTCTGGTAAAATCTCTTTATTTCCATATTTCGCATTTGTAATTAATTTTTGAACAGCTATGAAATCATCTCGGGAGATAATAGCTTCGTGATGCCCGACTTTTCTGTATTGATTACGGTCTTGATTGTTTTTCCTTGATTTATGGTCAAGATAATTAGGAGTCCATGTTTTTCTCGCCAGAACATCCCCACAATGGCGTTCATTTTGAAGGATTTGTAGTATGGTACTGGATGACCAGACATCATTATTCTTTTTTGTTTTACAACCGAGTTCTGTCAAAGAATCAGCAATTTGTTGAGTACTGCTTCCATTCAGATACATATAAAAAATAAGCTGCACAATTTTAGCTTCATGTGGATTGATTACAAGATCTCCATTTTCGTCTTGGTCATATCCGAGCAGAGGAGGTGTAAGGAATATTCCCCGACGAAAACGCATTTCAATGGAAGAATTCATAATTTCACTTTTGGTATGACTTTCTTCCTGTGCAAGTGTTGACATGAATGACAGAATCATTTCGCTTTTGGGATCAAGAGTATTTAAATGCTCTGTTTCAAAAAATACACCGACGGGTGGACGGAGTGAAGAAAGCTCTCGTACATATCGGATACAGTCAACAACGTTTCTTGCAAATCGGGATACACTTTTTGTTATGATTAAATCAATTTTTCCGGCTTCACAATCTTCAATCATTTTTTTGAATGCATCTCTATGTTGAAGCGAAGTGCCTGAAATGCCTTCGTCGGCATATATTTCGACAAGCATCCAATTCGGATTTTTATTTACTACATCCTGATAATGATTTTTCTGTAATTCATATGAGGATGTTTGGCGTGGATCATCCGTAGATACCCTTGCATATACAGCTACTCGTAGTTTTTTTTCTGTTTTAAAAATATCCTCTGGTGGAAGTGCCGGAATTACTTCCAGTTCTTCTGGATCAATACCTTTGTATCTTTGCCGGATTCTGGCTTTCTGTTCATCAATATTACTGCTTCGTTCTTCACTTTCTTTCATCAATAGCGACATCCTTTATAGTTGATATAACTATCATAGAATTTTTAGATTGAAAAAGACATAAACCATCAGTTAAGTGATTAACAGATGGTTTATGTAGAAATAGATATTTGATTGTTATTGAATGATTTAATAATCATTCGGGTTATCAGCATCGTAATTGTGTTTTGAGGATAGATGCCAATCATTGATTCGTAAAATATTCTTTATGGCTGAAAGAACCTCGAATATGTACCGTTTTTCAGTGCTGGTACAATCTGCCATTAATAAATCAATATCAGTTTGATATTCCGTAGGATTGTATAACAAGTTTCCATAGAGTAATTCATCAATAGTAATTTCAAGGGCATTGCTAATTTTGATTAAAGATTCTAAACTGGGTTTACGCTTGGCATTTTCTATATAGCTTATATAAACAGTAGAAAGATCAGCGATTTCAGCCAGCTCCTCGGCAGATAATCCTCGTTGTTTGCGGGTTTCTCTTATACGTTTGCCTATAAGTGTATAATTTATTTCCATGTCCTCACCTCCTTTCCATCACAACTTGACTTTTTTGTGTTGTAGATAGAAAAAATGGTGAGTTATACAATAGTAATTGGTTGTATAAAAAGAAGTATATCATATGTATATAGCAAAAAGAAGATTGTCGATTGATGGGAGAAAAAGGCGATAAGTTGTAATTGAACAACAGCGAAAAAAAGGTTATTATTTATGTATAAAGACTTCCCATACCCAAAATGGGACTTGTACCTTGAAAACTCTATATTT
>NZ_JAJCNB010000038.1:0-22404 GCF_020560825.1 Dorea sp. 210702-DFI.3.17
TTCGATACATTTTACAATGCCATCGGAGAATTTCTCATAATGTAAATTATCATCATCTTTGAAGATAACTGTATCGTTTTTAATGTCTTTAGGTTTCAACTTTCCGTCCTTGACCATTTGCTGCTTTTCAGCACGGATACGCTCAAGGAGAACAGACGCCGGCTCGTCATTTGGGTCTTGCGGCACAAGTTTACCACGGATAGCCAAATCCAAGATTTTTTGTCTTAATGCTTTGGTATCCATTACTCGTCCACCTCGCCTATAAGTTTTTCAAGTTCAGCAACTGCTTTTGCAATATTTGCTGATTCCTCTTTTATTTGTGAAATCATTTCGGCTAATGTGCGATCGTCATCTTCTTCACTGACAATCCATTTAAAGTCTAATTTCAACTGGTCACGAGAATAGACCTCATCTTTTGTGAATTTTCTCCATCTTCCGTTTGGATTTTCTTCAGAATACGTAGGCACACGGTCTTGCATATGACCAGAACAATAGCAAGAGACAAAATCGTCAAGATGTTCCCTTGTAAGAGGTTTTTGAACTAAAGTGTGCTTAATTCCAATACGATAGTCATAAACCCATATATCCTCGGTCGGACTTCCTTTTTCAAAGAAAAGGACATTCGTCTTAACTCCATTTGCATAGAAAATTCCTGTAGGAAGTCGCAATATTGTGTGAAGGTTAAAATCTTTAAGTAATTTTTCTCTAACTTTTGCAGTTGCATTTCCATCGGTAAGAACATTATCCGGCAATACAACTGCCACACGACCACCGGTTTTAATGATAGACATAATGTGCTGTAAAAAATTAACTTGATTATCTGATGTCTTTATAAAGTCAGTACGAACTGTATATACTTCACCGCTGCCTTGCGGTCTTGTGCCGAAAGGCGGATTTGCAAGGATAACATCATACATAGCGTCATCGTAATTTTCGGTCAAAGAATCTTGACAAACAATCGGGCTGTTTTTTGTTCCGATGTCATGCAAATACAAATTCATAGAAGCTAGCGTTACAACAAGAGGCGTGTTATCAGCTCCAAAAAATGCATCATTTTTTAAAAACTTCTGTGCCTTAATATCTTTGCTTTGCGTTTTCATATGCTCATATGCAGCAAGAAGAAATCCACCTGTACCGCAAGCAGGATCGGCTACAGTTTCTGTTATCTTAGGGTCAGTAACATCAACCATGGCTTTGATAAGAGCACGAGGGGTGAAATACTGACCGGCACCACTTTTTCTGTCTTGGCCATTATCTTCAAGAATTCGTTCATATATAGCACCCTTTAAATCGCCATCCATCATATACCAGTTTTCAGAATTAACCATATCAATGATTTTTGCAAGTTTAACAGGGCTGTCTATTTTATTTGACGCTTTTGTAAAGATAGTGCCGATTAGGCCGTTTTCTTTTGCAAGTTCATTTAAAATTTCCTCGTATTTCTCGATTAAATCAGTTCCGTTGAGGTCAACAAGGTCTTTCCATTTGTAGCCGTCAGGAATTGTACTTTCCACACCTGTAGCTTTTTCTTTTTCGTCATCCATTTTAAGAAAAAGGATATAAGTAAGTTGCGTTATGTAGTCTGTGAATCCCACACCGGCAGCAGCCATAACATTAGCAATGTCCTTGACTTTCTTGATGAGTGCCGATTCAGTTTTCGTTTGATTTTCAGTCATAGTTAAGCCACCCTTAATAAGAATTTTGATAATGTTTCAATTTCGGTATTTAATACCTTTGCATCTCCAAATGATTTAATAGCTTTTCGCCATAAATCTGTGTCAAACTCATTTAATTCACCTGCGTTTATATATCCTTCATTTATGACATAATCAGCAATTTGCTTCATAATGTCTTTTTGGTCATCAGTAAGTGTACGTTGTGCTTGTCCACAATAAAGTGTAAACTTTTGAGAATATCCTTTTAACAAACTGATTAAATTAGGATTCTTTTTATAAGCGTAACGAACAATTTGAATAAGGTTAGTTAATGCTTTTCCGTTTTGTTTGATGTCAAGTTCGTCAACTTTTCCGTCTGTATCTAACAGTTTATAATTACTCCAAATTTTATACGGAGTAAACAAGTGATTTTCTGAAACCAATCTTTCTTGAAGTTCCGACAACATTGAATATGTGATAAGTGTATCTTCGGAATTATGGATGATACGCAGAGCCTCAATACTGTCGGCGTTATCATTAAGATATTTTTCAAAATTGTCGATAAACGTTCTCGCTTCCTCTTTTGAAAATCCTTTTTCAATCAGAGTATCATCATTAGGAGAGATTGCATAATAGCCCCTGTGTAATTCAAGCAACTTTTTTCTTGCTTCCAAATTAGAAATTAAACAAGAAATCAAATCGTTTCTTGTGCGATTTTCATCAGAGGGGCTAACAAATGGGGGCAAAGTGTTTTGAGAAATGGCAGTATTTATATTCAATGCCAAATCCTTTGGTGAAAATCCGAAATTAGTTATAAACATACTTAAGTGATGACCAAATAGAGCGTTGTTTTCATATCTGCGATTTATACTTGAACAGTAATCACGCAGGAATGATAAATTGTCATCAGTTATATATCCGTGCGAAAGATATTCTAAGAGCTTTTCTAGTTTTGGAATATTTGTACCTGTTCCACCACCGCCACCAGCAGTTGGTATTGTCTTATCGTGTTCGGTAACACCAACACAATCAACAATATAGAAGCAATCTTTTGTTGTCGCATTAGGAGTTACTTCCTTTAATTTGTCATCGTTAATAGTACGACAGCCTCTGCCTTTCATTTGTGTGTAAAGCACATCAGAGTTAACATCCCTCATAAACATAACGACTTCCAATGGCTTTACATCCGTGCCTGTTGCAACAAGAGTTACAGTAACGGCTATTCTGAATTCTTTTTCCGTTCTGAATTCTCTGATAAGTGTATTTGTGTCTCCTGCCGAATAGGTGATTTTTTGAACGAACTTTTCAGGAATTTTACCATCCTCGAATTTCTCTGCGAACACAGCTTTAACAATATTTACAATTTCAGAAGCGTGGTGATCGTCCTTTGCAAAAATCAAGGTTTTTGGGATATATTCCCATAATGCTTTTCGTTCCGGAAACATATCAGTATAAATCGAATCTCTAAAAGACTCCATATTTTTTCTGATTTGGTCTGGGCTTACAACAGAACGATCGAGTTGATTTGGGTTAAAATCAATTCGTTCTTTTGTTACATATTCATTAACTTTATATCCACTGCGGGTTGTTTCAACAACCTTATCGCCGCTTTTAATAGCTCCACCGTGTTCTGTCTGTTCGGTTTTAATTCTATATACTCTAGCCGGAACATTAACACCATCGACAACAGAATCATCATATGTATATTTTTCAATGATGTTATCATTGAAAAACGCATAAGCTTCCGGTGTTGGTGTGGCGGTTAATCCGAGTATTTTTGCACCTGAAAAATACTTGAGAACAGATTGCCATTTGCCATAAATTGAGCGGTGACATTCATCAACGATAATGAATTGAAAATAGTCCGGTGGGAGTTTAATATCTTTACCCAAATCTATTTCAGGTTCTGCTTTTTGCTCATCGGTCTCATCAAAATTTAAGTTGTTTTCATCTTCTTCATCTTCGTTTATTTCATCGTCTTTTCTGCCTGTTAAAACGGCAAACAATTTTTGAATAGTGGATATGATTATGTCGCCGTTAATCTTTTCAGGATTTGTCAATCTGTTTATAACATATAATTCATTCAATGCTTGTTGTTTTTCTGTGCGATCAAACAGTTTAAATTCAGTTTCAGCTTGACGGGCGAGGTTATTTCTGTCTGCAAGGAATAGCACTCGTCTTGTTGGCGTGTAATTAAGCAAACGATACGCAGCCAAACAAGCGAGATATGTTTTACCTGAACCTGTGGCAAGAATAGCAAGAGATTTTTTCTTTCCCTGTTTTATTGATTTTTCAAAATTATCTTCAGCAGTAAACTGGCAATCACGAAGTCCTTTTTTCTCTATTCTCGGTAAGGCACCATATTCGGATTTTTGATTTATAAGTTGCAACATTCTTTTGGGAGAGTGCATTTCTTTGATCTCAATATAATCGCCATCCGGATCAGTCAATAAGTTTTTAAATAGAATTTTTTTGCCATTTGCAAGATAAACAAGAGGAATCAAGTTATCAAACCAAGTTCCATACCAGTTTTCAGGTGTTACAGCATAGTTTTCTGCTTGTAGTTCAACCTCATCCCCAAGGTCGTTTTCTTCTCTTTTAGCTTCAACTACGGCTATTGCCTTGTTATCAATAAATAACAAATAATCACTTTCGTTACCGCCTTGCATTAATGCCTCTTTTATTGCCATTGTATAGTTCGGCACATAATCTTGCCTGCTTACAATATCCCATCCCGCATTATTGAGTTGTTTATCAATTTTTATTCGTGCTTTTTCTTCAGGTAACATAATGTAAGCCTCCTATAAGCCAATCATTTAAGTGTACTATTTCAACTTCCTGATAATAAAAATTATCGTAAGCTGATAGATATGAATATGTAGTTATTGTTTTGGGTTACTTTCTGAAAATTTCATTAAGAGTTTTTCCTTCTGAATTTTTCCATTCAACCCATCCATTTGTAGAACCACCAAGTACAAAATCACTTGCCCCGCTCGGAGTATTGAATTCTATCGTGATATTGAGAAAATATTTGCCGTCAACTTGGCTAATCTCTCCACTTGCAAGTAATTCAGCACGCTGTTTGTTATATCGCGCTAAGTGTACCGGTTTATTTATATTAATTTGCGAACCTTCAAGTACTTGAAATTTTTCACCATCATATATACCTAATGCGGAAATCCCATTTCGTGTAGTATGAAAAATATCTGAAGATGTTGATGACTTGACATTATCCATTTTATATCCCTGTGTACCCATTATAAATTGAATCTCATCATATATTTCCTCCACAGAAGCCATATCATATTCATCAATTTCATACTTTGGCACAACAGTATTTTCAACTTTATACCTTTTTGACTCTTGAGCTTTAATGATAGCAAATTTTTCAAGTCCGCTTATCATATCTAAAGAAAATGTTTTGTTATCCGCAAGAAACATTATTGCTTTATTCCAAAAATCTTTGGAGCGATTATGGTCATCCAATCTTAAGATACCATTGCGAGTTTGTCCCACGTAAATTTGAGCTATTTTATTATCATCATTTTCATTAATCAAGTAATATATTCCCGGACGGTTAATTCCTGAAATGGTTTTTGCCTCTGCCAAAAGAGGTCGAGGAATAACATAAACTGTCATTGTCGAAAGATTTCTTCGAATAGAGCGAATTCCATCCGGTTGTCCGTTATGATATATCGTTTCAAGTTTTTTGCTTATTGCCATAGACTATCGCCCCATTTCATTATTCGTTATCAGGAATAAATTCCATAATATCATCTATGTTACAGTTTAAAGCCGTGCAAATTTTTCCTAATATCTCAACTGTAACATTCTCGCCTTTGCTCATCTTTGTAATTGTGTAATTACTAATATTAGCAGCTTTTGCAAGGTCTTTCTTTTTCATATCGTGGTCTATTAATAGTTTCCACAGTTTCTTATAACTTACAGTCATAATTCACCTCAAATAGTGTCGGAATATAACGATACAATTATATTATATCATAAAATTGCTCTATTTCAATAAAAAATGCAGTTTTCTCTCGATTGAATAATTTAATTTTGTTATTTGATAACTTTTTCTTGCGATATGGTATTAGGGCTATCCTAACGAGTACCGTTTTTATCTGACAGGAGTAAAAACGGTCTGCTCGCTAAGCTAAATTTGTGCGTCGCAATTACAATCAAATATTTTTACATACCCAGTCCTTCGTTTTTTGAACTTTCAAGAAACGAGGGACTTTATTTTTTTTGCAAATTTTTCGCCGAAATACCCTGACTTTTGTGGCTCACGGTTCAAACAAGTAGAGGGCATAAAAAATTTTCCCAAATAATTTTTATTAAACCGTCAATTTTGGGTGTGCATTTCGGCACCCTTTGTCCAAATGAGTAGAGAGGCAAATGTTAAATGTTTATAAATTTTTCAAAAACACCCCCCAAAAAAGCGTTCTCAGTTCTAACAAGTGAAGGGGTTAATAAAAAATATTGGTCAGAGGGTTAATTTTTGACCGTTTTCGTTGCCTACCAAGTGAGAGGGTAAATTTATTTGCAAATAGGGGGTGCAAAATGCCTCTCCCGGTTCAAACAAGTGAAGGGAGTTTTTACAATGCCGAGATTATCAAAGAAAGCAAAACAAGAATGGGATTTTTTCATAAATCCCAAAACGGGCAAAAGAACATACAACAGCCTTTGTCTCAAATGCAAAAACAAATGCAAGCAAAGCCACAAGGCAATCGTTGTTTTTTGTCCGAAATACAAATCCAAAAGAGGTGCAAAAAGCGTTAAAAATCGCCGTGAATATGACGACAGCGGTTAATTTGATATAGCAATACTTGATTTCGATAAAAAACAGATACAAAAAGAAAAAATTACCGATTTCGACACCAAATCAATACAGAAACAGAGGTGATACAGTGAACAAATATTTCAAAACATCGGACGCCAAAAATTTTGCTTTCTACAAAGTACCGAAAGCGTTATTTGAAGAAAAGTACAAATCGGTTTCAACCGATGCAAAAATGCTGTACGGACTTTTGCTTGACCGAATGTATTTGTCCGTCAAAAACGGCTGGATAGATAAACAAGGCAGAGTATATCAATATTTCACAATAAAATCCGCTCAGGAAAAACTGCATTTCGGTCACGAAAAGATATGCAAGTTATTCTTCGAGCTTGAAGTCGCAGATTTGATTATTCGCAAAAGACAAGGTCAGGGGAAGCCGAGCATTATCTATCTGAAACAATTCTGATTTTCGGTTTTCTTAATTTCCGAATAACGGAAGGTAATAAGACTTAGAAGATTAAGACTGTTACCGGCCGAGAAAAGAATATATATGGAGGTTAAAATGATAAAAAACATAAGCATAGATTTACTTGTTCCTTTTGAAAATCATCCGTTTAAGAAAAGAAACGGAATCGAACATCAAGAATTAACAGAAAGCATAAAAGAAAACGGATTGCTTGAACCGATAATAGTTCGTTCTTTTCCGGCGGGTAAATATGAAATTATCAGCGGACACAGACGAGTTGAGGCGTGCAAGGAACTCGGGATAACAAGCGTACCCGCAATAATCGAAGAACTCACAAAAGACGAGGCGATTGTGCAAATGGTGGATTCAAACATACACCGTGAACATATTTTACCGAGCGAAAAAGCTTTTGCATACAAAATGAAATCAGAGGCTTTGAAACATCAAGGTAAAACTTATGGACAAGTTGTCCACAAGTCAAGAGATAACATATCCGATACCGAAAGCGGCAGAAATGTTCAGCGATATATCCGCTTAACAAACTTAATACCCGAATTACTTAAACTTGTTGACGAGGAAAGGATAGCCTTTACTCCTGCGGTTGAACTTTCATATCTGTCGGAATATGAACAACAAATATTACTTGAACAAATAGAATTTACCGACGCAACACCGTCATTATCGCAGGCACAGCGATTAAGAAAATTCAGTAAAGACGGCAACTTTTTCGTCGATACGGTTTTCGCCGTTCTCAATGAAGAAAAGCCAAATCAAAAAGAACAAGTTAGATTTATGGAAGAGGATATACGCAAATATTTTCCGAAAAGCTACACCAAATCCGATATGCAAAAGACAATCATTTCACTGCTTGAAAAATGGCAGAGGCAAAGAGAAAGAAACAGGAGGGATGAAAGATGACAGATAAAAACAACTCAATATATGCACCGTATTTTGAAAAGAATGATGAACCGTTCTTTATGAAAATAGGCAATACAACTTACGAAGTCAGCACACATTTTAATCCCAATGGCAGAGAAAATGTGCTTCAACAATTTGAAGATTTGCTTACAGAATTAAAGATAGCATAAGTTTGCACAATCGACACTGCGGCATTGCAAGTGTACAATACCTATACATTGCAATGCCATGTTGTCACAGAAAGGAGCAAATAGTTTATGGCAACAAACAAAAATATACAAGGGCAAGAAGAAAAAATCACCGCTCTGTATTGCCGTTTATCTCAAGACGACAATTTAGAGGGTGAGAGTAATTCAATATCAAATCAAAAAGAAATTCTGATGACCTATGCAAAGAAAAACGGATATTTACATCCGCAATTCTTTGTCGATGACGGTATCAGCGGAACAACATTTAACCGTCCCGGCTTTCAGGAAATGGAAAGCCTTATTGAAGCAGGTAAGGTGTCAACCGTAATTGTAAAAGACTTATCTCGCTTTGGCAGAGAGCATTTGCTTTGCGGTCACTATACGGAAATTGTTTATCCGACCTTAGGCGTCAACTTCATAGCCATACAAGAAAATGTTGATACCACGAAAGGTATGGGGACGGAAATGATGCCGTTTCATAATATTTTTAACGAGTGGTATGCCGCACAAACCTCAAAGAAAATCCGTGCCGTTAATGAAATGAAAGCGTCAAAAGGTATGAGGATTTCTTCAACAGTGCCTTACGGTTACAAGAAAATTGAAGGCGATAAGGAGCAATGGTACATAGACGAGCCTGCGGCTGAAATTGTAAGAAAGATATTTAATCTTTGCATTTCGGGTAAAGGTCCGTCTCAAATTGCAAGACAGCTTGAAGCCGAAAAAGTGCTTACTCCGACAGCATATTTCAATTCCGTAGGTAAGAAAACAAGTAATTTGATGCCTACCAATATCTATGCTTGGCGTTCAAATTCTATTGTCCACATTCTTGAAAACAGACAATATACCGGCTGCACCGTAAATGGTAAAAGTACAACAGTCAGTTACAAAGTGCATAAGAAAATTGAGAAATCACAAGAGGATTATCAGATTATTTCCAATACACAGGATGCAATCATCAGTGAAAACACTTGGCTGAGAGCGCAAGAACTGAGGAGAAACAAAAGGCGAAATACTGCAACAGGAAGAAGGAGTTTGTTCTCAGGTTTAGTATATTGTGCCGATTGTGGTTCTAAACTTCACTTTTGTGCTTCCAAAAGTTTAAAGAAAAATCAGGAATTTTGGAGGTGTTCTTCCTACAAAGACGGTCGTGGTACTTGCACAATCCATTTTATACGAGATGTTGTACTCGAGGCAATCGTTAAAGAGGCTATATCCGAACTTGCAGATTTTGTCCGTTGTTACAACAGTGTATTCCTTTATCTTATCTCCGAAAATAAAGGTGCAGAATCTGTAAACCGAGAGAGATCTTTGCGAGTCAAAACCGAAAGTGCAAAGCAAAGAATATCCGACTTGGACAAATTATTCTCAAGAATTTATGAGGATAATATTCTCGGTAAGTTATCCGATGAGCGTTATTCCCGTATGGCAAATGAATACGAAGCTGAGCAAAAGCGACTTATATCAGAGGTTAAGGAAAATGAAAAAGTTCTCATTGAACTTCAAAAGCAAACTGTCGATATGAAGATGCTCTATCAGGGACTTATGGAATTTACAGAGATGAAACATCTTACTCCAACCGTTGTAAACAAACTTATTGAGCGTATTGAAATTCACAACAACGAGAAGAAACATTCTCACAACAATGTTAAAGTGGATATTTACTTTACGGCAGTCGGATTATTTGACATTCCGACAGAGCAACAGATTATTGATACAATGGAAAGAGCAAAACAGAAAAAAGCGGAGAAATCCGCTTAAATAAAGGAAAAGGTGTAACCCCCTTTATCGGGATTACACCATAATTTCTTAAGTACTGCCTTATTAGCCCGTGGCTAAAGCCCGAAGCTTTTTTGTATAATAGGATTAGGGTGTCAAAAGACACGTTAATTAATATATGATTTCATTTCATATATCGTGTTAAGTTTTCAAGGTACAAATATATATCAAAGGTCAGTGACCTTTTGACACCCTAATCATAATAGGAAATTGCATTTCCTATTATATAAAAAGGCCTCCGGCAGGGCGCACATTGTCCGGTGGACAATGGTTTTGCGCCGACCGAAACGGAGTGTAGACTTGCAGAGGTGCGCAGTAGAAGTAAGTCATGCAATTGCATGACGCGCACCTCACAACAAGAATGCCGAGGCATTCTTGAAAAAAGCGGAGCGGGAATACGAAAGCTGAGATAGAAGAATTAGTAAGGGGAGATTTTTATGCAGGAATTGAAAGAGCGGGGAGCACAGATTTTCACGAATCCGTATGTGATTCAAGTAGACAAGTTTGCAGGATCTTTAAAGAAGCTGTCAGATACATTTTCAAAGCTGGAGGATTATCGCGCTACATTTACAAATGAGGAAAATGACGACATTTTTGAGCGTGTGACTCAGAAGGTGTGCCGGGAGTGTGAAAATCGAGAAAAATGTCTGGGGGAGAGACGGCAGCAAACGTATCATATGATGCGGGAAATTCTGTGTGCGGTTCAGGACTACGGTGCCGAGCTAAATGTGGAATTAAAACGCAGGCTTATGAAGCAGTGCCTTTTGGCACCGAGATTTTTGCGGGAGACACTGGAAAATTATGAAAATGTGAGACAGAAGTTGATATGGAATAATAAAATGGTACAGAACCGGGAGGGCTTTGCTGCGCAGTTAAATGACCTGGCGAAGACTTTGTGCTATACGACTCACGAGCTGGATGCCGGGATATTTGAAGATGAGCATTTGAAAAAGAAAATCCGAAATCAGTTAAAAAAGTCCGGAATCAAGATTTTGTCCTCGGTTTTTTATATGACCGCCCAGGGGAAATATGAGATACATTTGACGTTAAAGGCGTCCAAGGGGCATATTGTCGCTATGAAAGAACTGGCGTCAGAAGTTGGGAAAATGGCAGGCCGGATCATGGTTCCCGGGAGGGGAGAACGCCCAATTATCGGGGACGAGTACTGCACAGTTGCCTGTGTGGAAGGAGCAAGATTTCACACGATCCAGGGTGTGGCCAAAATAGGAAAAGGCAGCGAGAAAATTTCCGGAGATACATTTTTGACCTCGGACTTGCCGGGAGGAAGAAAAGGTGTGGCACTGTCAGACGGTATGGGTTCAGGTGAGCGCGCATTTCGGGAGAGTACGATGGTAGTGGAAATGTTAGAAGAGCTTTTAAACGCTGGATTCCCGGTAAAAACGGCAGTTCAGATTATGAATACAGCCCTCGTGACTGGTCGGGAAGAAGTAATGTTTTCCACGATTGATGTGGCGATTATTGATCTGTACGATGCAAGCTGTGAGATAGTAAAAGCAGGAGCAGCCACTACATATATAAAACGAAAAGATGAGGTGGAGGAAGTGCATTCTATTTCCCTTCCGATTGGTGCGCTGGCAAGGCTTGATATAGAATCGGAGCGGCGACAACTCGAAGATGGAGACTTTCTTGTTATGGTGACAGACGGTGTATTGGACACCTTGCCGACGGGGAAACAGGACAGCCTCATGGAAGAATTCATTTGTCAGGTGGAGTCCCAGAATCCGGGAGAAATGGCACATCACATTTTGAACCGGGTCATGGAATATGCAGGAGCAGCGCCTCTTGATGATATGACAATTCTTGTGACAGGAATCTGGAAGCTTTAGAATATCATTGTAGTTGAAGTATTTGCCTCTAAGAATAAAAAAGGAATATGGTCTATATGTAAATAGTGAAATAGAGAAAATATATGGAAAACTTGCAATTTGCGGGCAAATTTTATATATTGATATCAGAGATCAAAGCCATTCTTGAATAACAAATAAGCGAGGAAATGTTTGGGCAGATGATTAGAGAGTCGTCCTAACAGGATAAAGCAGATGTATCAGAGAGTAAAAGCTTATGTAGAAGAACAGCATATGCTGGAGAAAAAGGACAGAGTAATTGTAGGCGTATCGGGAGGTGCAGATTCCGTATGCCTGCTTTTTGTGCTTACAAAGCTTCGGGATGAACGACAAAAAAGCGGAGATGGAACATTGGAAATTACGGCGGTGCATGTGCATCATGGCCTTCGCGGAGACAGTGCTGACGCAGACGAGCGTTATGTGCGGAAAATTTGTGATGCGTGGAATGTTCCGCTTGTTGTTTATCATAAGAATATAAGAGAACTTGCAAAATGCTGGAATATGTCTGAAGAGGAAGCGGGCAGAAAGGCCAGGAGAGAGGCATTTCTGGAAGTAAGAAACCAGTATAGTGATGTTCCATGTGATAATGCTCAATATGGTGATATCCAGTCCCACCATGCTGAGTGTGCCAATGGCAGACAAGAGAGCGCACAAGGTTTTGGGAAAATTGCGCTGGCACACCACAGAAATGATGAGGCCGAGACCGTGTTATTTCATTTGTGCCGGGGAACGGATGTCCGGGGACTTGGCGGGATTGCGCCGGTGTCCGGATTTTGGATTCGTCCACTTCTTAATATAGGAAGAAATGAGATTGAATCATATCTAGAAAAAGTGGGAATATCTTATTGTACAGACGAGACGAATGCAGAAAATGTTTATGCAAGAAATAAGCTTCGTAATCAGGTTATTCCACAACTGGAGGAAATAAATGAACAGGCAGTCTGGCACATTTCCAGAACAGCTCAGAGCGTGCGTGAACTTTGGAGTTATGTGGATATGCAGATTGAGGAGTATAAGAAAAAAGTGTTGCAGATAGAGCCACAATCATGTCGGAAAGAAACAAATCTTGCTACAGGAGCTATTAGTCTGATTCTGAATAAAAATGAATATGACAAAGTCCCGGTACCGTTAAAAAGTTATGTGATCCACCGGATCATCTGTGAAGCTGCGGGGCACGAGAAGGATATCAGTGCAGTACATGTACAGGCGGTAGAGGAGCTTTTGAACCGGCAGGTGGGACGGAAAATAGATTTGCCTTATGCTGTGACGGCGAGCCGCATTTATGGAGGAGTGAAGTTTGAAAAGAAACCTGTCATTTCTACAAAAATGATTGATCCAAACCATTTAAATGATGAAAATATAGAAAATCCAGAGGCTTTGTTTCAGTTCCGCATTTTCGAAAGACCACCTGGAATGAAAGCATTTCCCGAAAAAACCTACACGAAATGGTTCGATTATGATATAATTAATAACACTGTGGAAATCAGACACAGACAGGCCGGAGATGTCCTTGCAATTAATAAAAATGGAGGAACGCAAAGGCTGAAAAAGTATTTTATTAATGAGAAAATTTCGCAGGAAGAGCGAGAGAAAGTCTGGCTGGTGGCAGATGGGCACGATATTATGTGGGTGGTCGGTCACAGACAGAGCCAGCGTTATCAGATTACAGAATCTACAAAAAAGATTTTAGAAATTCACTTTTGCAAAGGAGAAAATTATGGCAGAGACAGTAAGAGTATTAGTTGAGGAAG
This sequence comes from Dorea sp. 210702-DFI.3.17, assembly GCF_020560825.1. NCBI lineage: Bacteria > Bacillati > Bacillota > Clostridia > Lachnospirales > Lachnospiraceae > Dorea > Dorea sp. 210702-DFI.3.17. The sequence continues at coordinate 13,400 of NZ_JAJCNB010000038.1, forward strand.
AAGAAGTTGATAAGAGGATCCGTGATCTTGGAGAGCAGATCAGTAAAGATTATGAAGGAAAAGAAGTGCATCTCATCTGTGTATTAAAAGGTGGCGTATTCTTTATGTGCGAACTGGCAAAGAGAATTACCGTGCCGGTGTCCATGGACTTTATGAGTGTCAGCAGTTATGGTGACGGAACAGCTTCAAGCGGTGTAGTTAAGATTGCAAAAGACCTTGATGAGACACTGGAAGGAAAAGATGTTCTGATCGTAGAAGATATCATTGATTCAGGAAGAACACTTTCTTATCTGATTGAAATTCTTAAAAAACGTGGACCAAAGAGCCTGAGACTTTGTACATTATTAGATAAACCGGAAAGACGTGTCAAAGACGTGAAGGTTGATTATGTCGGATTTAACATTCCAGATGAATTTGTTGTGGGCTACGGTCTGGATTATGCCCAGAAATATAGAAATCTTCCATACATCGGAGTTGTAGAAGGTGTGGAGTAGAAGGGAGCAAAAAGCTTGGACACTAGAAAAAATAAAGGAATCAGCGGAGCCGGTCTTTTAGTTCTTGTTGTATTTTTGTTTGCAGTGCTCTGGTTTACGAACATGTTCGAAAATCAGAGTGACAGACTTACCTGGAGTGAGTTTCAGACACTGGTTACAGGAGACAATGTAGACAGCATTTCTGTGATTCAGAATAAAAATGTGCCGACCGGACATGTGGAAATCAAACTGAAGAAGGAAGATAAAGACGGTAAGCAGGTGCGGTATCTGTATGTTTCAGATATTAATGAAGTGCAGGATTATCTGAAAGAGAATAAGCTGGACTATGATATGGCAGATGTTCCGCAGGACACATTATTTTCAACAACAATTTTGCCGGTGCTTCTTACACTTGCAGGTGTGATGTTCATTTTTATGATGATGAACCGTCAGGGAGGAAATGCCGGAAGCAAAGCCATGAGCTTTGGAAAGAGCCGTGCAAAGTTAAGCACAGACAGCGACAAGAAGGTTACATTTGATCATGTTGCAGGACTGAAAGAAGAGAAAGAGGAGCTGGAGGAGATTGTTGATTTCCTGAAAGAACCTAAGAAATATATCCAGGTTGGAGCGCGTATCCCGAAAGGAGTTCTCCTTGTGGGACCTCCGGGAACCGGAAAGACACTGCTGGCCAAGGCAGTAGCCGGAGAGGCAGGAGTTCCGTTCTTTACTATTTCCGGATCTGATTTTGTGGAAATGTTTGTCGGAGTCGGAGCTTCCAGAGTCCGTGACTTATTCGAAGAGGCTAAGAAAAATGCACCGTGCATCATTTTTATCGATGAGATTGATGCAGTCGCAAGACGAAGAGGAACCGGTATGGGCGGCGGTCATGATGAGCGTGAGCAGACATTGAACCAGTTACTTGTTGAGATGGACGGATTCGGTGTCAATGAAGGGATCATTGTCATGGCAGCAACGAACCGTGTCGACATTCTGGATCCGGCAATCCTTCGTCCGGGACGTTTTGACCGTAAAGTCGTAGTCGGAAGACCGGATGTACAAGGAAGAGAAGAAATTTTAAAAGTTCACGCAAAGGGAAAACCGCTCAGTGAGGAGATCAATCTGAAACAGATCGCGCAGACAACTGCAGGATTTGCAGGAGCAGATCTTGAGAACTTATTAAATGAAGCGGCAATTCTGGCAGCAAAAGCAGGACGCCTCTTCTTAAAGCAGGAAGACATCCAGAAAGCATTTATCAAAGTCGGAATCGGAGCAGAGAAGAAGAGCCGTGTTATTTCTGAAAAAGAAAGAAGAATCACAGCTTTCCATGAAGCAGGTCATGCAATTTTGTTCCATGTCCTTCCAGACGTGGGACCGGTGTACAGCGTATCTATCATTCCGACCGGAAGTGCCGGTGGATATACGATGCCGCTTCCGGAGCAGGACGAAATGTTCAATACAAAAGGCAAGATGCTGCAGGATATCACAGTGGCACTTGGCGGCCGTGTTGCGGAAGAAATCATTTTTGATGATATTACGACAGGAGCTTCTCAGGATATTAAACAGGCGACTGGTATTGCGAAATCCATGGTAACGAAGTTCGGTATGTCTGAGAAAGTCGGACTGATCAATTACGACGATGACAGCGATGAAGTTTTCATCGGAAGAGATCTTGCCCATGCTTCCAGGGGTTACGGTGAGAATGTTGCCGGTGTGATCGATCAGGAAGTAAAACGGATCATAGATGAGTGCTATGCAAAAGCGAAGAGCATTATTCATGAGTACGATCATGTACTTCATGCATGTGCAGAACTGCTTTTGGAAAAAGAAAAGATTTCCAGAGAAGAGTTTGAAGCGTTGTTTGGAGATGAAGCATAGATGAATAAGAAAGCATTATTTTGCGACGGTACTTCGCAGTATGTGAATCCGTCCGAACCGGAGCGCAACGAAGAAGTTGTGTTCCGGTTCCGTACCGCTAAGGACGATGCAGAACATGTCTGCCTTGTCCACGAGAAAATCCGGTATGAGATGGAGAAGGCACAGACGGGCGAAGTATTTGACTATTATGAGATAAAAAGACAGCTGGGCGAGGAGCCGTTCCGGTATTATTTTGAGATCCGAAGCGGCAGTGAAGTATGCTATTATAACCGGTGCGGAGTGTCAGAGCGAGTGGTGTCAGACTATGATTATGTAGTCTGTCCGGGCTTTCGTACATCGAAGTGGGCGAAAGGTGCAGTCATGTATCAGATATTTACAGATCGTTTCTGCAACGGTGACCCTGACAATGATGTGGAAGACCGGGAATATTACTATATCGGAGACTACAGTAGAAAAGTTACAGACTGGAACCGCTATCCGGCAACCATGGATGTGCGGGAATTCTATGGTGGAGATTTAAAAGGAGTCTGGGATAAACTGGACTATTTACAGGATCTTGGAGTAGAAGTGTTATACTTTAATCCAATTTTTGTATCTCCTTCCAATCACAAATACGACATTCAGGATTATGATTACATTGATCCTCATTATGGAGTAATTGTTGAAGACGGCGGAAATATACTGGCAGAGGGCGATCATGAAAATGCCAATGCCACGAAATATCAAAAACGAGTGACGGACAAAAAGAATCTGGAAGCCAGCAATGAATTTTTTGTTCAGTTTGTGGAAGAGGTGCATCGGCGCGGCATGAAGGTGATTCTGGATGGAGTGTTCAATCACTGTGGATCCTTCAATAAATGGCTGGACAGAGAGCGCATTTACGAGAAACAGGAAGGGTATGCGCCGGGAGCATATGTCAGCGCAGACAGCCCGTATCGCAGCTATTTCCGGTTCTTTCAGGAAGAGCGGGAACGCTGGCCATACAATGGTTCATATGACGGATGGTGGGGACATGATACACTGCCGAAGCTGAACTACGAAGATTCACCGAAACTGGAAGCTTATATTTTTGAGATTGCGAAGAAATGGGTGTCACCGCCGTACAATGCGGATGGATGGCGTTTGGATGTGGCAGCGGATCTTGGAAGAAGTAACGAGTACAATCACGAATTCTGGAAAAAGTTCCGTAAAGTTGTAAAAGAAGCAAATCCGGAAGCACTGATCCTGGCGGAGCATTACGGAGATCCAAGCGAGTGGCTGGAAGGTGATGAGTGGGATACCATCATGAACTACGACGCATTTATGGAGCCGGTCACCTGGTTTTTGACTGGGATGGAGAAGCACAGTGACGAGGCAAGAGAAGACTTAAGAGGCAACGCCGACGCATTTGTAAATGCGATATGTCATCACATGAGCAATATGATGACGCCGTCCCTGCAGGTTTCCATGAATGAATTGTCGAATCATGACCATTCCAGATTCTTGACGAGAACGAATCACAGAGTCGGCCGTGTGCAGGAACTGGGGGCAGAAGCAGCCAATGAAAATGTCAATGTGGCAGTTATGCGTGAGGCGGTCGTTATGCAGATGACGTGGCCGGGCGCACCAACTGTTTATTATGGCGACGAGGCCGGCGTGTGCGGATTTACGGATCCAGACAACCGACGTACGTATCCGTGGGGGCATGAAGATCAGGAGCTGATTGCATTTCACAGAGAAATGATCCGGATCCACAAGCGATACCCGGTGTTCAGGGAAGGTTCTGTTCAGATGCTTGAGTGGCGGGAAAATGTATTGGCTTATGCAAGAACAGATCAGAACCAGCGGATTGTTGTAATCATTAATAACAGTGATGCTCTGGAGGAAGTAACGGTTCCTGTATGGCAGGCAGAAATCCCGATGCGTGGACGTATGAGAAGGCTGATGTATTCTTATCATGAGGGCTACACAACTGAGTACGAAGAGTATATAGTAGAAGATGGAGAGATAGTTGTAAACATGGGTGCGTACTCCGCACTTGTTTTGAAGGAGATGGACGTTAATTATGGATAGGTTAGACGTAAAACTTTGGGCGCTTGCAGAAAAAGGACAGATTGTTCCGGACCGGTCACTTCTTAAGACACCGGAGCAGATTGCCGAAATCAGAAAGAGCGCTGACCTCAACACAGCGGTACTGGATCATGTGGCTGCACATATCAAAGCTGGTATGAGCACAGCGCAGATCGATAAGCTTGTATATGATTTCACGACAGAACACGGAGGAATTCCGGCACCGCTTGGATATGAAGGATTTCCAAAGAGTGTGTGCACGTCGATCAATAATGTTGTATGCCACGGAATTCCAAGTGAGAATGAAATCCTTGTAGAAGGGGATATTATCAATGTAGACGTATCAACCATTTTAAATGGATATTATTCAGATGCTTCTCGTATGTTCAAGATTGGAAATGTGTCCGAAAGAGCAGAACGGATCGTGCGTGTAACACAGGAGTGTGTAGAGCGTGGCCTAAAGGCAGCAAAGCCATGGGGGCATCTGGGAGATATTGCATATGCGATTAACACGCATGCAAAGAAAAATGGATATTCTGTTGTAGAGGAAATTGGAGGACATGGAATTGGTCTTGAATTCCACGAAGAGCCATTTGTAAGTTATGTAACACCAAAAGGCAGTGAAATGGTGCTTGTTCCTGGTATGATGTTCACAATCGAGCCGATGATCAACGAGGGAACACCGGAGTTCTATGTAGATGAGGATAACGGCTGGACCGTATATACAGATGATGACGGATTGTCAGCCCAGGTAGAGTACATGGTACTTGTAAAAGAAAAGAGTGTAGAAGTACTGACGAAATAATAGATAGCAAAGCTGTTTGATACTGGTTACAGCAACTGCTGCTGTGAGCAGATATGGATTCCATAGACAGGAATTATTAGATGACTTTAAGATAATGACACGAGATGCAGGAGGAAAAACAGATGCTTAGAATTGGAATGTTGACAAGTGGTGGAGACTGTCAGGCACTGAATGCAGCAATGCGCGGCGTGGTGAAAGGACTGTTTCAGGCACGTAAAGACGTGGAGATTTATGGATTTGAAGAGGGATATAAAGGTTTGATCTACTCGAACTTCAGAATGCTTAAAGCTGAAGATTTCTCAGGAATTTTAACAGTCGGAGGAACAATCCTTGGAACTTCAAGACAGCCGTTCAAACTAATGCGTGTACCGGATGAAAATGGGCTGGATAAAGTAGAAGCTATGAAGCACACTTATCACAAGTTAAGTCTGGATTGTCTTGTGATCCTTGGTGGAAATGGAACTCATAAGACAGCAAACCTTCTGCGTGAGGAAGGCTTAAATGTTGTGACGCTTCCGAAGACGATCGACAACGATCTGTGGGGAACAGATATGACATTTGGATTCCACAGTGCGGTTGAAGTCGCAACAGATACGATCGATCGTATCCATACAACAGCAACTTCCCACAACCGTGTATTTATTATTGAGATCATGGGACATAAAGTCGGCTGGGTAACACTGCACGCAGGAATTGCAGGCGGTGCCGACATTATTCTGCTTCCGGAGATTCCTTATGACATGGATGTGATTGCAGAGGCAATAGACAAGCGTGTCAAATCAGGTAAAAAGTTTACCATTATCGCAGTGGCAGAAGGAGCTATTTCCAAGGAAGACGCGAAGCTTTCCAAGAAAGAATTAAAGGACAAACAGGCAAAGAAGAAATATCCTTCTGTAGCTTATGAGATGGCAGAAAAAGTTCAGAAGAGAACTCAGCAGGAAGTGCGTATCGCAATTCCCGGACACACACAAAGAGGTGGATCCCCGTGTCCATTTGATCGTGTATTGTCAACAAGACTCGGCGCAGAAGCTGCCCGCGCGATCTTAGATGAAGATTATGGTTGTATGATGTCCGTAAAGAATGATAAGATTGTTCGTGTTCCGCTTAGTGAAGTAGCAGGAAAGTTAAAATATGTTGATCCGAAGTCTGAGATCATCAGACAGGCAAAGATCACCGGAATTAGTTTTGGAGATGAATAATAACCATGTCATATATGGCTTTATACCGGAAATTCCGGCCAAATGAATTTGAAGATGTAAAGGGACAGGATGCAATTGTGCGGACGTTTAAGAATCAGATCGAAGCAGATCGTATCGGACACGCATACCTGTTCTGTGGAACAAGGGGAACCGGAAAAACAACGGTTGCCAAGATATTTGCAAAAGCAGTTAACTGTGAACACCCGGTAGACGGAAGCCCGTGTGGAAAGTGTGCAGTTTGTAAGGCGATTGCCGCAGGCAATTCCATGAATGTGATTGAAATCGATGCGGCTTCCAACAATGGTGTCGATAACATTCGTGAAATCCGGGAAGAGGTCGCCTACCGTCCAACAGAAGGACGTTATAAAGTGTATATCATTGATGAGGTGCATATGCTGTCTATCGGGGCCTTTAATGCACTTTTGAAGACGTTGGAAGAGCCGCCGGAGTATGTCATATTTATACTGGCGACTACAGAGGCGCATAAGATTCCAGTCACGATTTTAAGCCGGTGTCAGAGATATGATTTTAAACGCATTTCCATCGAGACTATTTCAGCAAGATTGCAGGAATTGATTAATAAAGAAGGATGGGATGTAGAAGAAAAGGCAGTCCGATATATTGCACGTATGGGAGACGGTTCCATGCGTGATGCATTAAGTCTCTTGGATCAGTGTGCTGCATTTTACATCGGACAGAAGCTGACATACGACCATGTGCTGGAAGTACTGGGGGCGGTGGACACGGAAGTATTCAGCCGACTGCTTCGTAAGATTTTGGACAGAGATGTACACAGTGTCGTTGAGATTGTAGATGAGTTGGTCATGCAGGGAAGAGAACTGTCGCAGCTCTCAGCAGATTTTACGTGGTATCTCAGAAACCTTCTGCTTGTCAGAAGCTCTGATGATATGGAAGATGTGTTAGATGTATCCAGTGAGAATCTGGCACGGCTGAAAGAAGAGGCTCAGATGATTGAGGATGATGCATTGATCCGGTATATTCGCGTATTTTCAGATTTGACCAGTCAGTTAAAATATTCAACCCAGAAGAGGGTCATGCTGGAGGTAGCACTGATTAAATTGTGTCGTCCGGCAATGGAGACAAATCCAGATACATTGCTTGACCGCCTGCGGGCAATAGAGGAAAAGCTGGAAAACGGTGATTTTATGGAAAATGCGGCGAGAGAACGTATTGTCTATGTAAATGGACCGGAAGGAGCAGAACAGGAACCGAAGAAAAAGCCGGAACTTCCGGAAGCTCTGAATGAAGATGTAAAACAAGTGGCAAAAGATTTCCGTAAACTCACATCTGATGCATCGCCAATGCTGCGGAATTATCTGAAGCAGGCAAGACTAAGTGCAGGAGAAGGAAACAGACTTCTGATCGTATTGCCGGATGCAGTAGGAGCCGGGGTAGTAGGAACAGAAGAACATAAAGAAGAAATCAGAAATCTGATCGAGAGTAAAATCGGAAAAAAACTGGACATCGATGTCCGTCAGGTAGAAGAAGGACGGAGATTTGAGGACAGTTTTGTAGATATAGAAAAACTAATCAATATGGATATTGTAGTGGAGGATGATTAATTATGGCAAAAAGAGGTGGATTTCCAGGAGGCGGAATGCCGGGAAACATGGCAAACTTAATGAAGCAGGCTCAAAAGATGCAGCGTCAGATGGAAGAGCAGGCAAAAGAAATGGAGACAAAAGAATTTACAGCAACTGCCGGTGGCGGAGCTGTAGAAGTCACAGTATCAGGATCCAAAAAACTTGTAAAAGTAAAACTGGATGAAGAAGTTGTAGATCCAGATGATGTAGAAATGTTAGAAGATCTCCTGGTGGCAGCAGTGAACGAGGCACTTGACAAAGTAGATGAAGCATCTGCAGCAAGTATGTCCAAATTCACAGGAGGCATGAATGGATTACTATAGTAACCAGATCAGCAAATTGATTGACGAGCTGTCCAGATTGCCGGGCATTGGTGCAAAGTCAGCATCCAGACTGGCATTTCATCTGATACATATGCCGAAAGAAGAAGTGAAACGTCTGGCAGACACTATGGTCGAGGCAAGAGAAAATGTACGTTACTGCAAAGAATGCTGCACCCTGACGGATCAGGAACTCTGCCCAATCTGTAGTAATTTAAATCGCGATCATAAGACAATTATGGTTGTAGAGAATACAAGAGACCTGGCAGCTTACGAAAAGACAGGAAAATACAACGGCGTCTACCATGTACTTCACGGCGCAATCTCCCCGATGCTTGGCATCGGTCCGGGAGACATCAAGCTGAAAGAACTGATCCGGCGCCTGGAAGGCGATGTAGAAGAAGTCATCATTGCGACAAATTCAAGCCTGGAAGGCGAGACGACCGCGATGTATATCAGCAAGCTGATAAAACCCACCGGAGTCAAAGTCAGCCGCATTGCCAGCGGCGTGCCGGTAGGCGGAGATCTGGAGTATATTGATGAAGTAACATTATTGCGCGCATTAGAAGGACGCACACAATTGTGAAAAGTGCTAAAAAAGAAAATTGGGGACGGGGTTTTTCTAAAAACAATGTCATTAAGTTAAGGATAAAATTGTAATTATTGAGGCTTTGACACTT